>RFVA01000076.1 GCA_009922685.1 Gammaproteobacteria bacterium | reverse complement strand
ATGCGATCGAGGACCGCAATGATCTGGTCATCCTCGAGCTCTATGCGCTCATCAACTTCCCGCTGCTTCACCGAAGCCATCATAAGACGAATTACCCCCAGTCGATCCTTTTCGCCGGCCTTCATGGCCGACTTCATATCGCTTTGCAGGCGGGCCTTCAGCTCGCTCACGCCGATCAACGCTCGGTCTGAGGACGACCCTTCCGAAGATTCTGCAGCGCAAAGCGCTCGCGGGACAGCTTCTTTAAATGCCGCTTGACCGCCGCAGCCGCTTTGCGCTTACGCTCTTCAGTCGGCTTTTCGTAGAATTCACGGCGACGAACCTCTGAGAGAGTGCCCGCCTTTTCACAGGCGCGCTTGAAACGGCGAATGGCAATTTCAAAGGGTTCGTTTTCTCTAATTTTAATTGAGGGCATGTAAGCTTTCCGAGTTTCCCAAGCAATTCAATGCGTTATAAAGCCGGGCGGACCCGGACCGAATAAAAGCCCATAATTATACCCACTTAACGACAGAAGGCAAAAGTACTCGTGATCGTACTCGGCATAGAAAGCTCTTGCGACGAAACTGGCATCGCCCTTTTTGACAGCCACAAAGGCTTACTGGCGCACCAAATCCATAGTCAAATCGATCTCCACGCCGATTATGGCGGCGTTGTTCCGGAGCTGGCCTCAAGAGACCATATCCAACGACTGATCCCCTTGACCCAGTCCGTACTGAAGGCATCGCATCTTGCTCTGAGCGATCTTTCGGGGATCGCCTACACCCAGGGTCCTGGCCTGATGGGCGCTTTAATGGCGGGCGCCTCCTATGCGATGAGCCTCGCCTTCAGCCTCAAGATACCCGCTATCGGCATCCACCACATGGAGGGTCACCTGATGGCCCCTTTGCTTGAAGAGAACCCACCCGACTTTCCTTTTCTGGCCCTATTAGTCTCAGGGGGCCACACTCAGCTGGTTTACGTCTATGAGATGGGCCATTACGAGATTCTCGGAGAATCGATTGATGACGCCGCCGGTGAGGCCTTCGACAAGACCGCTAAAATGCTCGGTCTTGGCTATCCCGGCGGACCTGAAATCGCCCGATGGGCCCAAGAAGGAGATGCCAACCGCTTCCGCTTTCCAAGACCTATGACCGATCGTCCAGGGCTTGATTTCAGTTTTAGTGGGCTCAAGACACACACCCTAACCACCTACGAGTCAACGGCGAAGACCCCCAAGGACCGACACGATGTCGCTGCAGGCTTTCAACAAGCCGTCGTCGATACCCTGATCATCAAAACCCGAAGGGCACTAGAGGAAACCGGGCTAAAACGCTTGGTCGTTGCCGGCGGGGTTAGCGCCAATCACCTGATGAGAGAAAAGCTCCGGCTCATGACTCAGAAAGTCGGCTGTGAGGTGTTCTTTCCGCGACTTGAATTCTGTGGCGACAATGGAGCCATGATTGCCTTCGCGGGCCTCAGGCGGCTTGAGGCCCGCGAACGGAATAATCTAGAGTTCAACGTTCGGCCGCGGTGGCCCCTCTCAGAACTCAAAGCCCTCTCAACCCCCAGAGGACTCTGATCTCTTCTTTGAACCGATTCGACTTTCCTCGCCCTTGAGAAGGCGCTCAATATTGCCTCGGTGACGCGAAATGAGTAAAAGCGCCATGGCGAGAGCTGCGCCGGCCAAGACCCCGGAATGAAGAATCAACCAAAGATAAAGGGGCGATAGAGCTGCCGCCAGGAGGGCTGCCAACGATGAAATTCGAAAGAGAAATGCCATCAATAGCCAGGTCGCCAAAACGGCAAGCCCCACCCAGATTGAGAACCCACTCAATACACCCAGCGCCGTAGCCACCCCTTTCCCGCCCCTGAATCCGAAGAAAACAGGAAAGAGATGCCCAAGGAAAGCGGCAAGCCCCACCGCAGCTAAGATCTCAACAGGCAACTCAAAATGTCGAGCAATCAGCACTGGAATGAGCCCCTTGAGCGCGTCCCCGATCAAGGTAATTGCCGCCGCTTTTTTACCGCCAAGACGAAGGACATTGGTGGCCCCAGGGTTCTTGGAGCCTTCCTGTCGTGGGTCCGGCAAGCCAAACAGTTTACTCACGATCACGGCCGTAGACAGAGAGCCCATTAGATAGGCTAGGGGGATCAGGGACCAGAGGAAGCTCGACATGGAAGAGTCCAGAGTTGTCAGAAGGAATCAGGATATGTTACCAAGACCTTTGAAACCTCACAGTAAAGAAAGCGTCATGGATATTATTTTTCTAAAAGGACTGAGCATCGAGACGGTTATCGGCATCTACGATTGGGAACGAAACATTCGGCAAACCGTCTTGATTGATCTTGAGATGGGCACCGACATTCGTAAGGCAGCAGCCACCGATGATATTGTTTACACTCTCGACTACAAAGCGGTCTCGAAACGAATCATCACCTTCGTTGAAGACAGCAACTTTTTTTTGGTCGAGACGCTTGCCGAACAAATAACCGGCATTTTGATGGATGAATTTAACGTGCCCTGGGTTCGACTAACGCTCAACAAAAAGGGCGCCATCAGTGGTGCCAGCGACGTCGGCATTCAGATTGAACGCGGCTCTAGATAAGCGGATGCCTGAAATTTTCCTGAGCATCGGGAGCAACATCTCCCCCGAAACCCATATCCTCAGTGCCCTAAAGGACCTGATGAGCACCTTCGGACCCCTCAAGCTATCGAGCTATTTTAGAACGGCGGCGATTGGTTTTGAGGGACCGGCCTTTATCAATCTGGTCGCCCGCTTCGAATCCGAACGCCCGCCCCTCGAGATCGCAAAGATCCTGAGGAACATCGAGGAAAAGCATGGGCGAACTCGCCACAGCCAGAAGTTTTCTTCAAGAACACTGGATGTCGACCTGATCCTTTATGGCGACACCATCTTGAAGAGCAAAGAACTGGAATTACCCAGACCAGAGATTGATCGGTACGCTTTTGTCCTTGAACCACTGGCCGAGATAGCGCCCGAGGGCCGGCATCCCATTTCAGGGAAAACCTACAAGGATCTTTGGGCTCATTTTGATAAAGAAGGTCTCCAACAAAGCCGACTTGATGGCGATTTAAGCCCCTAAAGTCAGATAAAAAGACTTCTCCCGCCATCGATCGACAGCGTTTGACCGGTTACATAAGGCGCATCCTCAAGAAAAAAGCGGACCGCCCGTGCAATGTCGAGGGGGCTCCCCGAACGACCCAGAGGAATGTGCTCAAGGATTTTTTTTCGTCCCTCGGGATCTGGATTCTCAATCGGCCACAACACGGCCCCGGGAGAGACCGCATTGACCCGAACCGAAGGGGCCAATTCGATCGCGAGTGCGCTGTTCATGGCAATCAAGCCCGCCTTGGCCATGCAATAGACCGGATAGTTCTTCAGGGGGCGGGCGGCGTATATGTCACCGAGATTAACGATGGATCCCTGAACAACTGCGAGATGAGGAGAAGCCGCTTGCGAAAGAAAAAAGGGCGCTTTGAGATTGCTGCCCATAAGCTCTTCCCAAATTGGAAGCGTCACGCTGCCGATTGGCGAGGGATAAAAGGCTGATGCATTATTAATAAGCGCATCAAGTCGTCCCCAAACCGCAACCGCCTCTGGAAGCCAACGGGCCATGGTTGTCACATCGAGGAGGTCTGCCTCCACCAAGTGAACGGAACGCGGCCGTAAAGCGTTGAGTCGGTTCGCCAGTGCTTCCGCATCGTCCCTGGATCGATGGAAATGCAATAGGATATTGTAGCCACAGCCATGCAGCACTTCCGCGATCTCAGCCCCCACTCTTCGGGCGGCTCCTGTAATGAGGGCCACTTTGGCATTGGATGAAAGGTTCATGAAGAGGCTCCAGCCGAAGAGGGATTATTCATTGCTTGAAATTGAGAAAACCACTGGCCGGCCCCATTAGAACCCGCCGGATCGTAATAGAGCGTCACCAGCTTCAAATGGCCAAAGGGGCCGAGGATAGGGCCCGGCACTAAGGTCCTGAAGACCTCACCCCCCATTAATTGATGGGTCATCGTTTGAAACAAAACAGAGAGACAGGATTCGCGTGCCATGGTCTCCAACATCTGGGGACCAGCGATCAGATAAAGGGTTCGATAGCCCCTATCTCCGAGCGCCCGAGTCAATAGATCGCCATCCACCAGCGCCCCTCGGCCAACGACTAACACCTCCATACCCTGCTGACGCCAGAAAGTTACTCGGTCTTGAGGCGCATCGGCTCCAGTTGCAATATAAACTTTTTGATCGTGGGCCTTGAGGCTTTCAGGCAGGGGAAAATCGAGGCTCGCACTTGCGATAACAACAGCTGGCTGAGGCAAGAGTCCTTGCTGGCGACGCCACCCCAGAAGATCAATCCCACACTCATGGTGACCGACCTGGAGAATATTCCCAAGACGTCGGGCTTCCAGTGCCCTCAAATACCCACCATGGGTGATCAGGCAATCCGCTTGCGCCTGAAGCTCCAAAAACAAACGAAAATCATCCGGCGTTGTGAGCGAGGAGGGGGTATAGGCAACCCCTTGTTCGTCTTCAAGAGCAATTCGTCCATCAAGGCTCGTCAAGAAATTACCGTAGACAAAGGGGTTCTCAACGGTTCCCCGCCGGAAAAGGGCTTCTTTTAGATAGAGCCCATTTAATGAGACTTCGCCTCCTGGCAGCGGAAAAAGTTGAATCAGCGTTTTAGACACCATGCCATCTCTGCCAAACGGACACCTTTTAAGGGGCATCCTCGTTAAATAAATCTTCAGACCTTGAACCGACCGCGCGGGTTAAAATTCCCCAGTAACCGCCAGGTAGCCGATAGGACAACTTATGAAAAAAATCACTTTAGCGCCGCTAGCTTTTGCACTGTTATCACTGCAGGGGTGCTACAACTATTTTCCAGTCGGGACGCCGTCGCCAACCATACCCCCCCCTCAACAACAGCCTATCGGACAAACGCCCCAAACAGAAATGGGCCCTCCCAAGCCAAAGCCTGAGAACCCCAGCGGCATTCCTCCGGCCACCCCACCCACGCCGCAAACCCAACCATCCAGTGACGGTCATCCCACCATCTCACCTGAAGTCCAGCAGCAGATCGCCGCGCAGCAAGCCCAATGCCTATCAAAGACCCCGGATATTCAAGGCCGAAGGGCCGAACTGGTCCGTTGCATGGTGGAATCCACCGACGCGATTCTCAACCAAGCTGATCCAGGAACAGTAAAGGAGCGTCAGACCCTAGGTCAGTTCGCGATTCAATTGGCCAACCAAGAAGACAAGGGCGAAATCACCCGTGAAGAGGCCGAAACACGCTACCAGCAATTTGTCGAAGCAAATACCCCAAGATCATCGGTGCCGTGAGAAAAACCAGCAGGTTGCCTGAAGAGGGTTCAAATAAACCAAAAAACAATAAGGATAACGGCCCTATACCAAGACTGACACCCTGGAACATTTTATGCTGGGGATCATGGCGATGAATGAGGGTATTTGAAAAATAGTCCGATTCTGGAGCTCTCAACGCGAAAAAAACCATGAAAAATGCCTTAATAAGATCCTTCGCTTTCTCTGTCATCCTGATAATTTCAGGATGCGCAACTTATGGCCAGAGGCCCATTTATGGCTACGGCTACGGACCTCCCCCACCCTACTACTACGGCTACTATGGCTACCCATACGGCGGTTTTGGTTACAGTGGCTTCCCGTATGCCGTTCCTTACTATGGCTTCGGTTATGGTTACGGCTATGGCTTTGGTTACTACGGCAGGCCTTATTATGCCCATCACTGGTACGGTGGAAATCCTTGGGGGTATCGCCATTGGGGCGGCGCAGGCTGGGCAGGTCGCGGATGGGGCGGCCCCGGATGGCATGGCAATGGCCGTGCTGGCTTTTCTGGCCGTGGGGGATTTGGCGGTCACGGCCATAGATAAGTAACGCACCGAAAAGCCCTATCTCTAGGCAAAAGTCCAGGGCCGTGGGATAATCACGTTCTATTAGATCATCGAATGATGGACGGATTGAATTCCGACAAAATCTTTGAATTGACTTTTCGGGGTGTGGCGCAGCCTGGTAGCGCACCTGCATGGGGTGCAGGGGGTCGCAGGTTCGAATCCTGTCACCCCGACCATTTAAAACAGAGACTTAGGTCTCAAGGCCGTGGCCCCATACACGGCCTTTTTATTTTGTGTCCCCTCACAAGGATTGCTAGCCAATCCTCTAGCTCAAATTCCTCTAAGCACCAGGCTCTGCATACAAATACCGCTGAAACCCGCTGAACACCTTTCCGATCTCATCCGGCCTTCCTAAATCAGCTACAGCATCCGGAATCGAATCGTGATATTTCAGTTTCAATAGCGGCTTCAGTTTGGCCTGATCCAGTTCTTCTACACCCAACGCCACATAGTGCGACAGGACAAAGTCGAGGAATACCTTCTGCTTTGAATTGAAGTTCTCTGTAATCAGGGCCATAGCCCGGTCCGCCCGTTCTTCCCGTGTCATTGGCTCCATCGCATAGGCTACATGCGCCAGAACGTCAAAGAGGTCGCTTTTCTCAGCGTCGATGATTTTTTGCATTTCGTTAGGCCCTTCAAGTCCCGCCACGACACCAACCCCATCCCCCGCCCCAATCCCAACCCTTTCTGAATGGGCGAAGATCACAATGATGTTAATAATGATTCTGGCAGTGGGCTTTTATGGCTGGAGAACGAAACAGCGGTAACGCTACACGAGATGATCATCTCGACGGGGGCTTCGGTCCCCGTTTTCTTTGGCTTCAAATTGGCCGGCCCCTTTGGCTGCCTCAACCTCATTCACCAAAGATCATGCGGTCCATGGCATCGAGACCCTTGCCACCCTTGCCTCCCGACATGAGGCTACCTTTATCGATCACATCGCAGCTATTGGAGAGTGCATCGGATTCGAATGATGGCGTGCCTAGGTTCGCCATAGCCCCATTAAGGTTAAGGAGAGAGCCACTGATAGCAACATCAGAGTCCCCTCCGTCATTCTCAATTACAATATAGTTTCCTCCCTTACTATATTGACCCTTCCCGCCCTTCGTGTATTTTGGTATATTACCATCGCTGACGAATAGCTTTCCATTTAGAATGTTTGATTTAGTAAAAATATCCTCTATATTTAATTTAACAGACCCCCCCTTTCCATCGGTACTTGCAACAATAGACCCCCTATCAAGGTAAATATACTGCGCTTTCACATTGATTTCTCCCCCAGGGTAACTAATACCACTCGACCCTTTTGGATTAAAAGTTTGAATCATGCTATTAGAATCATTATCTCCAATAATCAATAAGTCGCCACCATCAATAATATTTATTTCTCCACCCTTCGACTCAGAAGTATAAGAGAAAATGTCAGATCCGCTCTTTAAGACTAACCCATCGCGTGTCATGAGATCTACTCTTGGCCTGGTTCCAAGAATGGCTGATATGCTAGATGGTGAAAGCCCAGGCTCTCCCCCTCCCAATTCAATAAAGTTCGTTTTAATGCTTACTGAGGCAGCTCTATTGTTACTGGCGATTGCCTGTATAGTTGAAGATTTCAATGCCATATCTTCAGCCAACAATCTTAACGTTAATCCGTAGATTCCAGCGTCATGACTCAATAATATTGAGCCTGATTCAATATTTACATTCCCACCAATCAGGAATGCCTTATTTATATTTATATAATCATTAGAGGATAGCCGCGCCGATCCGCCAGATTGTATTTCGGTATCAGGTAAATTAACTCCAGTGCCGATATCAATACCCTTACCGTTTTGACCATTCACATTGATGGCCCCCGTTGATCGAACCAGAATATCGCCGGCGACAGACTTGGCAGGACTTACTGTAAGTATTTTCGAGTCTGATAGAACATTGACAGCGCCGCCCGAATGAATTGATATGTTGGCACCCTTTCCTGAGGCGCTAGAGTCACCGTCCGTTTCGATTACGCCGCCATTTTCCATTCTTAAATTTGAAGCATGGATGATTGCCCCGCTGGTCTTATAAGGATCTGTGGAACCAGTCTGTTGGATATTGATCTTTCCGCCATTGCTGACCTGAACCTCACCGCCCCAGGCAGCAACACGTCCCCCGCCATCCCCACGGGTCACCACGGTCGTAATGTTCCCGTCTTTATCTTTCCCGTCGATCAGAACCTTTCCAGCATTCATTGTGGTGGGTGCGAACTTCGGGAGTTCAAGATTACCGAAAGCATCTCGCTTTAGAGTGACGTTGGTATCGCCTTTGGCGGCAACCAGCCTGATATCGCCCGCATCCTTGGGGCCTCCACTAGACTGACTTGAAATCTTTGCACCATTCTCAATAGTGATTTTGTTGGCCACCAGATCAATCGATTTTTGGCTGGATGTGGCATCAAGATTTGCGCCATCGACGACAATCGCTCCTTTGCCACCCAACAGGATGTTGTTCGCTTTGGTGCCACTAGTAAATCCAAATGAGGCGGGGGCCGCGCTGGTGAGACGACTATGAACGGGATCACTACCGTACTTTGCACCGTCCTGAAATTTAATGAAGTGGGCGGTGGTGACATGAAAGTCACCGGGGACATCAATGGAGGCGCCCTTACCGAAGAGGACACCATTGGGATTGAGGAGGTAAAAATTGGCGTGGCCGCCATCCGGCGTGACCCTCAGTGTGCCGTTGATCTGAGAAACGTCTTTC
>RFVA01000075.1 GCA_009922685.1 Gammaproteobacteria bacterium | reverse complement strand
AGCCCGCGATGCGTCCTTATCAGCATGATTTTATTCGCTATGCCATCGAGGCTGGCGTCCTTCGATTTGGTGACTTTGTTCTAAAATCAGGTCGCCGAAGCCCTTATTTTTTCAATACGGGGCTGTTCGATACCGGTGAACGGCTTGGACGACTCGGTGAATTCTATGCCGAAGCCCTGATCGCGTCAGGGCAAAAACCCGATGTGCTTTATGGTCCAGCCTACAAGGGAATCCCTCTGGCGTGCGCCACCTCGATTGCCCTTGCGCGAAAGACCCAAGAGCCCACCCCCTTCGCCTTCAACCGAAAAGAAGCCAAGGACCATGGGGAGGGCGGGATGATCGTCGGGGCCCCCCTCAAGGGTGAAGTCTTGATCCTCGATGACGTCATTACGGCAGGAACCTCGGTGCGCGAATCGGTCGATATCATCCGCGCGGCGGGCGCTCATCCATGCGGTGTCTTGATTGCGTTGGACCGGGAGGAAAAAGGGCAAGGCGATCGAACTGCGGTTGAGGAAGTGGCCAAGAGCTTCGATCTTCGGGTGACGAGCATTGTTGGACTGGGCCATATCATGGCTTATCTCGAGGCGACAGGAATGCACCGTGAGCTCCAGGCGATTGAGGAATACCGTGTCGCCGGTCAGGCCTAAGGGTTGAAAAAAAGCGGTGAATATGTGGGGCTGCAAGAGACACTAGCGCGCTTTAGACGTTCCAACATTGGGGCTTTCTGGCCGTTGGTTCTGCTGACGGTGGGGCTCGCCAGCCGATTCTGGGGCTTAGGGACTCCCGCCACAGTCATCTTTGATGAACTCCATTGGGGGCGCTACTTCAGTAGTTACTTCACCGGGAGTTATTATTTTGATGTCCACCCCCCTCTTGGCAAATTGATTTATGCGGGTTGGGCCTATCTTTGGGGATTCACCCCCGCCTTTATCTTTGAATTATCGGCGCCTTATAACGGCGCGTGGGCTTTGATCTTGAGGGGACTGCCGGCCTTCATGGGCGCGATGCTTCCCCTCATCGTCTACGGCTTGGCCTTGGATCTGGGTTACCGCCAAACAATGGCCGCTCTCGCGGGATTTCTAATCGCTATCGATGGGGCGTTCATCGGTATCTCAAGGCTCATTCTCCTCGACCCTTTTTTGCTTTTTTTTGGCTTTGCTGCGTTGTGGTCCTATCAGCGTTGGTCTAAAACCGGGTTGGTTTTCGGGCTTTTGATCCCAGGGGTATTTGCGGGCCTCGCGGTCAGTATCAAGTGGACCGGATTAGCATTCTTGGGGCTTATCACCCTGCTTGAACTTTCAAGATTATGGACTCAGCGAGAGTCTTTAAGCCCCTTATTGATCGCCAAGGGTATTCTGGCTCTGGGGATCATTCCCCTGTTGATCTATACCCTTCAATTTTGGATCCACTTCGCGCTGTTGACCCATTCGGGGCCGGGTGATGACTTCATGACGCCGGCGTTTCAGGCGACACTGGAGGGGAGTCGTTATGCCCTTGATCGAGGAGAACTCCAAAGGCCGCATTTCTTCGAAAAATTTGTTGAGCTTAATCAGGAAATGTTCAGGGCGAATGCCAGGATGACGACAGGTCACCCTTATAGCTCGGCCTGGTATACCTGGCCTTTGATGTTCAGACCGATTTTTATGTGGCAGGGTGGCCCCCTCGAACGCATCTCTCTTTTCGGCAACCCGTTCATCTGGTGGGGGTCGACGATCGCGGTGTTGACGCTGTTGCAGACCACCCTTTGGCTGAGGCTGCGATATCTCGACGCCACCGGCCGTCTTCTTCTCCTTGGATGGTTGATGAATCTTTTGCCCTTTATGGGGATCGGGCGGGTGATGTTCATCTATCACTATTTATCGGCGCTGGTCTTCGCCATCTTGCTGTTGGTTTATCTCGCAGAGCGCCTGCCGGGCTATCGCCGCGTCACCTTCGGGATCGCCCTCTTTGCACTCGCTGGCTTTGGTTATTTTTCGCCATGGACCTATGGGTTTCCCGCGAGTCGCCCTATGGCATGGCTGTCGTCCTGGATCTGAGCGTTGGGGGTTCTTTAGATCCAGGCCGAGACGCTTCCGATCTTTGAAGGCATCAGAAGAGTGCCAATGCCGCGGTCGGTCAGGAGTTCCAACAGCACAGCATGTTCCACGCGACCATCGATGATATGGACGCTTTTGACGCCTCCCCGAAGGGCGTCGGTGGCGCAGCCGACCTTTGGAATCATGCCGCCGCTGATAGTGCCATCCTCGATTAATTCATCCACCTCCGCCAGCGAGAGCCCGGTGAGTAAGGTGCCTTCTTTGTCGAGGATGCCTTGTGTGTTGGTCAGTAATAACAGTTTTTCGGCGTTCAGGACCTCTGCCATTTTGCCGGCAACAAGGTCTGCATTGATGTTGTAGGAAAAGCCATCTTCGCCGACACCAATCGGTGCAATCACCGGGATGAAATCACTGGCGACCAGCGTATTAACGATCGAAGGATCAATGCTCCTCACCCGGCCGACGTGCCCTAGGTCGAGAACCTCGGGTTCGTCACTATCTGGAGAGCGTTGGGTCACTGAAATCTTTTCGGCACGGACGAGGTCGCCATCTTTGCCGGTGAGGCCGACCGCTGCCCCGCCGTGCTGGTTGATGAGGTTGACGATTTCTTTGTTAACGAGACCCCCGAGCACCATTTCAACCACGTCCATGGTCTCGGCATCAGTGACCCGCATCCCTTGGATGAACTGGCTGGTTTTCCCCAGCCGCTCCAGGAGACGACCGATCTGGGGGCCTCCCCCATGAACAACCACAGGATTAATACCCACCAGTTTCAATAAGACGATGTCACGAGCGAAACTGTGCTTTAAATGCTCTTCGGTCATGGCGTTGCCGCCGTATTTGACGACCAAGGTCTTGCCCTTGAAGCGGCGGATATAAGGAAGCGCTTCAATCAGGACATGAGCGACTTCAGCGGCTGATTCGGTTTCGAGGAGGGCTTGAGTTTTCACGGGCTGAGGGACATCCTTTAAAGGAGACAATGACAATTATTGACGGCCAGTATGGCCAAAACCGCCATCGCCGCGATCGCTTTCGGTGAAGTCTGAAACCCGCTCGAACTGCACCTTGACGATGGGGATAAAAACCATTTGGGCGATGCGGTCGCCGACGGCAATGGTGAAAGTTTCATGGCCTCGGTTCCAGCAAGAAACAAAGATTTGACCCTGATAATCAGAGTCAATCAGGCCGACCAGATTGCCAAGGACGATGCCATGCTTGTGACCGAGCCCAGACCGTGGAAGGATCACAGCGGCCATGTCGTGATCACCGATGTGGATGGCAAGACCGGTCGGAATCAGATGCGTGTCCCCAGGAGCGAGGGTGAGCGGTTCTTCAAGGCAGGCGCGAAGATCAAGACCTGCAGATCCCTCCGTCGCGTAATCCGGGAGGGGAAAGTCTGATCCGAGCCTTGGATCAAGGATCTTAAGTTGAATGGGATGCATGGTAACGTTCCAGAATAAGGGTCAATAATTCTGCGGCAAGCTGAGTCTTATGGGCCCTCGGCAAGAAGCGCTGTCCGCCCTCCCAAAAAACCATGAGCTCATTGTCATCAACCTCAAAACCCTGATGATCGCCGACGTGGTTGGCGGCGATCAAATCGAGTGCCTTATGCTTGAGTTTCAATCGGGCATGCGCCTCAAGGTTCTCGGTTTCGGCAGCAAATCCGACGGTAAAAGGACGATCATCGAGGGATGAAACCTGACCAATAATGTCAACGGTCTTATAGAGTTCGAGCGTCAGGGTAGACGTTTCCTTCTTGATTTTTTGAGGCGCCATGTTGGGGGCGTAATCGGCGACGGCGGCACTGCCAATGAACATATCGGCGGATGACGCGTGGTGGAGGACCGCTTCGAGCATGTCCTTGGCCGTCTCTACCTCGATAAAGTGATCGACCTTAGGGGGGCTTAGTGCGGTTGGGCCTGAGATCAACGTGACGACGGCGCCCTGTTGTTGAGCGGCTTCGGCTAGCGCATAGCCCATCTTGCCGGAGCTCCGATTGGAGAGATAACGCACCGGGTCAATGGGCTCCCGGGTAGGACCTGCGCTGATCAGGAGTCGAAGACCTGCCCAAGGCCCTGCTCCAAAGGCTTGTTCAAGCGCTTTAAGGATCAGGCCGGGTTCAAGGAGACGTCCAGGTCCAGACTCTCCACAGGCCTGTATCCCTTGATCGGGCCCTAAGAGATGAATCCCACGAGACCTTAGGGTGTCGATGTTCTCCTTTGTTGCGGGATGTTCCCACATCACCCGATTCATGGCGGGCGCCACCCAAAGGGGGGCGTTTGTAGCCAGGCATAAGGTGGTCAAAAGGTCGTCCGCATGGCCGCCCCTGAGCCGTGCTAGGAGATCTGCCGAGGCTGGGGCAATCAGGATGAGATCCGCCCAACGGGCAAGATCAATATGATTCATCGCAGACTCTTCTAAAGGATCGAAAAGGTGGCGATGAACCTTAGACCCTGAAAGGGCTTCAAGGGTCAAAGGGGTGATGAATTGGGTAGCCGCCTCGGTCATCACAACCCGGACGATCGCACCTTCAGTGACCATTAGACGGACCAACTCGGCAGCCTTATAGGCGGCAATGCCACCGCTGACGCCGAGAAGAATTTTCTTGCCGCTGAAAACGCTCAATCCTTGGGCCCTTAAAAAGATCTGGGGGACGAATTATGTCAAGTTTGCGCGTTCGCTTCTATGTTTTCCCATTGAATCACCCCTTAAATCCTTTGGATTGGAGGATTTTTAGGGCGTGCGTGTCGGATGGGCTGACCGGGGAGATGAAAAAAAGGCCGGCGAGGCCGGCCTTTTTTAAATCCCGAAATGGGCTTTTAGTGGCTGACGTCGACCTTCTTGCCTTTGGGTTGACCGATCGACTTGAGGACGTCGACAAACCATGGCGTATCAATATCAAAAGGCTTGCCCCCTTTGATTCTTGGGAACTCAATGGCACGAAGGACGTTACCGTTGTCCTCGTCATGTCCGATCACTCCAGATTCCCTCTTGAAGGCGCACTCAACGGCAAGGTCGGTACAGGATTTGATCAAGCGAAGATCGTCTGAATTGGCGGCTGCTGCACGGGCAAAATAGCCTGATTTTTGCACCAGAACTTTTTCAGCGCCGAGCATTTCAGCAAACTGCTCACCAAACCACTTGCCGGGATTGATCGCGTCGAGCTTGATGTGACCAAACGCATCGCGGGGAATTTCCTGACCCTTGGCCTGCATTTCTGCCACGATGGCATCGACGCCTGCACCTTCTGAAATGAAGATGTTGACCGCATCATGTTGATCCATCAGGCTCCGGAGACGCTTTGCTTCATCGGCGATGTTCACCTCCATTTCAGGGACGAAAACCGCCGCGACGTCATAGGCCTCGCGCGCGAGACCGATCTGTGGAACCCATTCCTCCCGATCGAGAAGTTTGCGGTATTCAAGCGCCGTCGCGGCCGTCAGCCAGCCGCAGTTGCGGCCCATGACTTCGTGGACGATCAGCATTCTGGGGTTGGCTCCGGTTTCGGCAACGACGTTGCGGAAATAGCGCGCGCCCTGTTCGGCTGCGGTCCAGGCCCCGAGCGACTGTCGGATCGGAAACACATCGTTGTCTACGGTCTTGGGTAGACCGATTACGGTGAGCCCGTAGTCGTTCTTAGCCAAAAAGGCGGCAAGATCCGCAGCGGCGGTGTTGGTGTCATCACCCCCAATGGTGTGGAGGATGTCAACGCCATCTTTGACCAACTGATCCGCCGCAATTTTTTGAGGATCCTGTCCTTCAGCCACTAGGCCGCGCTTGACACAATCTTTCACATTGGTGAGTTTCACCCGACTGTTCCCGATGGGTGAACCGCCAAAGCGATGAAGAAGTGGCGCCTTCTCGCGGATCTCCGGCGTGATGTTGTAGGAGTCTCCGAGGAGCAAACCCTTATAGCCGCCGCGGTAGGCAATGATTTCAATGGTGGGGTCAATTTCGGTGTAGCGCTCAATGAGGCCGCCAACAGCGGAGCTGAGACAGGGGGCCAGACCGCCTGCGGTCAGGAGTGCAACTTTCTTGGGCTTGCTCATGGTGTAGTCGTCAGAGGTTGGTTTAAAAACGTGCAAGGATAATGGATTCGGGGCCTTGGGGAAAAGCCTTCTCGCTTAAGAGGCCTCTTCTGCAATGAAATCGTGGATCTGGCTACCCGCTTCTCGGTCCACCAGCCAGACCGATTGCCCCTCTCGATCATGGACTCTGGCCGCAGGGAGCGCGCTTGGGCTTTGCATGTCCTGATGGAATAGATCTTTAAGGATCAAGGCCTTGTCGGCACCGGTGACCATAAAGAGGATCGACCGAGCTTGTCTCAAGGTATCAAGGCTCAAGGTCAATCGAGTGGGGGGAGGTTTGGGCGAATGTTGGACGGCGAACACCGAGAGAGGGGAGTCTTTAAAGCCAGGAAAAAGAGAGGCGGTGTGGCCATCGGGTCCCATCCCAAGGAGGACAAGGTCAAAGTCATAGGGCTTCCCTTGAAAGAACAGCTCTAGGGTTTTTTCATAGGCGAGGGCAGAAACCTCGGGATCAGGGTCTTGGGTCGGCATAGTATGAAACTGCTCGGCTGGGAGGGGTATGCCCGCCAAGAGCGTCTCTCGAACGAGTCGCACGGTACTGTCGGGGTCATCAAAGGGAACATAACGTTCGTCGGCAAAGAAAAGATGGACCTTCGACCAGTCAAGGCTTTGCCGGTAAGGGGGCTGGGTTAGCAGCTGATAAAGTCTTCTCGGGGTGCTGCCGCCTGAAAGGACCAGAGAAAACCGCCCACGTTCGGTGATGGCTTGGGTGCCAAGGTTGATAATTCGTGCCGCGGCCTCTCGGGCTAGATCATCGGCGCTACCGAGGATGTGAAGTTGACGAGATGTATTCATGTGCGAAGAGCCTTGTAGCGATTGATCAGGGCATTCGTGGAGCTGTCATGGGAGTGGACTTGATCCATGCCGCGCAGGTCGTTGAGAATCTTTTTGGCCAGCTGTTTCCCAAGTTCAACGCCCATTTGATCAAAGGAATTGATGTTCCAGATGGCGCCTTGGATAAAAATCTTGTGTTCGTAAAGGGCGATGAGGCTTCCAAGGGTCTCGGGCGTTAGTTTGCGGTAGAGAATGGAGTTCGATGGTCGATTGCCCCTGAAAGTCTTAGCGGCCGCGAGTTCCTGAAGGCGCTCGCCAGTCACGCCCTCCTTTTCGAGTTCCAACTTGGCTTCCTCGAAGGTCTTGCCGAGCATCAGGGCTTCGGTTTGGGCAATAAAATTCGAAATGAGGAGTTCGTGGTGCTCGCCAAGATTGTGATGGCTCTGGGCCGCGGCGATAAAATCGCAGGGGATCAGCGCGCTGCCTTGGTGCATTAACTGATAAAAGGCATGCTGACCATTGGTGCCCGGCTGACCGAAGATGATTGGCCCCGTGCTGTAATTCACCGGGTGGCCCTCGAGGTCAACCGTTTTACCGTTACTTTCCATATCCCCTTGCTGGAGGTAATCCGGCAGATGCTCGAGATATTGATCGTAAGGAAGAATCGCGTAGGCATCGGCCGCAAAAAAGTTGTCATACCAGATGCCCAGTAAGCCCATAATGACCGGAATGTTGCGGTGAAAGGGGGCCGTCCTGAAATGTTCGTCGATGCGGTGGGCCCCTTCGAGCATGGCCTCAAAACGGTCCATCCCGACCGCCAGAGCGATCGGCAGCCCGATCGCCGCCCAAATCGAGTAGCGGCCGCCGACCCAATCCCAAAATTCGAACATGTTGGCGGTATCAATGCCAAATTCCGCAACCTTTTCGGAGTTCGTCGAAATGGCCACGAAATGTTTGGCGACGGCGCCGGGGTCTTTCACTTGATGGAGGAGCCACTCGCGGGCCGACTTGGCATTCGCCATGGTCTCGAGGGTCGTGAACGTTTTTGAGGCGATGCAAAAGAGCGTCGTTTCAGGGTCAAGACCAAAAAGGGTCTGCACCAGATCGGCTTCATCAACGTTCGAAATGAAGTGCACCCGCAGCGAAGGGTCTACGTAGGGGGAGAGGGCCTGGACGACCATTCGGGAGCCAAGATCGGAGCCGCCGATGCCGATGTTGACCACATCGGTGATGGAGCGTCCGGTGCACCCCTTCCAACGACCCGAGCGAACGGCTTCGGTAAAGCGTCGCATCATGCCGAGAACCCGATTGACATCCGGCATCACGTCATCGCCATCCAAGAGGATCGGACGGTTGCTGCGGTTCCTAAGGGCGATATGCAAAACGGCGCGGTTTTCGGTGACATTGATGCGGGCGCCACGAAACATCGCTTCTATTTTTGCTGACAACTTGCACTCTTCGGCCAGCTGCTCGAGGAGGCTGAGCGTTTTTTCGGTGATCCGGTTCTTGGAGAAATCGAACAGGATATCGTTGAACGTCAGTGAGAAGCGCTCAAAGCGCTGCAGATCGGCGGCAAAAAGGTCCCGCATGTGAACCCCGGCCATCTCCTGTCGGTGTTTTTCGAGGGCGCGCCAGGCAGGAAGTTGAGTGGGTTGAGTCATCGTTAAGATACCGACTTTTTGTGGCGATCCTATCAAACGTGAGAAGCCTTAGGAATCATCCATCGTTACATCACCCTCTAGCCATGATCTTAAAGGTCATACCACGAGGGCCTTCTAGACCCTCAAGCTAAAATCCTCAGGAATGGTGTGGTTGATCGCGCTATAATGCACCTTAGAACCTTTCTGTCGGGAGATCAATGAGCAGCGAACCCAAACCGTGGGCCGGTCGATTCACCGAGGCCACCGATGCCTTCGTCGAGGCCTTTACCGCATCGATTGATTTTGACCAGCGATTGGGTCAGCACGACATTCTGGGTTCAAAGGCCCATGCGACCATGCTGGCGAGCATTGGGGTGCTGACGAATGCCGAGCGGGACGCCATCCTTGAGGGCTTGAATACGATCGCCGAGGAGATTCGCGAGCGCACATTCATTTGGTCTGTCGAGCTTGAAGACGTCCATATGAATATTGAGGCTCGCCTGACGCAGCGTATTGGGGATGTCGGCAAGAAGCTCCACACCGGTCGTTCAAGGAATGATCAGGTGGCCACCGATATCAGGCTTTACCTTCGAGATGAGATCGATGTCATTGCCAACCTGATCCGTCGGCTGCAGGGGGCCTTGATGGATTTGGCCGAACGGGAGGCAGACACGATCATGCCCGGCTTTACCCATCTCCAGGTCGCTCAGCCGGTCACCTTTGGACACCACATGATGGCTTGGTTTGAGATGCTGGAGCG
>RFVA01000074.1 GCA_009922685.1 Gammaproteobacteria bacterium | reverse complement strand
AGTCGTTGCTTGATGTTGACGAGATTGGTTTCATAGAAATCATCTCCCGTCTGCTTCTGGGTTGAGGATGTCTGCATGGCATACACTTTTCGATTCACTGTATCCATCAATAGATACATTGTGGTTCTTGGGTAGTAAACGAAGGCGCTGGTCCGATCGACCTGAGTCTCTGTGTAGGGCTTTCCTGATTGGGACATCGAAAGCGTGGTGACCTTTTTGAGCTTTCCCTTAAGATTGAGCGTTGGATAGTTGCCACTGGCATCAGGGATAGTGCCAGATCCATCGTTTTTGTAGAGCGGGTTTTTGAAGCTCAGGTACTTGTATTCTGGAAACTGTTCGGTGGGAGGAATGCTCGAATTTTCGATAATGCTAAGGTCAAACATGAAGGCCCGCTTATCGTTAAGGGCGATGGGACCTTCTTTATCAAGATAATAATCGGCGCCCGCCGTGGACTGTACGGCGTTGTCCACACTCACGTAGTCATAAAAGATCCCGGCTGAGGGGTCCGGATAGAGGATTTCCCAATAGGGGGCGTACCGTGTACTCTGGGTCAACGGATTGGAGTAGGTCAAATCCTTCTTGATTCCGTTCTCAGCCAGAATTCGCTTAAGGTTCTTGATGTTGTTGACAGCGTAGTCAGCACCAAAGGATGGCGAAATACCCTGAGCGATTAAAACCATCAAAAGAATAACTAATTTATTCATGGTGTCATCCGAAACGGTGGGAAAAGAAAAGTCTCAAATCAATGGGTTAGCTATTTCAAAAATTCATCACTTTCAATATCTTCCTCCCCCTATAGTCTCTGCCTGTAGTACGAAGTTCAACCGACAGTCCTCGACCCAGCAGCGTTTTTTGAATTTTTTCTGCATCTCTAATGAACTTCCGATAGGCAAAGCGTCCCGACCCCCTCGACACATCTCAAAAAATTGCATTGAGTGAAAAGCAGTTGGGCTGAGAAGCCCCAAGAAGATAACGGCCACTTGAAGTCACCCATCATCCTTAGCCTCCAAGCCCAGCCCACGATGAGCCCAGATTTCCAAGCTAAGGGATAGAAACAAAAGATTGAGGGGGGGGCTTGTAGGATCGATGGAGGGTTGAGATCTTGGCAGTCTTTTCTCGTCTGTTGATTCACCGCCAAACGATAACGGGGACTTTAGTCCCCGTTTTTCTCAAGCATAGATCATTGATCCATCAATGTGGCGTTCCGCCCTGTGGATCTCGTGGAGGAAACATCGCGGCCCTTGCCGCTGAGTAACCGTGCGTATGTGGCGTCAACGCATCGAAAGTAGCCGGCTTACCGCGGTAGCAGCCAGGTCCATAGGGGTATTCGCTGTTGACGTGGTAGTGGTACATGGTCGTCCACTTTCCATCCCATTTAATACGACCGGTATGCCCATGGCACTCATCGAGGTCGTTATTAGTAAGAAGATCGCCATTGTCACCGCGGGGGCCATAGATGCCAAAACCATCCATCGCATAACCATAGAGCGGTGAGTGAGTGTTAGGGCGACCTTTGTTCGGGATACATTTCCAAGCGTAACCATGATAGTGGTATTCCTTGTTGTAGGGGTGTCCCCAGCACTCATCGATCGGTAACGCCGCGATAGGATCGACCCAGTAAGTGCCATAAGCAAGATTCGCGTGCCACACAGAGCCCGTCTGAGTGACAACCCCCGTAACCAGTGAGTTAATGCAGTAAGGTTGTTCAGAAAAACTAGGATTTCGTGGGACTGTGATGTCGAGATCATAGGCCGCAATCGGAATCGCTGCTGCACTTGAATAGCCATCGGCAGGGGCTGCTGCATACCATGAATAGGCCGGAGTGCCCTCTTGTACCGGGTAAATACCGGTCTTGTGATTGGGTAAACCATTCCCTTTAAAGTGACGCTCCGTTTTAGACCGGGTGGTCTTAAAAATCGATTTCCCATTGCTCACATTCCCTGAGACGTAGGGAATCAATGAGGTGTTGACATCAAGGCCCGTGACCCAAGGCGTCTTTGCGTCATAGAGTGTTACGTTTAGTGGCAGACCCACGATGCACACCCACTGGCCGTTTCTTTGGGCCTTGGATAACGACAGCCCATTTGCTGAGGTTCTAAAAGTAACGGGTGGCTCAGTGGGATCAAAAGCAAAGGAGGAAGTGCTGCCCAAGAAAAATGTGAGCGCACCAGCGAGGGCCATTAGTCGTTTTTTCATAAGTAGATTCCAGTAACCTGTGGGAAGTGCTTCACTAGATACAACATCAGTAGGACCTTGGCAATCCTATTGATGTTCCCCTCATTATTCGCCCACCACGGGTAACGTAAGATGGGCGTAATCGAACCGGAAGAGTGGGATGAAGATCCCAAAAAACCGCGCTTAGGCTGAAGCAAGGAAGCAGTGCCCTGAGGACCGCCGTACAAAATCCTAAAGTTTTGAAGACTGTCAGTGAGCGGGGTGAGGGGAATGATTGATAAGAGAAAAGAAGCCCTAACTCAGTGGCCAAGGCATCCTACAACTGATCCAAAGTACGGTTCTGCCTGTTGGATAGGCCTTTAAAAGATGGAGCTGGCGAAAGGATTCGAACCCTCGACCCGCGGATTACAAGCAGCGTATCGACTGCATTTCAATTGGTCTCGCTCTCACCAACCCGCTATAGATCTCAACGGGTTACATCTCAAATCTGAATTCCGGTTGTAGCACGCTAAAAAGGCCCGCCAAAAAGATCTTTCTGATGCTTTTCAGAAGGTTTGTAGTTGGCTGTTGAAAAGCGCGTCATTCTGGCGGTTAGACGCGCAAAAGCACAGAGGTCCCTAGTGGGGCCTTTTTTAGTTTTAAGGGGAAGGAGATTGAGCGGGGGTGACAGTCACGAGGCCCTCGGGTAGAAGGTGGACTGCCGATTGAAACCGGCCCGTCGCTGCCAAGAACTTGCAGGTTACAACAGCGACGAGCCAACACCCCACTTCAAGGAAGTGACGCAGGGTCACTATCCCACGAGCAGGTCTTTCCTGTCCAGCCTCGTGCTGTGATCGAGGCCAGACCCACTGCAGCTCTTCCTGTTCAAAACAGTCCCGCCGAGAGTCTGTCCGTCAGGCTGGCCGACGCTATCAGCAAACTCGACAAGGCCGAATCAAACACGCCGACAGGATGCGGGAGTATCGAGCGCGGGAAAAACAAAAAGTGACGCATCAAGGTTCACCGCCCAGTGAGGTGGGTGTTCTACTCCGGGTGGACACCCTCCCGCCCAAGGGGATCACAGTGGTGGTGACCCGTATGGATTACCGCTGCCACTTCTGTCGCAAGCCCTGTTCTGACTGGCTTCGTCGGAACTTCATCAAACGTCGGGGTTCGGGTGTCGCTCTCAGCAACACAAGGAGATCTCATCGTGAGCAACAACCCCCATAGGGACGCGCAGATCCTCAGGCTATTCCATGCAGAGAAATGGCCCGCTGGAACCATTGCACGACAACTGGGCATCCACCACTCAACGGTTCAGCGCGTGGTCGCGGACTCTGGGGGCATGCCGATCGAAAGACCAAGGGTCTCGAAGATCGACCCGTTCGTGCCTTTTATT
The DNA here is from genome assembly GCA_009922685.1 of Gammaproteobacteria bacterium. Lineage (GTDB taxonomy): Bacteria > Pseudomonadota > Gammaproteobacteria > Methylococcales > Methylococcaceae > UBA6136. The sequence continues at coordinate 5,884 of RFVA01000074.1, read as the reverse complement.
CTCAAAACGCTGGAGCAATATCCAACGCTCACGGCCAGTCGTCTGTATGAGATGGTCAAGGAGCGAGGGTATGACGGATCCTCGCACCACTTCCGTCATCGCCTTGCCCTTCATCGTCCAGTCAAACCGGCCGAAGCCTATCTCCGGCTTCGAACCTTGCCAGGAGAACAGGCTCAGGTGGACTGGGGGCACTTCGGCTATCTCCAGATCGGTAAGGCCAGAAGGCCTCTGATGGCCTTCGTGATGGTGTTGTCCTACTCTCGCATGATCTATCTGAGGTTCTTTCTCGACGCTCGCATGGAAAACTTCCTTCGGGGTCATGTGGGCGCCTTTGAGGCCTTCGGTGGTGTACCCAGAGTGTTGCTCTATGACAATCTCAAGAGTGCCGTACTGGAGCGGATCGGTTCTACGATCCGTTTCCACCCCACACTGCTGGCCTTCTCAGGCCATTACCGCTACGAGGCCCGCCCGGTGGCGATTGCGCGTGGCAATGAGAAGGGCCGTGTGGAGCGAGCCATTCGGTATGTCCGAGACAACTTCTTTGCAGGGCTGACCTATGCCGATCTTCATGACCTCAATGCCAAGGCCTATCAGTGGGCTCAGGAAACGGCCGCGGCAAGGAAATGTCCGGAGGATCGCACCCTGTCGGTCCGCGATGCCTTCCATGCAGAGAAGTCCAAACTCATCGAACGGCCCAACGATCACTTCCCGACCGAAGAGCGCAAGGAACTGCGGTCAGGAAAAACCCCCTACGTCCGCTTCGACCTGAATGACTACAGCATTCCGCATACCCATGTCCGGCGGATGGTCTCGGTGTTGGCAACGCCAGACCGTGTCCGAATCCTGGATGGCCATACCGTACTGGCCGATCATCCCCGAAGTTATGACAAGGAAGATCAGGTCGAAATCCTCGAACACATCGATCGACTGGTCGAGCTCAAGCAGCAGGCCTGTCAGCATCGCACCGTCGATGAGTTAATCCAGTCCCTTCCACGCGGCAGGGCCTTCCTCGAGGCCGCGGCCAAAAATGGCTCTTCCATGAACCGTGTGTTGCGTGAGCTCAGCGACCTGAGACAGCGATATACCCGTGAGGAGATGAATATCGCCATGGAAGAAGCGCTCCATCGTGAAAACCCAACGGTACCGGATCTACGGCTGATCCTAGATCGTCTGCGTGAAAAACGGAGGCAACCCCCACGGATTGCCATGACCCTCTCCAGCAAAGCCCGGGAAAAAGACGTGACGGTGACGCCCCACGCCCTTGGCAATTACGACGTACTGATGGGAGATCAAGATGACGACGAATGATGACTTTAAGCGGCGCGCTCGTGCGTTGCAACTTTACGGATTACTGGCCCATTGGGACGAAGCCGGTGGTCAGGCCTGGGTGGGGCAGCTCATTGAGTGGGAAGAAGCGATCCGCCAACAGCGAAGCCATGAGCGACGCCTGAGAGCGGCCCGAATCGGACGGTTTAAACCCCTTTGCAACTTCGACTGGTCCTGGCCTAAGACCTGCGATCGTGAAGCGATCGAGTCCCTCATGAGTCTTGAGTTCATGCAGGATCACAGCAACATCATCCTGATCGGCCCGAACGGGGTAGGTAAAACCATGATCGCCCAAAATCTGGCTCATCAAGCGGTGATAAGGGGCACCACCGCCCTCTTCACGACGGCATCGCATGCACTCGGTGAGCTGGCCGCCGCCGAAAGTGATGCGGCGCTTCGTCGAAAGATGAAGCACTACACCCACCCGGAGCTGCTCATCATCGATGAGGTCGGTTATCTCCGCTATGGCGAACGCCATGCCGATCTCCTGTTCGACCTGATCTCCCAGCGTTATGAGAAGAAAAGCACCATCGTCACCACGAATCTTCCGTTCGTTGAGTGGAACCAAGTGTTCCCGAATGCTGCCTGTGTGGTCACGCTGGTCGACAGACTGGTCCACCATGCCGACGTGATCAAGCTCGAGGGTGAGTCCTACCGGCTGAAAGAAGCCAAGGAGCGAGGAACGAAAGGGAAGAAAAAATCGGAGGAGCCTAAATGAGAACCCCAGATGCAAACTTTAATAGTGAGTCACTCCTCAGTGCGGCACAGGCCGCTTTCCTTCTGGAGGTCGTGGATGAGTTCCGGGAATGGATCTGTTGGAAATACGGAGACGGGATCCGCGAATACTACTGGGAGAACAATATCAGCGAGACGGACGTTGTGATCGGCGAAGACGAACCGTTCTAGGCCAGCGCTACCGCAGGTGCCTTAAAAAGCGCGTCGAAACAGCCAAAATGACGCGCTTCTACGCAGCCGTTAACACGCTTTGATGGCAAGCTAGCCCTCCTGACCAATGTCAGGGACTTCAAGGCTGAAGAGATCGTCTACCGTTATAAGAGTTTGGCTGACATCGAGCGGGGCTTCCGCGTCTTGAAGTCAGACCTTGAGATTGCCCCGGTCTATCATCGATTGCCTGAACGTTTTCGCGCTCATGCACTGATCTGCTTCATGGCGCTAGTGCTCTATCGGGTCATGCGTATGCGACTAAAGGCCAATGGCAGCAAGGCCAGCCCCAGCACCGCGTGAGATTCTAAGAAGGATTCAACAGCATCGCGCCACGGTCGGCACCAAAGCCTTCACCGGGGTCAGCAAAACCACCCCAGAACAGCTCGATTTATTCGCGTAACGAACTGCGGAACCTGGGGTCATCAGCTCAGCATTAAGCCATGTGGTGGCACGTTTGAGCGGCCCTATCATCAATATCAATAAGTTACGTCACCAACTGTCGAACTCGAGAGGCCCAGCTACTTGCACAAAAAATTAGCAAGTTTGGGCGCAAGAAATAGGGGGGATGTCGTCGGCGCGATCAACATCCATTCTCGTGAGATGCGAAAACTGCGAAAGGAAAGACAGGACCCGACGACTCCTTACGTAAGGTGATCGAGTACATCCACCCGTGAGGTGAAAGTTCTACTGTTGCAGTTGGAGGGAACCCGCATTTAGGCTCAATAGGATGTCAAACTAGCGCCGCAATAAAGGTGCCCCGGCAGATTGCCACTTTGTCAGCAAATCATTAAGGATGTAATCAATCGTTTCTGTGTTCCGGGTAACAGAAAGATCTAGGGGTACATGGAGTCGTCTGGCATCAAAATCAGAATGAACGCTACCAAACGTTTTGCGCACCACATTCGCCGCAGGTATCAGGCCGTCTGGAATGTACACAGAGCCTGGCGGGGTGCGGCACGGCGTGGGGCAAGGCAAAACTAGCTGACTGTATACCGGAACTGTGCCATCCGTCCGTAGATAATCCGTTTTATCACGGACCGAAAAGGGACACCTTCGTCCGCAATAATCACCTGCAATTAGGGTAAGACTGACACCTTCAAGGACCCCCACCTGTTGTGCATCCCAACTTTCTGCTGAGGCTTCAGCATGACTGCTTGTTTTGAGCACCTGGATAGCCCCCGCATTTGCATCCTGCACAAATGGAATGAGGGCTTTGGAATTGTTTGCAAATTTTCGGCCCCAGTCTCTGGTGACCTGAAATAGGTACTTTGTGGGATCTGATGCAATATCGTAAGCCGGTGAGCCCAAATGAGGGGAGTTCATCGTGATGATCGAAGGAATTGATACCGCTGAATTCACCGCAATTTGTGCGTAAGAAAAACCAGGAGCCATTATTTCAAGAGGGAATGGCTTTTTTAGGGCAGCGACTGTTGCTCGAGCGACCACGCCACCGAAACTCCATCCGACTAGATCGAACGTTCTATAGCCATAGGTCTCATGCAAATAGCCGAGGAATCCCAACACGGACTGACCTGCTTGCGTTGGGTAGGCTGAGGTGTTCCACTGGACCTCAATCGGAGGCTGTGGGGGGCAGCCAGTTTTACCCGTAGTGCTTTTATTGAGATTGGTAAATCCGGGAGCTGTAAATACAGGTAGTCCTGCATCGATCATCCGCTGAATATAGGTATCCCGACCCTCTTTACACGCGGCAAAGGGCGTAGTGAATGGATGTGGGGCACCACCCCCCTCAATAACGACTACCGCACGGCCAGAGGTCAGCGAACCCATTGATTGGCTATCAATTGTAGGGCTCGCCCCCAGCCCTAATGCAGGCACTCCAGAGTGGGTAATATTGACCTGTTCGCCCCGAGCCATGTGGGACGCTGATATCGCAAGGGCCGCTAGTGATAAGAGAATGGTTAAGAGTTTCATCCCTGTTTCTACGATCTAAGTATGATTTGCAAATCTAGCCGCTTTATCCAATACACCAATCCAAAGTGGCCCCACCTGTGAGCTACTCCCTCGTTGCCTCAAACCGACTTTGAGGAATCCAGCCCGTTACAACAGAAATCCAAACGCTGCATCTGCCCATTGGCATATCTTCCTCATGGGCATGACGAGCTTTTTCAAAATGTTGAAACTTCCGCCCGTAACCCAACCCAAAAGGGCAATGCACACATTGATCTTGGATCAAAACTCAATTGTTTGGTGCTCAGTAGCAAATGGTGCTACTGAGCAACCATTCTAACTCGATCCACTGGCGGATATTTCACTGACCCATAGTACCTGTTCGCGACATCACTCGCACACCCGCCCAACGAAGAGAGGGTGACACCAAGGCAATACGCCAAAATCAATGAAGGAAAGTTCATTATCTTTGTAAGCAGTCAAAAGGACTTCTATTAAGCGACCCCTTGGTCGGTTCGACGTCTAAGATTAACGGGGCCGTGCCCAATCCACCCAAGTTAAGGAATTGTACAAAAAACTTAGTTCCGAGCACGAAAGTTCTTGACATACCACACCGTCTGCGCGGCCGCCATCCTGATCGCGACGGTTTTGGAGCGATCAGGACGGCGGCCAATGAGGATTTTTTTATCCTCGCTCTCGGCCATGTCACTCGAATCACTCTTTTCAGACTTCGTCGCGCACCTTCATTCCGCTGAATTCCTCGAAAGCGCCCGTCATAAAGATCATCCCTCCGCTTTTTCACGGCGCCGGAAACTGCCTTTGCCCTCGCTGGTGGCCGTGTTGCTATCAGGCATGCGAAAAAGCGTTCAAACCGAACTGGATGAGTTCTTTGCACACCTTCAGCAGCAAGCTCAGCTTGCGCGGCAGGTCTCAGAGCAGGCCTTCGCTCAGGCTCGCGTTAAACTCGCATCAACCGCGATTCCATCCCTCAATGACTGGCTCATCGCCCGGGCAGAATCAGAGGGTTACCTTAACCGATGGCGCGGGTTAAGACTCGTCGCCGCCGATGCCTCAACGATCCGATTGGGGCTCAGGGCCAGCCATCAACCAAGAGCTGCAAACGCCGATCAAATCCTCTTCGGCCTCTGCCTCCCAGGGACCGACCTCATGTTGTCTGCCAGCCTTCACAGCCAAGCCGAAGGGGAACGTCAAATGCTCTTCGAACAACTCCATCACCTCTCAAGTCACGATCTTTTGCTGTTGGATCGGGGCTATCCGTGTCGGTGGTTGGCCGCGTTACTGACCCAGCGGCAGATCCCCTTCTGTATGAGAGTCGAAAAACAGGCCGGCGGGTTTAAATGCGTACAAGACTTCTTGCGCTCGGGTCACCTCGAACAAATCGTCACACTGCCCCCTCCAGATGAGGCCGATGCTCGAGATTATGGGTGTCCTACCACGCCATCCAAGGTGCGCCTCATAAGTCATACCGCGTCAACCGGTACGGTCAGGGTGCTGATGACGAGCCTCATCGATACCCCCGCATTTCCTGCCGAACTGTTTGGCGACCTGTACCATCAACGATGGAGAATCGAAGAAACCTTTAAGCGGCTGAAGCACGGGGGTGTACTGATTTTTGTGTAAATGGACAATTGGCAGAAAACTGCCTTCTTGTCTGGAGACACACCCATGAGCAAAAAACAGCATG
>RFVA01000073.1 GCA_009922685.1 Gammaproteobacteria bacterium | reverse complement strand
CATCCCCTCGTCCATATTAATGTCGATGATCTGGGCGCCATTTTCAACCTGCTGGCGAGCGACATCTAAAGCTTCCTCGTAGCGCTCTTCACGAATCAGGCGCCTGAAGGCTGCGGATCCGGTGACATTGGTTCTTTCTCCGACATTGACGAACAAGCTGTCCTTGGTGATGTTCAGTGGCTCAAGGCCTGACAACCTGCAAGCGGGGGGGATCTTGGGGATTGGGCGCGGGGCATACCCTTTGAGGGCATCATGAATGGCCTTGATATGGGGCGGGCGAGTCCCGCAGCAGCCGCCAATAATGTTAAGAAACCCTGCCTTGGCCCATTCCTCAAGCTCCACCGCCATCGCTTCAGGGGATTCGTCATATTCGCCAAATTCGTTCGGAAGGCCTGCGTTGGGATGCGCGGATACATGGGTATCTGCAATCCCTGCTAGTTCCTCAATATGCTGCCTGAGTTGCTTCGCCCCCAGGGCACAGTTAAAGCCAAAGGAAATAGGACGGGCATGTTTGAGAGAGTTCCAGAAGGCGGCCACCGTCTGTCCAGAGAGCGTTCGCCCTGAGGCATCGGTGATGGTGCCTGAGATCATGATGGGGAGAGGGAGCGCATGCGCCTCGGCAAAGGTCTCAACCGCAAAGACGGCCGCTTTGGCATTGAGGGTGTCAAACACGGTCTCGATCAGAATAAGATCGGCGCCGCCATCGACCAGCCCCCTGATGGATTCAAGATAAGTCGTCACCAGCCCATCAAAATGAACGTTTCTGAAACCAGGATCATTAACGTCTGGTGAGAGGGTCGCGGTTCGGCTGGTAGGGCCCAGGACGCCGGCCACAAAGCGTGGTTTTGAGGGCGTTTTCTCAGTCATCAAATCGCAGGCCTTCCGGGCGATTTGCGTCGCCGCAACATTAAGTTCGTAGACCAGTTCTTCCATACCGTAATCAGCCATGCTGATGCTGTTGGCATTGAAGGTGTTGGTTTCGAGAATATCGGCCCCGGCCTCAAGGTAAGCGGTCTGGATGGCGCTGATGATGTCAGGTTGAGTTAATGCAAGGAGGTCATTATTTCCTTTGAGATCGCTGGGCCAATCGGCAAAACGAGACCCACGATAATCTTTCTCCTCCAGTTGGTAGGTTTGGATCATGGTCCCCATGGCACCATCAAGGAAAAGGATGCGCTCCTTGAGGAGGGACTGAATGGTCTTTGTTTTAAGAGCGAAATCTTGGATCATGGTGTCTAACGAGAGGGGCGATGGGGCGCCACAAATCAGTCTATTGTAGTCCCTCTTTCTAACCCAAGGAATCGGCGACGCCTTCAAGGCGATCGGTTACCTTGCTATCGCGATTTAAAAAATGTAAGAATCCCTTTTGTTTTGGCTAGGCCGATGATCCCTTTTTAGGTTCTAAGTGGCTTGCTGCAACTCTCATCTTCGCTGGGGGACCCCGATGAATAAAAAAATAAATGATCGCCTGTTCGGACTTTGCCTCTTATTGGGATCTTTTTCGTGTGCCTGGGCGGATCTGACCCTGACCGATAATTCCACGCTGATTGGTCACTGGAAGCTTGAATCAGTGGCCGCTTCGCTGACGAAGCCTAAAACGGAAGAAAACCGGGACTGGGAGTTTCGTGCCGATGGGGTTATCGTGACCAGCGGCTACAACCGCCACTTTAAGACGGAAGATCGTCATGAATGGAAATACCACATTCTCGATGGCAAGATTGTAGCGGATGACCCAGGTCGCCCTGGAAGAACGATTGATTATTCGGTGTACAAGATGGAGGGAAATGAACTCATCTTGAAAGGCGGACTCGAAGGGTTCTATTTCTTCAAAAAACAATAAGGAGCAACCATGATCAAAGATCTTTTCAAGTTCGGTAAGGCGGACATCCTCATGTGGTCCGGCATTGGCGCTTTCAGCATCATCCTGATCATCGCCTTCAGCCTTTATTCAGATGGTGGCGGCTTGGTTGTGAAAGACCTCTTTGGTCTTGCCGTGGTTCTCATTGCCCCAGGGTATGTGATTGTGAAGCTCTATTTCAATGATCTTGAAATCAGCGAGAACCTCACTAAAAACCCGGATATCAATCGGGCGATTGATCTCCTGATTATGTCGATTGGTATCAGCATCGCGACCATCATTCCGATGAATTTCGTTTGGAACTACATGCTGACCATGGGCGGTGGGGAAGAACTCAAACCAGGCGGCGGTGGAAACCTTTGGGGCAATGTCGACGAAGAGGAAATCTACAGTGGGAGCGCAAGCTTCCGTTCCATCTTCACCGTGGTGATCGTTGTCGGCCTTGCGATTGGCTACAAGATTTTCGATAACAAAAGGAAGGAAAAGGCCTAATCGATTATGGCCGATCACAAACCTTCGATCTTTCAGGTCATTGGTAGCGTGGTGTCGGCTGCTTTCGGCGTACAGACGTCTGCCAACCGGGAAAGGGACTTTAAAGGCGGATCGGCGATCCCTTATCTGGTTGCAGGGGTCGTATTCACCTTGCTCTTCATTCTCGGCATTGTTGGTGTCGTGAAATTGGTCCTTGGATCCTGATCATCAGAAAAGCCCGGCTTGCCGGGCTTTTTTCTATCCAACATTCATCTTATAAGCGCCTTTTAGACCTCGCAGGTCCTCTTTCCCCTCCCGGATGATCTAACGGTTGAAGTTCGAGATGTCATGATGCGAAATATTTATTTAGTCATGGGCCGGTTTTTTTTGATGGGTCTGATCCTCAGTGTCTCAGGCTGTTCCCTCAAGGGCCGTTCGCTGACTCATTATCAAGTCCCGGCGGAAGTCCTTAAAAGTTTCAGGACGACCCACCCCACCATTGAGCAGGTGGAGTTTTCTTCGTTCATGAAGGATGGGGTGAAGCTCTTTCAAGCCTCGTTCGAAGAGGATGGGGAAATGCACGAGGTGCAATATAACGTCCACGGGGTCGTTTTTGTCCCCAAGGCCGAAAAGCATCCGAAGCCTGAACCTAAGGAGCCTTCGGAGGATTCGGAGGCGACTGAGTCAGAACCAGCGCCAGAAGGGGAGCCGCCTAGTCCAGCAGCAAAACCAACCGGGGTGGCGCCAAAGAAGCCCACGACACCATAAAGGTCACGTCTCTATTACCCCACAAAAGGAGTCTCTTCATGAAGATCCAATATTTAGCCCCCTTAGTGGCGGCCCTGTGTTTCGATGGCTGTGTGATGCAATCCACTTTTGATCGTGAACATCAATTGAATGAAACCCTGCAATCTGAAGTCCAGTCAGATCAGGTTGAAATCCACCAATTGAAGGACCGACTCCGCATCACCATCGAAGACAGTCTTCTTTATCCCTCTGGTCAGGCGGCCCTGTCAGGGAGCGGTAAAAAAGCGCTCGACCAATTACTGCCGGCCCTAAAAGATGCGGATGCCGACCATCGGATTGAGGTGGAAGGTTATACCGATAGCGTTCCAGTAGGGCATCATCTCAAGGGCAAGTACAAAACCAATTGGGAGCTTTCCTCGGCCCGCGCAGCCTCGGTGGTTGAATACCTCCAAAAGAAGGGGGTTGACCCGAGTCGAATGACGGCAGCAGGGCATGGCGAATATCAGCCGAAGTCCGATAACATGACCGCCGAAGGTCGTGCTGAGAACCGCCGGACCGATATTGACCTTGTCCCCGTCGCGTCAAAGTAAACCTATTTCCACCCCCTAAAGGAAACTGATCATGATCAAGCGTCTGACCCCACTTCTCGTTCTATTCGCCCTCACCCTTGGGGCAAGCACCGCCTCCGCTGAGGGGGGGTTGATGAACAGCACGCCGGCCCAAAGAGCCGACCTTCAAACCGCCTTTATGAAGGATAAGCTCCACCTTGATGAGGCCGCGCTCGCAAAGATCAAGGTCATTAATCTCAAGTATGCTGAAAAGATGGAACCGATTCTTAAAGGCGATGACAATAAATTATCGAAAATGGCCAAGGGAAAATCCGTGATGGGCGACAAGGATGAGGAATTGAAAGAGGTGTTTTCGGCGGATCAGTATAGTCGCTATGAGGATCTTCGCGATGACCTCAAGGCCTATCTTGAAAAAGAGCTGAAATAACCAAAGGGGTGCCCCCTTTGTGGGTGATGGCCTCGCGCCGCCCGCCTTTTTTTGAATCTGACGTAGCCATCAATTGATGGCTGCGGTTTCCTGAGCACTTCGAAGAAAGAACCGATCTTCTCAGGCTGCTTCTGTAGGGAATGGGGGGGTTGAATCTTTCTTTCTCTAAACGGCTTCAGGGGGCCGATGATCGCGGCATGGAATGAACTAGGTGGATTCCTGAGCTCCAATCCTTCGAAATCCCCACCTGGTTAGAGCCTTGAGGGTCATGTTCAATGGGAAAGGCATAAAGGGCGATCACTTAAGAGATCCAGAAGTTCCCGCCAATGTGAGTCGTTCTCTCATCGATGATGAGAATGATGGGTGAGTGAGTCCCATGAGCGTGGCGCGATTTACCTCGTGGCTCCTCACCCGGGGCCTTATTTTTTAAGACTCCCAGAGGGCCCCCCCTTAAGGAAGGCCAAACCCCCCTTGATGAGAGCGGCTTGGCCTAGAGGCAAGGTTCTGAGGCTCTTTGATCTAGCGCTTCATCATGTCAAAGAATTCCTGATTGGTCTTGGTGTCTTTCAGCTTACCAAGGAGGAATTCACTGGCCGCCATTTCATCCATAGGCTGCAGAATCTTCCTTAAGATCCAGCACTTTTGCAGTTCGTCCGCAGGAACGAGGTATTCTTCACGGCGGGTTCCAGAACGATTGATGTTAATGGCCGGATAAATTCTTTTTTCTGCGATCTTTCGTTCAAGGTGGAGCTCGTTGTTGCCGGTTCCTTTGAATTCTTCGTAGATGACTTCATCCATTCTAGAGCCGGTGTCGACCAGGGCCGTTGCAATGATCGTCAGGCTCCCGCCTTCTTCAATATTACGGGCCGCGCCAAAGAATCGTTTTGGTCGCTCGAGGGCATTGGCATCAACACCACCGGTCAGGATCTTGCCAGAAGCGGGGACCACGGTGTTGTAGGCTCTGGCCAGACGGGTGATGGAGTCTAGAAGGATGACCACGTCACGGCGATGCTCCACCAGACGTTTAGCCTTCTCGAGAATCATCTCAGCAACCTGAACATGGCGAGCGGGCGGTTCATCGAAGGTGCTCGAGACGACCTCGCCGCGAACGCTCCGCTGCATTTCGGTTACTTCTTCCGGGCGCTCATCAATCAACAGGACGATGAGGTAGCATTCAGGGTATTTTTCCGCAATGGAATGCGCAATGTGCTGAAGAATCATGGTCTTGCCGGCTTTTGGTGGCGAGACGATGAGACCGCGTTGACCTTTGCCAATGGGGGCCACCAGATCCATCACACGGGCGGTGAGATCCTCGGTGGTTCCATTACCAATTTCAAGCTGTAGGCGTGATTTTGGAAACAGCGGGGTCAGGTTCGAAAAGAGAATCTTATGCTTCGCGTTTTCTGGCGGCTCGTAGTTGATTTGCTCCACCTTGAGCATCGCGAAATAACGTTCACCTTCTTTTGGGGGACGAATCTTGCCGGAGATCGTATCGCCGGTTCTGAGGCTGAATCGTCTAATCTGGCTGGGAGATACATAGATATCGTCAGGGCCTGCCAGAAACGAGCTGTCGGCTGATCTCAGAAACCCATATCCATCGGAGAGGATTTCTAAAACGCCATCTCCGTAGATATCCTCACCACTTTTAGACTGCTTCTTCAAGATAGAGAAGATCAGGTCTTGTTTTCGGGTTCGGGCGACGCCCTCGATTTCGAGGGTTTCGGAGATTTCGATGAGTTCAGCAACGGGCTTGCGTTTGAGGTCGGTCAGGTTCATGGATGACAAGAGGGTAGTGAAATGATGAGGTGGTGGATTCAGGATCCAATCAGTGGTCGGTTGTTGTGCCTGCCAGAGTGACAGGTCGGGATGAGAGCCTTTGGGCTGGCAACCGAGTGGACTAAATTGGGGAGGTCTGGTTTCAGTAAAGATGGGAGGGATAGAACCTGCCGGAAGTTCCGGCAGGTTTTAGTCATTTAAAGGTTAGCGTCGATGAAAGCCGCTAATTGCGACTTCGCTAGAGCGCCCACCTTGGTGGCAAGGACTTCTCCGTCCTTGAACAGAATCAAGGTCGGAATGCCGCGAACACCATAGCGTTGGGGGGTGCCAGGATTATTATCAATATTGACCTTGGCGACGGTCAATCGGCCTTGGTATTCAGCCCCGATTTCTTCGAGAATCGGCGCGATCATTTTGCAAGGTCCGCACCACTCAGCCCAAAAGTCTACCAAGACAGGTGTTGCAGATTTTAGTACTTTTTCATCAAACTCAGCATCACTGATCTGAAGGATGTGTTCACTCACGGCTATCTCCGTCGTTCGGAAAGAAGGGGGGTTATGTTTGAATTCGGCGTCTTCGATGCGGTTGCAGAGAACAACCTGGAAGGACTGAGACGATTCTCAGTGTTGACACATTTGAGCGTAATCCCCCCCCGATTGCAAGCGTTTTCCGCATTTGGCGCACGGGTAGTTTCTAGAGGGGGGTGACGCTCTCGGGTGTGCGCTTTATTTGGGGATCAAATCAGAGCCTTACATGAAGGGGGATCAAGTGCCCTCACGGCTTCTTAGTTCAGGGCGAAGGTGGGATCGATCACCCAGTCGGTTCAGGCGGGGCCCGTGATCGAGGAAATCAACCACCGCGAGGGAGGCCACAGGAATGCCGATACGGTCCCGATAGCCACCGATATCTATCCCAAGGAGGGCACAGATCAGGATGCGGATGGTGGCCTTATGAGAGACGACCAGGACATCACCTGAAGCATGCTCCCGCTGGATCTCATCGAGGACATCCAGAGCCCGACGAGCAACATCAATCCCTCTTTCACCGCCCGTCGGTGAATTCCAACCGGCATCCGATGACCACTTGGCATAGTCTTCGCTGTAGTGCTCTTTGACCCAAGCACTCGCTTTTCCTTCCCATTCCCCAAATGCCACCTCAGCAAGGCCATCACGAATTTTCATCGATTTTCCAGCGGCCTCGCAGAAGGGTGTTGCCGTTTGACGGGCTCTTAAGAGAGGGCTGACGTAAACATCTTTGAAGGGATGTTCACGGTAGGCAAGACCAAAGTCAGCGGCCATCAGATGGCCCTCGGGGGTCAGATCTGGATCAATGCGGCCACAGTATCCGCCGGTGGCACTGGCGGTTGTTTCCCCGTGACGAAGCAAATAGATAGAAAGGCTCATAATTCTCTTTTAGGATCGTATCAAGGACACGATCTCTCGTAAACGCCGAAGGGTCAACCCATCATGTCATTCGAAAAGGTCTCAACGCGCGTTATTGATCGTTTTCAGCTATGGAATGATCAGAATGATTCCTTGAGTGCTGCTTGGAGCATACCCATTGGTGCTCGTGTAGCTTGCTCCCAGAGTATGACGTCCGGATGAAAAGGGCTTCTGTATGGAGGCAACGCCATTGTTAAGTGGGACCGTCTGGATTTGTGTGTTTCCATCAAAAAAGGTGACGGACCCAGTGGGTGTCGGTCCTTGGGTGTTCTGGAATCCAGAAACAAAGGCGGTCAATGTGATCGGGGTGTTGGACGATCTGGCGGCATTCGAGGTATCTCCAGGATAAGACGCTGTAATGAGATGAGTGCCAGGGGTTAACTGGCTGGTGGTGAATGTGGCGTTTTGATTGGCATCTAGTGATCCATTGGCAAGGGTGATGTTGCCTTCTGTGAAGCTCACGTTGCCAGTTGGAAACTGGCCCACGACCGTATTGCCGGAGACATGGGCCGTAAAGATGACAGGCGTACCCTGTTGGACCGTGGCTGGGGCGGCGGTCAATGAGGTGGTAGAGGTGGTCTGAGGATTCGTGACCGTCAGGGTTAGCGTATTACTGGTACTTGGCTGATTATAGATGTCGCCAGGATAGCTCGCGGTGATCGTGTAGGTGCCGGGTGTGAAGGCGACGCCAGAAATATTGGCTTCGCCTAGAGCATCCAAGGCTGCGGTATTGGTGCGGCCGTTAGACCCTTGGAAGGTCACCAAACCGGAGGGTAAATGGCCGTTGGGGGTTGACTGCGACACCTGAGCCTTAAGCGTCAGGGTTTCAGTCGAGACTAGATTCAATTTTGATGCGGTCAGTAGCGTCTGAGTATTTGACCGTGAGGTTGTGACTGTCACGGTGACAGGGGGACTGAGACTGGGTGAATAAAGGCTATCGCCGCTGTAGCTGACAATGAAGATATGAGTTCCAGCGCTAAGATTGGTTAGGCTGATGTTGGCCTTTTGATTGCGGTCTAGTGTGCTCGTGCCAAGTGGGGTCGCCCCTTCGCTGAAGGTGAGAGTCCCGCTTGGAGCAATTCCATTGTTGGATGCGGTTTGGACGGTCCCGGTGAGGATCAGTGAAGTTCCTTCTATCAAGCTGGTCGTCGATGGCGAGAGAAGGGACTGCGTGGGTGACAGAGCTTGAGGGGTCACGGTCACCACCGCAGAAGCGACGCTTGATTGGTTATTCTTATCACCCTCATAGCGTGCGGTGATGCTATGGTCGCCTGTGCCTGTCAGTATGGCAGTGACCGAACCCCTGCTTGAATTATCTAAAACTACTGTGCCTAAAAGATTAGCGCCTTCTGTGAAACTGACCTGACCGGTGGGCTCTTTTCCTGGCCCGCCATCGCCGGTGACTTCCGTGCTCAGAGTCACTGGGCTCCCCGATGGGATTGATGTGGGTGTCGCTGTGAACTTGACCCGAGTCGCGCTGGCCCCACTGGGCGTCAGGGTATAGCTTGAATGGACTTGGTTACAGGCCCAGTCCTCAACGATGTAGTCGAGAGTTTCATTGGCGGCCACGTTGAGGCAGTTTGCCATGGCGCCGCTGCTGGTGCACTTTAAGCCGCCGGTTGTGAAGGTGATTTTATCGTCTTGATCTTGAAGCTTAAAGACCAGATCGCAGGGTGAAGTCGGGGTAGTATTAGCGCAGGAGAGGGTTGGCGTCGGCGCAAGTGGTTTTACCGTGTCAATGAAAAAACCTTTGGAGACAATTGAGCTTACTACAGTACCGCGAAAGGTTTGTGCCCTGATGACGGCATTGGGAGTAGCTGGGGGCTTGGGGCTGTTGATCTCGGGCAAGGTAAAGTCGTTTGACAAGGCCAGCGGTCTTGTGTCGAAACTGACGTTGCTCACCCCCGAAAGCGATGCCGCCAGGGTATCTCCCATCACCACGGTTTTCGCGGTGATGGTGACCAAAGAATGATCACTATTGATGATGGGCCCGAGGCCTCTGCAGGTGATTCCGCCGTCCTTAATCTCTGGTTCGGCGAGATCAGGAACAATCGGTTTATCGATGTCCACAACAATGGTGCTCGTCACCAGGGGTCCCTGATTGCCTGCCTGATCAATCAATTGAGCGGTCGCTAAAAGACTCCCTTTTTGTCCACCAAACACCGATTTTGGGATCACGATTTGGATCGTGCCTCCGGGACCAACGTTACTGATGTCTTTGGGTAAGGTAACCACTTCCGTTCCACCGACCGACACCCTGAGTTGACTGGCTGATGCTGAAAGATAGGGGCCAGATTTCCCATGAAATAGAGCGTCAGTTTTTGCCACCAGAGTAATTTGGTCTTGAGTGAATGTGCTGGGTGGGTTAAGTCCATCCACCACTTTAATTGAGCCCGCTGCATCAAGCGCTATTCGATTTGGAAAAACCAGCAGTGGTGATCCGGGCGCAATGATGTCGGTGCGAACCGATATTGGTCCGACCACCCGTTTGAGGTTGCTGCCGGCATCAAGGAGGCTGAC
>RFVA01000072.1 GCA_009922685.1 Gammaproteobacteria bacterium | reverse complement strand
ATCATCAGGCGCACCAAATGGCTTTAGGACGATCTCCGGGGTCTTTCGTTCCTTTGGAACATAATGGCGGAACTCGCTGTTGAGTCGGTCGAGTTCGTGCTCTAGGGTTTGTTGCAGGATCTCTTTGAGCCCTTCGGCTCCATCAAAGGTTTGACGACACTCCACGGTGATCCGAAGGCGCGGCTCGCCATCAAGGCCCTCGATGGCTTCAAGAATGAACTTCCCGGTGACCCGGTCGATCAATGCCGGCTGCTCAAGACCCACGCTGATATTCTCAGGATAAATGTTGGCGCCATAAAAGGAGATCGTGAAGTCCTCTCGGCCAAAAACGAAGACCAGAGGCAAGGGCCGAATCTTAGCGCCAAGGCCCAACACCTCGCGAATGAAAGAAAAGCCCCCGGCGTCCTTTAAGAATGCCTGCATCTCGTCAAAGCTTAAAAGCCCCCCGCGATCGGCGATGTGGTAGCGGACCAACGGCACGCCGTTATCTCCTGAAACAACCAGCGTTCCATCCTGCGTTTCGAAATAGCGGCTGGAGGGGTCATATTGAACGAGCGTGGGTAGACGAGACTCTCCAAAAAGGGCCCGGGCCCTGTCTGGATGCTCTGCCAAAAACTGTCGTGCGGCGATGGTATAAGGGGTTTCATTGCCCAAGACACCGCCATCGGCGGTTCCATAAAGGGAGGCCGTATCAAAAGCGGGGGCACTAGATCCGGCTTTCAACAGCAATTGAGAGCGCCACTCTTCACTGAAGACCTCGCCTGCAAAGACGAACTTCACCGAAAACGCTGCCCAGTCAATGCCGGCACTCACACCCTGATCAATCACATCACGCACGAAGGGCGGGTAACCCAGAAGGACCGTTTGCTCAAATTCAGGAGACAGTGTTTTGATGATTCTGAAGATCTCAGCCGGCTGATTTCCGGGAGTGGCCACCATGAGGGGGTACCCTTTTCGGGCCAGATGCCAGCAGCAAGAACTGGTAAAGACCCCACCCACCCAATTTCCAAGGGGAAAACAGACGACGGCGAGGGTGTTCTTTTCATGGGCCCTAAAACTATCTCTGAAGACCTGTTCAAAGCGGGCAGCAATCTCCATCTCATGGCGAACCGAGCGGGGCCAGAAGGTCGGCTGACCGGTGGATCCTGAGGAAACGGCCACCCGATCACAAAGCATCAAGGAGCCACCCTGACAACGAGACGCCAGGGGGTAGGCGTTGATATAGCCTGATTTGGTCATGAGAGGGAGCCCTTTGGCGTCTGACAGGGTCAGGACCGAATCGGGATCAACACCTTGAGATTCGAGATAAGTGCGATAGGCTGGAACCGTCTTGATGGTTTCAAGAACCCGCTGCAGATGACGCTCGTCGGCTTCTTTTTGCCCACCAGCGAGAAGCACATCAAGGGACAGCCCAAGAAAACGATCGGTGTCCGCCTCAATCAGCGCCTTTTCATCCATCGTCTTCATCATGAAAGGCCCCCTGAGGTCTCAAGAAGGATTCTGGTGCCAGAACGGCGTACCGAGGATCGGTGTACTGGCTTCTGCCGTCTCCCGCTGGGTCATCGTCCCACCCAGGAACGCCTCACGACCCGCCTCGATGGCCTTTTTGAAGGCACCAGCCAGTCGTATCGGGTCAGCCGCCTTCGCCACCGCGGTATTCAGTAGGACGCCATCAAAGCCCCATTCCATGACCTCACAGGCGTGCGATGGCCGCCCGATACCGGCATCGATCAACATCGGGACGCTAAGTCGCTCACGCAAGAGCCTCAACGCATAGGGATTTAAGGCGCCGCGTCCGGTTCCAATCGGCGCTGCCCAAGGCATGATGGCCTCGCAGCCGATATCCACCAATCGCCGACACAGAACAAGATCCTCCGTGCAGTAAGGCAGGACCTTGAAACCATCCTGCAACAAACGCTCAGCGACGCCAACCATTTCAAGGGTATCCGGCTGAAGGGTGTAGTCATCACCGATCAATTCGAGTTTGATCCAGGGTGTTTCAAACACCTCGCGGGCCATTTGTGCGGTGGTCCAGACTTCCTCCGGCGTATGACAGCCCGCCGTATTGGGGAGAAAGGGTATCTTGAGCGTCGACAACAGGTCCCAAAAAGACTGCCCTCCGATCTCATTGTGCCCGGCGGCCTGTCGTCTCAAGGAGACCGTGAGGAAGGAGGGCCCTGAGATCTCAACGGCCTGCCGGAGGACCTCAGGCGAGGGATATTGGGCGGTCCCAAGCAGCAATCGGCTCGGAAAAGAGGTGCCATAAAGCACCAAAGGATCCGGGTTTTCTAGAAGACTCATCGTTTAGCCTCCGGCCACTGGCTGAACGATCTCAAGGGCATCTCCTTGGGTCAGAATCGTCTCACTATAACGCTGTCGATGGACAAAGGTCAGATTGAGCGCTATGGCATAAGGTGGCTCCGCCCCGAAGGCCTCGATCGCCTCGACGATCGAGGCGCCTTGTGGGAGCTTAAAGGGCGTCTGGTTGATGGTGATCTCCATAGGGCTCAAGCCGCCTCTTTGAGATGGTAAATCGGAGACCAAGGCTGTTGATTCTGCCAATCGGCTCCGATCGGTGCATCAAGGAGCCTCTTAATGAGGTCAAGACCTGCTTCAAGGACGGCAGGTGCCACGAGATAGCCATGGCGGTAAAGCCCGTTGATCTCGATCACGCGCCCTCCTGCCCAGCGAATTTCGGGAAGATGATGAGGTAAAGCCGGCCGGCATTGACTGACCATTTCAAGCACGCGGGCCTCACCAAAGGCGGGGTGAATCGAATAGAGCGCCGACAGGAGCTCGAGGGCCGAACGAACACTGGTCGGTGACGTATCTTCGGTTTCGATCTGGGTCGCTCCCACAACATAGTGACCCTCCGGTTTTGGCGCAATGTAAAGGGGGTAACGAGGATGGAGGAGACGTATCGGCCGGGTCAAGGTGACCTCTGTTGAGTGAACCCGAAGGACCTCCCCGCGAACACCCCGAATCTGGATCCAGTCCGCTTTTGATCCAAGCCCCCGACAATCAATCACCCAGTCGGCCGTTACTGCGGCAGGGGTCATCGCGGTCTCCCAATGGATTTCAACACCGGCCTCCAAGAGGCCAGAGTAAAGCGCCTTTAGGAGCATCCGATTATCGAGCTGGCCCTCTCGTGGGAGCCAAAGCGCCCTTGAAAACCGCTTGCCGAGGTGAGGCTCCAGAGTTTCAATCTCCACCGCGCTGAGCGTTCGGTGGGGTTCATCGAACATCCCGGTCTTTTGACCTCTTGAGAGACGCTCATCGAACTGCACGGCCTGATCGCGATCTTGAGGATGCCAGAGGACCAACGTTCCTTCCTGTTGGAAAAAAACAGGGGCCGGCAAGGTCTTGATGATCTCTGGCCAGAGCCGAAGACTCGCTTGTCCAAGGGCAACCACCAGGGGTTCGGCATCCAACGACTCTGCGAGCGGGGACAGCATCGCAGCCGCGGCATAAGCCGCCGAGGACGCTCCATCGGGACCACCTTGATCATAAAGATCGACCCGATACCCGAGCCTTTTCAGTGACAACGCCATCAGTCGCCCCATGAGACCTGCACCAAGGACCGCAAAACGAGACGTCATGGCTTCCGCCTCCTTAAAGACGTCGCTCTAAAGGCGATCTCAAAGGGCCTCATCCATCGGGCATCGAAAGGCATAGGGCGGGCCTCCATGTAGCGGCGGGCGTCATCGGCCGGTGCCGGGGAGGAAAGTGACGGCTTTGGGCCCGTCTTTAACGGCAAGGCCCCTCAACGCCTGAAACTTCCCACGCCGGCATTATCCGGATCGGGTTTGAGGGTCTTTCTCAGCGCATCCCGAAGGAAGGCACCCCTGTTTCTCTTGGGGGAATTAAATCACAGAGCCTCTGGCTTGTTAATCCAATCATTCTCGACCTTATGCTCCAAGCCCTCCCAAAGGGGGATAAACCTCCAGGAGGCCAGGATGGTCAGCCGCTTTTTTGGACGCCTTGACGGCGCCGATGGCTAGGCGGTCATTGTGGGATCCAAAAAACGTGTTAAAAGAATCAAGGACTTTCCCAGGATGAAAAGGAGTCACGATGCTCGAGCGCGCCGTCCCTCAATCGCTTCTCAAAAACCTCCCAGAGACGCTCATAGAGGAGGCCTTTACCCCCCTTTTGGAGCGCCCCGGGCTCAGGCTGGAGCGGATTCTATCGCTCGGCCACCAGACCCCTCATGGGGAATGGCTCGTCAGCAACGAGGATGAGTGGGTCTTGCTCTTAAAGGGATCGGCTCGGCTTTACCTTGAGGGATGGGAGGAAGAGGTGTCTCTCCTAACCGGCGATGCGCTCCTGATTCCTAGAGGGATCCGGCATCGGGTCATCGAGACCGCCAAAGACCAACATACGGTCTGGCTGGCCCTTCACCTGGCGCCAGACGCTTTGAGCCCTCATCATGCGACCTTGGCTTAGGTTCACGCTCATTTTGACCCTCGTCTGGCTGGGTCTTTGGGGGTTTGACCGTTCGTTCCTCGCCCCGGAAGAGTCCACCCAAATAAAACCACGGCCAACCGGCTTAGGGCCTGCGATTAGAGAATCCATGGCAGCGCCACCCGCGGTCACAGAAACCCCTAAAGCATCTGAAGAAAAGGAGATACCCCCTCAGGTCGAAGAACTGCCCCCAACACCTACCCGCCCGGAGGCGGTTGAAAAACCTTCCGAAACCCCTCAAACACCCTCAAGGGAGGAAGGGGTTCCTGAAGATCTTGATGCGGGACTTGATGAGGCCGTTGAATTCATTGAACCGATCGATGAAGACACCCTCGAGCCTGATGATGTCGAACCACCGGCGCCTAAACCCCCTGATTTTCTTGAGCCCGGCTTCTAGAGAGGCCTTAGGGTTTTTTATGCTGACGCTGAACGCTGGTCAAAATCCCCCGAAGAAGATGGAGTTCACCTTCCTCAAGCTGATAGCGATTAAAGATCCGTCTTAGTCGGCGCATGATCGAGGCCTCATGCTTTCGCTCATGAAGAAACCCACTGTCGGTCAGGACGGCTTCAAGATGACTGAAGAATGAGGCCATCTGTTCGCCTGTCGCGAAATCAATGTTCAGATTGGCCTCCTCTTGAGACCTTGGGGTCTGAGCCTCAACACAGAGTTCATACGCCACAACCTGAATCGCTGAGGCCACATTCAAAGAGGTATATTCGCTATGGGTTGGGATGTGGAGGAGGTAATGACAGCGCTCCAGCTCCTCATTGGTCAACCCAGAATTCTCTCGCCCAAAGAGGATCGCTGTTTTCTGACCCGCCTTAACGACCCGCTCTGCACAGGTCCTAGGATCCACCTGTGGCCAAGGAATACTCCGAAGCCTGGCACTGGCACCGACCACCAGCGTGCGGTCGGCGATTGCCTCTTCAAGGGTTTCATAGACGGTGGCCTGATGCAGAAGATCATCGGCCCCTGAGGCCCGAGCCGTTGCCTCTTCGCTGGGATAGAATTTTGGGGAGACCAGCGCCAGATCGGTCAGTCCCATATTTTTCATCGCCCGCGCAGCCGCACCGATATTACCGGGGTGCGTCGTATGGACCATGACGATCCTGACGTTTGAAAGAGAGCGCATGGGAGAGGCTTCGTCGGCTGAAGGCTCAAAAATATAGCAGAAGTCTGTTAACCTTGTCGTTTGGTTCCAAGGTGTCGAGCGCTTTTCTTCGCCCTTCATTGGACGCCGAACCCCTACCAGACAATTAAAGACGACTATGGACCCCATGCTCAATATGGCAGTCCGGGCGGCACGTGCGGCGGGCGACATCATCGTCCGAGCCATGGATCGCGTGGATCTCCTCAATATCACCACGAAGAGCCGCAACGATTTCGCCAGTGATGTCGATCGTCAAGCGGAGCTTGAGATTACCGGTATTCTTCAAAAGGCCTATCCAGGTCATGCCGTGCTCGGCGAGGAGCATGGTTTTAAGGGCCCCGAATCCAGCGATTTTGTCTGGGTCATTGATCCTTTGGATGGGACGACCAACTTCCTCCACGGTTTTCCGCAGTTTGCGGTGTCCATCGCGTTGTTTCATCGCGGTAAAGTGGAACGCGGGGTGGTTTATGATCCCGTCAAACAGGAGCTCTTTACCGCCGTCCGTGGTGCTGGCGCCACCCTCAACAATCGGCGAATTCGGGTCACTCCCCAGAAAGGCCTCACCGGCGCCCTCCTCGGCACGGGGATTCCTTTCAAAGACCAGAGCTATCTGGATGCCTATCTCGGCATGCTGAAAAGCCTTCTGAAGGATGCCGCCGGCATTCGCCGCGCGGGATCGGCGGCGTTGGATCTTGCTTACGTCGCTGCAGGCCGCCTGGATGGTTTTTGGGAAATCGGACTCAATCAATGGGACATGGCGGCCGGCGTCCTTTTGATCCAAGAAGCCGGGGGCCTGGTGAGCGATCTTGAAGGGGGCGATCGTTATTTCGAAAACGGCAGTATTGTCTGCGCCAACCCCAAATTGCACGGCCCCATGTTGGACCTCATTAAGCCGCATCTAACCAAAGAGCTCCGTCAAGCTTCAGCCTAAAGATCGGCCGATAAGGGAGGGGTTTAGCCCTTAAGGCTTTGAAGAAGATCCTTCATCATCTGGTTCTCTTGAAACATCACCGCCACCTCTTTATCGGGTGCGGCTCGATACCCGATGCCTTCTCCTTGGAAGCGCCGATGAATCTCAAGAAGGAGTTGGCTCGTCACTTCTTTGACGCTCTCCACATCGCGGACCAGCGCGACTAACTCCAGAGCCAACATCGTTTCATCCAGCGCGGTGAAAAAAACGCGAGGCGGGGGCGTCTTCTTGATCTCAGGGATGGCCGCGGCCATGTCGAGCAGTATCCCTGTGACCCGTTCGGGGTCGACGATTGGATCGACCTTGAGTGGCAAAATCACCCGACCTAATCGATCCGTATGGGTTCTATTAAGCACCGCGCCTGAAATCAAACTGGAATTGGGAATAAATACAGACGCTCGATCGAAGGTCGTGATTTCAGTGGCCCTGACGCTGATGTTTTTAACATAGCCCTGATATTCGCCAACCACCACCCAGTCGCCGGTCTTGATCGGTCGTTCGATGAGGAGAATAAGACCCGAGACAAAATTGTTGACGATATTCTGAAGGCCAAAGCCGATGCCCACCGACAAGGCGCCGGCAATGATGGCAAGGCTCGATAAGTCAATGCCCATCACGGAAACACCGAGAAGGCTCGCCAAGGAAAATCCAAGATACCCAACCGCGGAACGGATGGAATGGCGAGCCCCCACATCCAAGCGAGTTCTTGGGAAGATCCTAAGATCAAGGCTTCGTTGAATGAGCCGCGTTGTCATCAAAAAGACAGCGAAGAGGACGACCCCCAAGAGGATGGCCGTCGGCTGGATGCTGATCTGGCCGACTCTGAAGCCGTTTAGAAACTCCATACCCAGGACCAAAAGATCCTTAGGATCGACACTCCAGAGCAACAGAAGGCCACCAAAGCCGAGAAATAAGACAAGGAAACGAAGAACGGCGCGCCACCAAAAGACCAGCATCTCCGTATCTTCTTGAGTCAGCCCCATGGACCCCCGAAGTCCTTGACCTAGGCGTGCGTGGGGCAACATGACGGCCTCGATCGCCTGCTCCCCGATTCGAATCATCGCCCCAACGAGAAAGAGGAGCCCAAAGGTCCAAACGCCATGGGTCGCCAACAGCCGCGCGAGAGCCACATAACCTGCGATCGTGGCCAGTGGGATCGCGATGGTGAGCCCTCTCAGCATCCACTTGAGCACCCTAAAGCCCCATGCTTTTGGGGTGGAATTCCAAAGCGATGCGGACAGCAAACCCCACAAGGGCAAGGTGATCAAGAGACAGAGCACGACCTGTTCCGTCGCCAGAAGCTCTGGAGAAACATCCTCTCGAATGAACCATGTCTCTAACAACTGATCTGTGGCCAGTAGGCCCAGAAGCGCCGATGCTCCAAGGTCAAGCACGCTTGCAGTAGGGTCGGTGAGATCGAGAAGACGCATTTGAGCGTCGTCTGGCCTAATAAGGACCCTCATCATGGCCCGGCTTAAGAGAAAGCCCACCAGGACCAGAACGACATCGTCGATGAAAAGCCCGAGATCTTGCCCGAGCGTTGCACCCGCGAGCGTCTCAAACCCCAGAAGACCCAAGGGAAAAATGAGGTATAGCCCAAAACACCGAGTCGCATCTGAGAGTTTTTGTAGAACCGAGGCGGAGCCATCAGGGCGCCGGGCCCACCGTCTTGCGCCCAGGCGCCAACGAAGGAGGACCAGCACGAGAAGGGCAAGACACCCCCCAAGCTTCTGCCACATCAAGAGCCCTGCCCCACCTCCCAGCCCATTCATAAGGGGCTTTAAGACAGCACCAACAAAACCCTGCCATTCAGGAACCGTTCGTTGCCAGTTCAGGGGGTCGAGGGTCCCAAACGATCGGGTCAGGATGCGCTGGGTGAGACGTTCCCGGCGGAGCGACTTGATCTCACTGAGGACCCGTGAGAGGCGTGATAAAAGAAGATCGCTTTCCTTGGCACCCGCATCTTGCGCGGCCATTTGGTCCTGAAGCGCTTTGCGGCGACTCGAAAGGCGGGGCGCCTCAGGGGCCTCACCGTCCTTTGGTGCGGGACCCAAAGCGTCAAGATCGTGGCCGATCAGCGCGGCCCGCTCGAGGGCGGCATCCCGCATCTCCCGAAGGCGGCTATCAAGGAGAAGGAGGCGGTCCCGAAGGGCCACGGCATCTTCATCCTGTAGATCGCCGCTCTTGAGCCGAGCCTCCGCATCGTCGAGCTGTTGCTGCCATTCCTTGATCGGCGGGTGCTGAAGATCCGGGGCCTCCAAGGCCCTGAGGGGAAGGGCCGTGAAGAGGAGGACCCAGAGCCATAAGACGCGTAACAAGAGAATCATGTTTGATCTCGATTTATTCTCGATTTAGTACTCGAGATGAGGGTCCTCAAACCAGCGGTAGAGGGTCGGCATCAACACGAGGGTCAACAGCGTCGAGGTCACAAGGCCCCCGATAACAACGATCGCCAGGGGTCGCTGCACCTCGGATCCTGGACCTGTGGCGAAGAGAAAGGGGATCAATCCTAAAAGAGCGACCGTTGCCGTCATCATCACGGGACGAAAACGCTCGATACAACCCAATCGGACCGACGTCTCCACGGTTTTACCCGACATTCGGTGGCTTCGAATCGAGGTGATCAGGACCACACCATTTAAAACGGCGATACCCCAAAGAGTGATAAACCCAACCGAGGCCGGCACCGAGAGATATTCACCGCTGAGTAAGAGAGAAAGAATGCCGCCAATGGACGCAAAGGGCAACATCAAAATGATGAGAGCCGCCGTCCGAAGGGACTGGAACAGCATAAAAAGAAGGAAGTAGACCGCGAGGAGGGTCAAGGGAATGATCACTGAGAGCCGTTTCGTCGCCCGCTCCAAATTTTCATACTGACCCCCCCATTTTAAATACATCCCCTCGGGAAGATCGACCGCCTTCGCCACCGCCGATTGAAGTTCTGTCACGAAACCGCCAAGATCGCGTCCATTGACATTGGCTCCAATGACCAACCGCCGCTTTCCCATTTCACGGCTAATCTGAGCAGGGCCATCGAGAAGACGAATCTCTGCAAGATCCTGAAGGCGCACCAGGGCTCCATTCGGTGATTTGAGGAGAATCTGGCCGATCGTCTCAGGGCTACTCCGGAACGACTCCGGGAATCGAACGACCGCCGAGAACCGTCGCTCCCCTTCATAAATGGTCGTACTGACCTTGCCCCCGATGGCGGTTTCAATCACCTCATTGATATCCGCCACATTGATCCCGTGACGCGCAATAGCGCGGCGATCAATATCGATGGTGAGGTATTCCTGCCCAGTTAAACGCTCCACCCGGACATCCGAGGCTCCCTTGAGGGTATTGAGCACCTTGATAATCTGATCCGCCGTCTCCTTAAG
>RFVA01000071.1 GCA_009922685.1 Gammaproteobacteria bacterium | reverse complement strand
AGTGAATCGAAAAGTGTATGCCATGCAGACATCCTCAACCCAGAAGCAGACGGGAGATGATTTCTATGAAACCAATCTCGTCAACATCAAGCAACGACTAAAACTTCCTCCAGGCTGGACTTATGTTGTTGCAACGCTTGACAGCAAAACCTTCGTGGGTCTCATTTCAAACCCAGAACATCGTGCAAAGGTCATTCAAGATGACCTAGCCAACAGCTATCAATATGTCAGACCTGAGGAGGCCAGCTTCCTTTATGAAGGATTTCAATGACCTGATCTGCTTGTCCTAACGATCCGCCTCATCGCTATTTTCAAATTCAGGAAGGGCCTCAGTTTAGGGATAATCCCTTTAACATGGGATAGAAGCCAAGATGTTACTGAGCCTTTAGAAAGTAAAGTCATGTGAGGGCGTATTGGCAATCGGGATGCCTAAAGAATGATCTCACCACATCGGGGAGTTTCTGCAATCGCCTCAACGAGGACATCACAAGTCGTTTTAATTCAGCCATGTTTTGGGGTAATTGTTTGATGACCCTTGGCTTGACCCAACCCCATACCTGTTCGTCTGGATTCAGTTGAGGTGAGTAGGGCGGCAATACCACCAGCTTTAATTTTCCGTTCTGCTCCTCAACAAAGGTCTTTACCAGCTTTGATTGATGAATTGGATGTCCATCCACCACCAAAATAATGGGTTGCTTGGCACCGACCATCAGCCGTTTGAGGAAATCCCTGAAGACTTGAGCGGTGACCGTGCCTTCCTGAATCATGAAGCGAAAATCGCCCTTGGAACTGATGGCAGAAATCATATTCAGGCCAAACCGGCGGCCGGTGACCTTGACCGTGGGCGTCTCTCCTTGTGGCGCCCAGGTGGTTCCAGATCGATAGTCAGATCGGATCCCCGCTTCATCAGCAAAGTAGATGACGGCCCCGGTCTCCTTGGCTTCCGCCTTCACGGCAGGAAAGATCTCGGTGCGCCAAGTCTCCACCAAAATGGGGTCTTGTTGCCAGGCCAGATACTTAGGCTTCTGAGGCGTATAACCCAGAATGCGCATTACCCTCGAAAGACTGCCCGCAGAAAGGCGTTTGCCAAACTTCTGGTAGATCACTTCACCAACCAGCGAGAGCGTCCATAGCGCAAACTCGAATCTCATTTGCTGGGGCGTATGGTCTTTGACCGTTTTGGCTATCCATTGCAATTGGTCAGCATCCAGTATCGGCGGCCTACCGGGTATCGGTTTCGCCAGGAGGGCATTTTGACCGCCCTCGGCGAAATCTGCGAGCCAACGAAACACGGTTCGAATATTAACGCCCATGGCGGCGGCAACACTTGTTGCGGTTTCACCGTTGCGAACCGCTTTAACCGCTTGCTGGCGCATAACCTGAAGCGCATGATGGTCGTGCGACCGAGCGTCGGAATCTCTTTTGCATTTCATGGTAGTATTGTACCATGAATATGGCTTTACTTATAATGAATTATCAGTAACATGGATGCACACCAAAATTCAATACACTCCTTCATCGGCCCGAAGGACCTAACGAGCAATAGAATAATGAATATGAAACCCTCACTGAGCGCCATCTCATTGGTCTTCTTATTGCTTGCCGGGATTTCAACTAACACTTTAGCCCAGTCTAATCAGATAGATACGTCACAAAAAACGCGTTTCTATGTATGGGCCAGCACTGGCCCATTGTCATATTTGGCCGATGCAAAAATCCTCGTTCAGGATGCAAAGGGCGCCCTGGTTGCCCGCGGCAAAACCAATCATCGGGGCATTGTTGGCTTTTGGCTTCCCAACAAGAAGCTGCACCAACTCCCATTGCGCATCCAAACGTTAGGGGGCAAGGTGAACGATCAACCGTTTCATGGGCAGCTTAAGGCCCTTGCCCCCGAGGTAGGCGGGAAGGCCCCCATTATTTACCTTGATCTCATCTCCACGACAGCTCGGCAGATAATGAGTCCCCGCATCACCTATACCCAAGCGACATCGGATGTCCGCCGAACTCTCCGGATCATCAAGCAAGCCGCAGTGGATACCCTTAGGGTAAGCAACCCATATGTAGATGGTGAACGACTAAACCTAGCCATTGATCGCGCAGGGAGCTATGACCAGTTCGTCCGAGAAATCGCCCGATTAGCCAAAGCAGGTGAATACATCGATGGACTGGAGCCCCCGAAGGCACCCATCAAACGCCGCGGCCAGTCTAAATCCGCATTGATATTGAATGATGCACTGAACCCAGAGCAAGCACCTCATGGCCTGAAGGCCGCCGCAACCACGCAGTCCAACTCATCGACCCTCTGTACCACCACCGTCCCCAGTAGCGAAAATACGACGGCCGACTATGGTGCGATTGCAACCGCCTCTCTACTTGAGGTCGTTGGCCTACCCCAAGCGGCGACCGATGGAGTAACGGGCATGCTGCTCTCCAGTGTCGGGGTCAATGATACTTCCCCCACCACAGAGGCTCTCGAAAACATTGCAACAGAATTAGACTGTATCAGCTCGCAACTCCAATACATGGAGGAAGAACTTGCCGAAATCGAAACCCTGGTCGACTACAACACGCTGCAAACCGAATTGAGCAACGCTAATAACTGTTCGGCCGGCTTAAGCACGGGTTGGAGCCTTTACAATGCATTGGCTAATGGGGCGGACGGCACTATCAATAACTCCAACCCTAACTTATGCGTTTCAACTGGTGGTGCTAGTTGTGGTAGTGGTGACATCAATACTTGGCAAACCGAGGTCAACACCTGTAGTAGCGTGATCAACAACACGCTATTTGGCACGGCCGGGTCTGCAGGTGGGTCAGCATGGGCTGAGCTGAATATTCTCTACCAGTCACAGTATGCCTGGTACACCCAAACTCAGACTCAAGCCTTGCAGAGCTTTTTATCTTATTGGTCGACCATGATCTACTACCAGTCCGTCCTGCAGAACGAGGTGTACAATTTCTACGGGCAATTTGGCAATGCCGTGACAACCAGTGGGAGTCCTGGCAATGGTTCGCCCGGATGCGCCTACAGCCAACCCATTCCCAACGTCAACGCCTGTCAGTGGCAAAGCAACATTCAGTTCGCCTTTCCAGGCAACCTTTATAGTGATGAGATCGGCTTATGGAATGGGACAGCTATCAATGCGTTCCCTGGTGGATTAACCTTTAGTACATCCACGACTGGACTCAATGCCGAATACCTTGCCAACACCTATTGGGTGGAAGGGGGAGCGAATAATTGGTCCTACCAGTACGCCGCCTCCACTCTGGTGGCCAACTCCGAGACCACCTTCAATAACCAAGGCATTAATCCAGCCGGCAATGGCAGTGCGATTGAAACCTACGATAGCCCACAAGCTCTTCGCACACTGCCCATAACCTCTAGCCAAATCAGCGCACTGAAGTCTCCACAAACATCGGGAGGACTGACGGCCAGCAATTTCTTTTTCCAGGCTGTCAATCAAATCAATGGTTGGCCGACCAGCGATGGCTATTCAGCAACCAATACCGGCTACTACACATCTGATAATGTGAGTAAGGTTTCTGGTTCCTACGTGAATAACGGTTTCCAGCAGTTTGACAATGTTTCTGTCGGCATAAACAGCACCGTTGCTGCCGCGACTCCCAATGTGAGCTTCGTTTGTTTTCCCGGATTCACGACGTGTAGCCCAAATTCCGGCAATGTTTTCCCCATCATGGCCGCCCTAATGGGCCGCACGTGGTGGTCAGGCGCTAACAATGCGACCAATCAGTCTTTCTATACGCTTCTGCCCCCGCCTCTGACAGTGTCCAATGCCCCAACTTTGACTGGCGTTGCCGGCAGCACTGGGCAGATTTCGGTCTCGTTCAATGCCGTTCCTTCCAGCCAAAGTGGTGGGCAGCCTATTACGGCCTATGTGGCCTCTTGTACTCTGGCGGGTACCAGCACCGTCGTCACTGCAAGTGCTATGGCCTCCCCAATTCTAGTGAGCAACCTGACCTCGGGCAGTACTTACACCTGCTCGATTCAAGCACAGAACGCCAGCGGCCTGAGTTTGGTTCCTTCCACCTGCCCTATCTCTTCGTGTAGCGCCACCGTATCAGGCTCTACAGTGCCTTCCCAACCTACCGCGTTGACAGCTACGGCAGGTTATCTTCAGGTCAGCCTGGCTTTCACCCCCCCCACGAATACGGGTGGGTCAACCATTACGGGATACGCAGCTAGTTGCACTAGCCAAACCGCGGGGGCCTCTTCAGGGTCGGCAAGCGGCCCTAGTTCGCCCATTTTAGTAACCGGTCTGACGGGTGGAGCTAAATACATTTGTTCCGTGGTAGCAAAAAACGTCAATGGTAATAGTGCTGCAGCCACAGCAGTCTCCACTCCACTGGCGCCGACCGCCCCAAGTGCTCCAACACTGACCTACCTCTACAATGCGAATAGCAACGGTCAAGCGGGCTTGCTATTGGAGTTCACAACGCCCTCTGACACGGGTGGTGTAGCGCTAACACAGTACCTCGGCACTTGCATGAGTACGAATGCAACGACCACCATTACATTGACCGGTAACGTAGCGGCGCCTGCCACTGAACTTATAATTACAGGGTCTGCTGGTACCTCGGGTGGCTACATTTATTCATGCACAGTGCAAGCCAAAAATAGTGCGGGCTTGGTCAGCCCGGCTTCTAATGCCAAGACCGCCAGCCCAGCAAGTTGAGCGTCCATGTAACTTCTTTTTGCCCGTGGAGGGGCGGCCTAGGTATGGGCCGCCCAAATCATAAAACTCCCGCTAGTTCGTATTTGGGCTGCAGCTTAGCCTGTAGGCGGCAAATCTCCTCCGCCTACCCCTGGAGTTTGATCCTTTCCGGCTCCGACTTGAATACATCTTTATCGATTTTTACAAGGTCGGGAACGAAATCCCAAGGCGACTAGCGAATTCCCTTGTCGAATAGCCGCGATCAGTCACCTGTTTCACTGCTTCAATCCGGATTCCTCCGGGGTCCGTTTGTAGCTCATAACACCTCCTGGTTGCCTTAAAATTTAGTAAGCGTCCGGCCGTCCCATCTATCCGTGGTTGATCAAAGAGGTTAAGCCTCTGCCGGCTTCCATCCGTCTATGGGCAGAAGTTCATCGATTCTCTTGTTCGGCCATAGGGGAAGTTTCTCAAGAGTGTCCCTCATCCAGGCCGCCGGATCGACGCCGTTCAGCTTGGCGGTTCCGATCAACGACTGAATGACCGCCGCTCGCTTACCCGCGCGCTCTGATCCTGCGAAGAGCCAGTTCTTTTTGCCGATGGCTACGGGACGGATGGTCTGCTCCACCGGGTTATTGTCGATGGGTAGATTGCCTGTCTGAGCATACCGCGCGAGTGCATCCCAACGCTTGAGGCTGTAATCCAAGGCTTTGGCCCATGCCCCACCAGGGGCCGCCTTGATGCGCTGATCCATGAGGAACCGATGAAGCTCAGCAAGCCTTGGGACGGATTCTCGTAACCGAAGCGCTTGTCTGGCGTCGCTAGTCATCTCCTTGCCATGGCTCTCGATCGCATAAAGCTCAGCGATACGTCTTAGAACTTCTTCTGCCAGGGGATTCTGGTTGGCCGCATGGAGTTCATAGAACTTACGACGCGCATGGGCGAAGCATCCCAATTCGACACAGGCTACGCCATCATGGTTGGCGGCGAACAACGCCTTATAGCCGCTGTAGTCATCGACGCATAGATGCCCACGCCATGTACCGAGGAAGTCACGTGCATGCTGACCGCTCCTGCCGGTTTGATAATCGAAGACGATGAGGGGCGGCCCCTCATCCAGCGTGTTACTTCGAAAAGCCCAAAGGTACGCCTTATGGGTTTTCCCCTTTCCAGGATCGAGTTGCTGGACCGGTGTCTCATCGGCATGAAGCACACCACCCTGGAGGAGACGCTCCTTCAGTCGCTCATGGAGTGGCTCCAGCGCATAACCCACACGCCCAACCCAGTCAGCCAACGTGGACCTGGCCAAAGGAACCCCCTCGCGCTCGGCCATCTGTTCCAGTCGATAGAGAGGAAGGTGGTCCGCGTATTTGCTGATAACCACCCAGGAGAGAAGTCCCGGCGTGGCTAGCCCACCATCGATGACCGCGGGTGGGATGGGCGCGGCCGTGACGGTTTCGCAAGCACGACACGCGTATTGCGGACGGATATGACGATGAACCGTGAAGATGGCCGGGGTCACATCGAGCTGTTCGCTGATGTCCTCACCGATCTTCACCAGACCTTTACCGCAAGCACCACATTGGCAGCTTTCAGGCTCATGCCGGAACTCAATACGCGGCAGATGATCAGGGAGTGCCTGACGGCCAGCGTGTTGCCGTGCCTGACGCTTGGGAGTGGTGTCGTTTACTTCCGCAGTATCCAATTCCGCATGGATGGAGCCGATGTCTTCATCCACGGACTCTGCAAAGAGATCCAGCTGCTGAGGGTCGAGGGATTCACTGCGCTTTCCGAAGCGGATCCGCTTCAGATGAGCCAACTCCAAGGTGAGAGCCTGGATCTTGAGCTTGTCTCGTTTGGCCTCTGCCAGAAGGGACTGAAACGATGTCAGCAACGCCTGTTTGGTGGCAGGGTCAATGTCCGCGTTTTCCAGCAATGACAGGGCTTCCATGGGTTTTATTATACCCGTAGAAGCCCTTTATCTCTATGTTTTTATTGAATAAAACGATGTCTCAAGGCATCCAGTCCGACGATGGGGTCGCTGTCACGCGATGCCAATCAACACCCCGAATCAACCATTCCCACTCCACGGCACTGAGCGAAAAAGTCGCCCGATTTGGATCCGCCCAAGTGAACCGTCCACGATGTAACCGACGATGACAAAGCCAAACGCCCGTCCCATCCCAAAGCAAGACCTTGATCCGCGTCCGATCCCTATTACAAAACAGGAAGGCCTCTCCTGCACAAGGATTGTGACCGAGGGTGTGACGGACATATTGAGAGAGTCCATCGATACCCTTACGCATGTCGACCGGATCGGGGGCAACCCATGCCTTTACTCCCGAGAGATTCATTCGATCCTCAGGAGGACAGATTTAATCCAGTCAGGATTGATCTCGGCCGGGAACATCCAGACCCGCCCCGAAGGACATTCCACCCGAACAATGGTCGCTGAATTGATCTGGACAGGGACCAGTGATCGTCCAGTGACAGGACTGGCCTCACGTCCAAGGTAAGCATAGTTTGTTATCCAGTTACGGAAAGAACTCGCGGTGAGTTGGTTCTGGGCCGCATACTCATCCCGGTTAAGGCCGCTCTTCATCCAGGCATCGACATGTCGTCTCTTTTCTTGGCGTGTCATTTTCACCCCCCGTATTGAACATGGGTGAAAGGGTGACGGATAGCTTAGTCAGATAACAGATGGGACGGCCGGACGCTTACAATGCTGCCCTATAATATCCGAACCAAACAGCCACTAAAACAGCCACTGGATTTCGGCCATGAGTACTTACACTTCATCCCAACTCGAGGCCATCAAACCGACCGATAAGATTCAGGAATTAACCATCGAAAAGATGCGCCATGGCCAAGGCTGCCTCGTCATGCGCACCATGCCGGACGGCATCAAGAACTTCTTCTATCGGTATTACATTGAGAAAGTTCGCCGCTTTGCCTCAATTGGCACCTTCGACCCCAAGGGTCAGCGGTCCTGGAGAGAGATTCGTGGCGATCGATTAACCTTGGCCGCCGCCAAGGAAGGCGCCAAATGGATCGCTGATCTCGTTACTCAGTTTGGAGATGTCGATAACTACGAGGCCCATGAACGGCAAAAAAAGGAAGAGGAACAAAGACAAGCTACCATCATCGCCCGCCAGGGTAGCTTCGGGCAATTGCTGGATGTGTACGTGGAACAATTAGAACGGCTCGGTAAATCTAGCTCAAGAAATGTAAACAATGTCATTGAACTCCACGTCCGCACTCCATTTTCGTATCTATTAAAAGCCAAGGCTAACAAGATCGAACCCGCAGACATTCAACTGATTCTGGCGCGGTTGGTTCAGCTGGGTAAGACCCGACAGGTCAACAAGCTCCGATCATATATGCACGCGGCCTTTGCTTATGGGGGCAAGCACGACAATGATCCGCGAAAGATCGCTTCAGATAGTGTGACATTTAGCCTGACTTCGAACCCGGCCTCATTGGTACCGAGGATTGCTGAGTTTGAGCGAGTCGGTGATCGAGTGCTCTCGGAATCCGAATTAAGATTATTCTGGAATGCATTATCCGGTGTCACGCCAGTAGCCGCCTCATTTCTGCGATTCAATCTAGCGCTGGGCGGTCAGAGAATGGAACAGTTACTTCGAGCTAACTGGTCAGACTTTGATTTCGCTCGCGAGATACTCACACTCAGAGACGGCAAGGGCCGGCCAGGGCTAGGTATCCGTGACCATCTGATACCACTAACGGACTGGTCTTTACAACATCTTGAACCGATGCGAGAGCTGAACCAAGATGCGCCCTACCCTTTCGCAACGGTAACTAAGTTCGGGCGCGGCAAAATCCTTATGGATCCAACAACGCCCTCTAAGGTCGTGGCGCGGGTATCTAATCGCTTGGTTCTGGAGCACGGTCTTGAACCTTTCCGCGCTGGAGATCTCCGTAGGACATGCGAAACAATGCTAGCAAGCCTTGGGATCCCGAAGGAACTCCGGGGGCAGCTCCTGAGCCATGGGCGTAGCACAGGCGTGCAGGCGAAACACTATGACCGCTACGCCTATCTGCCTGAGAAGAAGCAAGCCTTGGACATCTGGGCCGATCACCTTAAACAGATTCTATTCACACACGTATCACGAGCCGATGCCTCATTAAATCACTGTCAGCCTGATATCAGGCGGGTAAATAGGGCCTCCTGAGAAGCCCATAGAGCCACGAAACCGTGCGCGGTCACCAACCCCAAATGGACAATAATTGGCGGGGTCCTGGGCTTACAAGCAAATCGGCCAGACGGAATCCACGGCCGCATTGGAACGAAAGCATGAGGGTGGAAGAGCTGGGTGGTAAAACAAGCTCCGCATCAGATGATTCGCCCCTTTCAAATTTGGGCCTAAAATGGCAATATTGCAGCCTGTCTGGGCGGAGCGCCCGATAACTAATGGAATATTAGTGATCGTTTAATGCCTAGAAAAAAACATCAAAAATCCATTTTATGGACCGTACCCACCAGAAAAAAACTTTTAAATCAATATTTTACAAATAACATGCTAATTCAGAGACTGCTTTTATCTTTTATTCTAACAATCTCCTCGATTGGGTTTGCGGAGGCCGTAACACTCACTTTCAAACCAGTTCAAAATAACGATGCACGGCAGATCATTGATCTTGGTGATGCAGGACCTTCGGTGGGTGATAGCGTCCTGGGTCATGGCGTCATTAATGATCTTAATGGGAAGGAGATTGGAAATTTTGAATTCGTCCACTTCGTTACGGACAAAAGACCTAATTCAGAGATCAGATGGGTGCATGCTCAATATGCTTTTGGAAATGACTCGATTCTGATTGAAGGGGCGCGAGATTTCATGCCTAACAACGGCAAGGCCGCTCTCAATTCACCCTCTAGCTATGCTGTGACGGGCGGCACAGGGAAGTATGCCGGAGCAAGAGGCGAATGCCGTGTAATTCGAGTTACAGAGAACGACTTTCATACTGTCTGTAAGTTCAATACCATAAAGATTAAATTTTAATGAATCCGATAGCGGGTACTTCTTACGTCCACATCCGCAATCAAGTAACCCAGGCCGAAGACACTTTGAAATAGAGGCAAAAAAAAGGGGGCGGGCATCTGATCTGTTGACGGCATCGGAGGCCGTCCCAAACAGCCAATATGAGCGGAAACTCGCTCATACAGGAAAACGCGACATCCCAAGAAGCCTATACAGCCGTGAAACCGTGCGCTGGCACCCCCTACCCCAAAGGGCAATGATCAGCGGGGTCCTGGGGTCACTCGAGTTCGACAGTTGGTGACGTAACTTATTGATATTGATGATAGGGCCGCTCAAACGTGCCACCACATGGCTTAATGCTGAGCTGATGAC
>RFVA01000008.1 GCA_009922685.1 Gammaproteobacteria bacterium | reverse complement strand
AGCGTCGGAACCGCCATCGCCACGACCGAAATACTCATGGCCTTCTCGCGGCCCACTTGATCACCGATCCGGCCAAACAACAAGCCTCCCAGTGGCCGCATCAAGAATCCAGCGGCAAACGCGCCGAAGGAAGCAATAAGAGAGACCGCAGCATCCGAGGATGGGAAAAAAAGTTGGCCAATGATCGATGCAAAGTAGCCATAGACTGCAAAGTCATACCATTCAACGATATTCCCAATCAGTCCAACCAGGATGATTTTGAACAAAGAAGGATCTTGTTGATGAGAAGGCAACATATTTGACAGCTTCATTGAAGGTGAGTGGACTCAGTAGCAGTCATCTTTGGGGGTCAAAGCCTGACACGCGCCATCTGACGTAATATAAGTCGTCGCCCTATTTTCAAAATAAAACGTGAGGGCTAAAACCAGTCCGAGGATGGCGAAAAGCCAATAAATGAGATCACGCATGCCATTGCCTCCCACAAAATGAATGACAGGATAACGGAAATATTAAGAACCCTCACAAAAAGTCACTGGCAGCAAACCCTTTTCATAGGGACCTTATGGTCCCTCTCACTGCTTGGGGGCTGTACGCCCATCGCTCCAGTCACACACCTCGGGCCTCACTCACAAGAAACCGAGATGTTGCGGCTTGAGGTCGCGCTTTTATCTCATGATAGTGCGACCCATGTGCTTGAAGATTGGTGTAGAGCCCACCGCATCAGTGAGCCACCTAGTCTTTTAGCTGAACCCCTTGATGAGGGATTGGAGCCACCCCCCAAAGAGGTGATAGCCTGGCTTGAGGCTAGCCCCCAAACCCTCATTTTTCACCGGAGAGTGGCGCTTCGCTGTGGCTCCTCCGTGCTTTCGATGGCCGATAACTGGTATCGTCCAGATGCGCTCACGCCTTTGATGCTGCAGACCTTAAAAACCACTCGCACCCCCTTTGGCAAAGTCGTCAAACCATTAGGATTTCATCGACAACTCCTGCATTTAAAGCCGTTGTGGATTTTGGATCAGGACCCTTCCTCTCAAAAAGAGTTACCGCCCGATCTTCTTTTTGAAATTACCGCGATGCTTAGAAACCGGGAAGGCCGCCCCTTTAGCGTCGTGATCGAGCGCTATACGTCGAACACTCTTCATTAGCTCCTGTTGGGCCCTCACCATCCCGGCACCCGGATGGGGCTCCCAAGAGAGGGACATTTCGAGCTTAGTCGTTGCCGGTAAAACGGCTGCAGGGTATAATTGGAGGTTTACTGAAGTGAACGTTGATTGACCTGCTCAGGCCATGGGGGGTTCTGGCGGGCTCCAGGGGGGGCACGCTCAACACGCAAAGCGCACTGCTTCTGTCTTTTCATCCCGACCGCAACCCGCAACACATTGACATGACTGATCTATCGCATTACCGGAACATCGGCATCTTCGCCCACGTAGACGCCGGCAAGACGACGACGACTGAACGTATCCTGAAACTCACCGGCAAGATCCACAAAATCGGTGAAGTCCATGACGGCGCCGCAACCACCGACTTCATGGAACAGGAACAAGAGCGCGGCATCACGATTCAGTCAGCAGCAACCACCTGCTTCTGGAATGATTACCGCTTCAATATTATTGATACCCCAGGACACGTTGACTTCACCATCGAAGTCTATCGCTCCCTGAAGGTTCTAGATGGCGGTATCGGTGTCTTTTGTGGTTCAGGGGGCGTTGAACCCCAATCTGAAACCAACTGGCGCTACGCGAATGAATCGAAGGTCTCTCGCGTCATCTACATCAATAAGCTCGATCGAATTGGTGCTGATTTCTACCGCGTCGTCAAACAGGTCCAGGAAGTCCTCGCGGCCTATCCTTTAGTCATGGTCCTCCCGATTGGGCGTGAAGATGGCTTTGTCGGGATGGTGGACCTCCTGACCCGGAAATCCTGGATCTGGGACGATTCTGGCGATCCCATGAAGTACACCATCGGTGAGGTCCCCGCCGACATGGTCGATGACGTCGAAAAATTCCGTGCAGAAATGATCGAAAAGGTTGTCGAGCAGGATGATGACGTGATGGAGAAATATCTTGAAGGCGAAGAGCCCGATATTGACACCATCAAGCGTCTCATTCGGAAGGGCACCATTAAAATGGACTTCTTCCCAACTTACTGCGGCTCTTCATTTAAAAACAAAGGCGTACAGCTGGTCCTCGATGCCGTCATCGATTACCTGCCGTGCCCAACGGAAGTCAATCCACAGCCTGAAGTGGACCTTGAAGGCGAGGAGACGGGTAACTTTGCGATCGTTGATCCAGAGCGCCCCATGCGTGCACTGGCGTTCAAGATCATGGACGATCGATTCGGCGCCTTGACCTTCCTTCGTATTTACTCCGGCAAGATCCAAAAGGGGGATACCGTCCTCAACACGGCGACCGGAAAAACCGAAAGAATCGGTCGAATCGTTGAGATGCACGCGAACAACCGTCAAGAGCTCGATTCTTGTCAAGCCGGTGACATTGTCGCGGTCCTAGGCATGAAGAACGTTCAGACAGGTCATACCCTGTGTGACCAAAACCAGCCGGCAACGCTTGAACCGATGGTGTTCCCTGATCCCGTTATCTCGGTGGCCATTGCCCCTAAGGATAAGGCTGGCAATGAAAAAATGGGTATTGCCCTTGGCAAGATGGTGGCAGAAGATCCTTCCTTTCATGTCTCGACTGATGAAGATTCGGGTGAAACCATCCTCAAGGGAATGGGCGAACTCCACCTTGATATCAAGGTCGACATTCTTAAGCGGACCCATGGTGTCGAGGTGATTGTTGGAAAGCCACAGGTCGCCTATCGTGAAACCATCACGCGTTCCGTGGAAGATGAATACACCCATAAGAAGCAGTCGGGTGGTTCTGGTCAGTACGCAAAGATTAACTACATCATCGAACCGAATGAACCTGGAACAGGCTATAGCTTCGAATCAACGGTCACCGGCGGTAACGTCCCCCGTGAATTCTGGCCTGCGGTCGACAAGGGCTTTAAGAGCATGCTCGACAAAGGAACGATGGCGGGCTTCCCCTTGGTGGACATCAAGGTCAATTTGACTGACGGTGGCTTCCACGCGGTAGACTCCTCATCCATCGCCTTTGAAATTGCCGCGAAAGCAGCGTTCCGCCAGACCGTGCCAAAGTGTGCACCGCAGCTGATGGAACCGATCATGAAGGTCGACACGTTTACCCCTGACGCTCATGTCGGTGACGTGATCGGCGACCTTAATCGTCGCCGCGGAATGATCAAGTCTCAAGAAGCAGGAGCAACCGGTGTCCGGATCAAATCAGAAGTCCCCCTTTCTGAAATGTTTGGCTACATCGGAGACCTTCGGACCATGACCTCTGGGCGCGGCCAATTCTCCATGGAATTCTCTCATTACCTGCCATGCCCGAAGAGTGTGGCGGATGCGGTGATCAAAGAAGTTCAGGAAAGGAATGCCGCTAAAGATTGATCCTTTTTTTGGGGGGGTATCCCCCTGATGGAATAACGGCTCACACCTGTGAGCCGTTTTTTTTGGTTGACCTTACGTCAGATGCGCTGCATGGACTGATGATTTCGATTAAAAAAACCTGATGGATGACCGCACAGCCGATCAACCCGCATTTAGGGTACAAAAAGTATCCATCGATAAGGACCTCAGATCCTCATTAGCTCTCAAGCAACGACCCCAGAAATAGGATGGCCTCTATCCCCTCAGAGGGTAATCCAACCGTCATGACTAAGACGCGTGCCACTCAAATGAGGAAGAAATCCATAGAGCCAACGATTCCAGGAGGTCAGTGACCTCCTGGATCAACGGGAGTTGGTCAGAAGTTCAGGGCCGCATCAAGGGCCTTTGCTGTCCCGTAAGCCTGAACCCCATAGATAACATTAGGAATCACTCCGTTGGAGTTATTCGGACTACAAGGGGATGTCGCTTTGCCCGTGGTTGGGTAGATCAAAGTACAGTCGGATCCCGTCAAATACTGAGGGGGTGGGTTGTAACTATAAGATCTTTGAGCAATGTTAGAGGGGCTATACCATGAAAAGATCTGAGGAACACCTGGGTTTCCGACATATCCTGTTTCAAGAAACAAGGGTTTGTTCGCACCTGGGAACGGCTGGTAGGTATCCATCAAAGGCCCTGGTGGCGATGTGGGAGAGGACGATGAATGGGCGGCATGAGCCATGACACTGTCCTTCAGAAAACTATTCACATTCCAGACCTGCACAACACCCGCCGTACTGCCCGCTTCAGCCGTGGTTACAACATTCGGGAGATAGCTCGGCACCGTCAGTGGATGAACATAGCCTACCGCCAGTTGAACACCGGCATTCTTATCGGCCGCGGCCCTAAATTGCAAAAGCCACTGTGGTTTAAGCCTTGAGACAATGTCGCGACCACTCAGGGCGGTTACCAGCGGCTCTTGACCCCGCCCAGCACCGATGACCAAGTCATCAAAGTTATCGCCATTGACATCGCCCGCCGCAACATTGATTCCCGTGGGAAAAATACCATCGAGGATATTGACGTATTCACGGATCAGTCGGCCATGAATATTGAAGATCCTAACAACAGCTGGTCCCGATGCACGGCTACCCACCATTACTTCAGGCTCTCCATCACCGGTGACATCACCCAGGGCGATGCTGACCCCATCCTTACTGGCCCCAAAGGCCTTGAAGCGGGCAATTTCGCGCTGTTTTGGTCCATCATAAATGACCACCTCAGATCCCCCCGAAGCCTGACCGGCCGCATAAGTCTCAAAGTACTTGGCTGCTCCAAGCCCAGATGCACTCACAATGCCTCCACTGAAGTTGGGTCCAAAGGGTTGTTTTTGAGCGATCAGGCCACCGCTCCCATCAATGACATTAAGCGGCGTTGCGGGGACCCCTGAAGGGGCGCCAAATGCTGCACGCAATCCTTCAATGGGACCAAAAGCAAGAACCGGAACCATCATCCCTTGATCCTCATGCTTGAGGATATGGCAATGAAAAACGTACTTACCGGGGAAATCAGTTACTTTAAACTTGACTTTGATGGATGTATCCAAAGGTGTTGGGGAATTAGGATTCGCAGGCTGCGGAATGTTGATCGTATCCCGAGGGGAGACGTAATTTAAGGAGTCTTGGTCTGGGTTAGTAACATAAGGGTCCACTTTCTGACCATTCACTTCGGTGACGATAAAGTTACCCTGGTGAATATGGAAGGGATGATTGGCTGTGTTTGAATTCACCTGAGCGGTAGGCTTACCCGAACTGTCCAGTCGGGGTCCATTAATCGTCTTACGATTGATCAGCTTCCATTCCTCGATGGAATTGATTTGCATCTGCTCCAGTGGGCCGTTCCCAAAGGTCGCTTCGTTAATCTGAAATACAGCCGCATTCGCTGATGGTGAAGCCACTGAAAAGCGGAATTCACGAGCCTTATCGACCTTGGCATTGAACAGCGAATAGTCCTGCCCCTTCACATCGAAGACCGGTGCAGGTTCACGAACCTCCTTTCCTTCAACCACGATAGTTGCCAGAACGTAGTAAAGCGGTTGAGGACTAACGGGGCAGGATCCAGATGTCGTCGGACTATTACAGCCACCCCATCCATCAATGAGATAGTAAAGACCGGGTTTAGTAGGGGCTGTCAGAGCCATCGTCAAACGGTTACCAGGCATCAGGAGCGTGTTGGCGACCAAATCATTCATCCGTTTTGGATCGGCAGTAAGCTTGATAGGCAATGGCTTGATATCGATACCCTGCGAGGCGGCATTCGTAGCTGCATTCCCATCTTGAACCAATAACGTGGCCGACCAAGGCGATGAGAGCTGGCCATCAGTGACAGCGATATTGAACGAACCAAATGCACCGATTGCGGCCATGTTGAACACTTGAGTTTCACCTGGTCGAAACTTGATCACTGGGTTTAACTGGCCATTAACGCGTTTCTGCCAAGAATCAACAGAAGGTGGTGACGTCGTCGAGGTTGGAAGAGTATTGGTCGCTTTGTAGACGAGAAGATGGTTCGGACCATTCTGGATGATCGACTGACCCGCATCATCGGTTCTTTCAATGTTCACTTCAGAGAAAGTCAGGAAACGCTGTTTCAGAGGCTCTGCACCCCCCGCTTTATATTTTGGCCAAGGGTCAAGGGGATCTCCGATCATCAAGATTCCAGCAAGGCCGCCATACACCTGAGGATGGGTTTGCATGTGGCGATGAGGATGAAACCAGTTATAGCCTGATTCTTGATTCAAGGGAATGGGAATACGCACGCGCATTTCCCGGGGACTGATGACAGAACCTGGATCATTGATAATGGGGTAAATATTATCGCCCATAGATAAAGGGCTCACATGGAGGCCGTGACCATGAAAGTTCGTCTCAAAGAGAGTCCCAGCCCCACTGGCTGTTTCAATGTTCCGATGGAGATCATCGGTAATATCAAGGTCCAGATTCTCGCCATGCTTTAACTGAAGGATCGGTGGCGGAAAACTGGCCGGATAATGTTTGCCATAGGCTTTCATCTCATAGGCAAATGCACCCGTGTAGGTCTGACTCCCTCCCTCCTCTGCCGCATTAGGAAAACTTGAATTCGTACTGTAAAGAGGCTCGCCACCATAAAGGATCGGATTGCTACTGACCCCAGCGGCGACCATCCTGACTTGCGCCCTCAGGCTCCCACCACGGCTTTTCACGATCGGTATGTCTAAAAGAGGCTCCCCAGAAGTCAGTGTTGACGTCGGCTGTGGTGATTGAAACTTGAGATTAGGCGAAAGACCGTCATCGGCCTTAGCCATAGTCACCATCGTTGCAACGATAAGAGTGACGGCAACTAAAGACTTTTCGTTTTTCATGATTGACCTCTCTTGCTGGTGAATCTTTAATTTTATGAAGAGACCGTGAAATGCTTTGATCCTTCTTTGTGAGGATCTTTAAATCCAAGGTCCATCATAGCCCACTCGAATCCATATCAAAATGAAGTTTTATTGTGCCCATCGCGTGA
Organism: Gammaproteobacteria bacterium; assembly: GCA_009922685.1. Classification (GTDB taxonomy): domain Bacteria; phylum Pseudomonadota; class Gammaproteobacteria; order Methylococcales; family Methylococcaceae; genus UBA6136. The sequence goes on along the minus strand of RFVA01000008.1, from coordinate 54,647 downwards.
ACGACCATGCATTCATCGAATTGAAATAAGAGGGTGCATCCAACGACAGATCAAACACTTACAATATAAATATATATATCAATAGGTTATAAATATGCCTAAAGTTTAATCAATCTAATGGGGGCCTAGTGGGGAGGCAGCTCCCTGAGATTTCCCACAAACTTATCCACAGATATTGTGAATATTATGATTTGATTAAAAGGCCTCCTTCTAGGAGCTAGAGAGAAAATGATGAGCGACCCCTTCAGCCCTGTTTGAGGGGGACCCATCGAAGGCTTCGTGCCTTTGAACCCTTCTGGGCCTCCTGTATCATGGATATTCGCTTCAGGACTCAAGGAACACTCTCATCATGCCATTCATCCAAAGCCTTTTAAGACCCCTTTTAGCCATCTTCCTTTCGGCATTGATGACGCATCAGGCTTATGCGGTGAACGGGGGAGAGGAAGGACCCTGGGACGGCTTCCCAAGAACGCAGCCAAGCCCTCGCTATGACAATGATCCAGGCGCCAATTACCACTACTCCTTTGGGGTCACCAAGGCTTTCACGCCCTACAAGGATCCCGATAAAGGGGTGGCCATGACCCTACCGAATCCTCTTGAGGATTCTGACTTCGACACTTACAACCTCATCGTGGTGGTCAGTGAAGTGGACGATGCCTTTTGGGGGCCTGCTCAAACACTCAGAGTCTACAAAAGGGGCACTGGTCTCCTCTATTACTGGCTGGTATCGACGGGAATGGCCGGCCATGAAACCGCGAATGGATATTTTTCACCCAAAGCGTTTTCGTCCCGTCACTGGTCCCGTGCCTATGATGCCCCGATGCTCTGGGCTGTCTTTTTTCATGGGGGCATGGCGCTTCATTCATCGCTTGACCGGTCATCCATCGCCGATATGGGGAAGGCCGCCGAATCCCATGGCTGTATTCATGAAGAAGATTACCGTGCTGAAGAAATGTTTCACCTGATCGGCCAGAGTGGTTATGGCCCCGTGGATCAAATTGGCGAACTCTCCGGCCGCAAAACAGGGCGCACGGTGACGGCTTACAAAGCCCTCATCATCGTGGGCCCTGCGACTCGGTGGGATGCCAATAACCGCGGCAACACGAACGCCAGCGAGGCTTCCAATGACGGTGAGCCAGAAGTCCGCTTGATCATGCCGAATCAACCTGTTTCAAGTAATGAACCGGCTGAGGCTTCGCCACTGTCCAATCCTTCAGAGACTTCAACGAGCCCCAGTGCCGGGGTTCAAGATCCAAGCTTCTAGGCCCCGTGACCTCCCCCGCCGCGGCCCTTCGTCATCTCCTTCAAGGGCCTGATCTTCTGATCATGCCCTGCTGTTTTGATGGCCTCTCGGCTCGTCTTATCGAAAGGGCAGGGTTTCCTTTGACCTTCATGAGCGGTTTTTCAGTGGCCGCAGCTCGCCTCGCGCGGCCAGATACCGGTCTCTTGTCCTACGGAGAGATCCTTGATCAGGGTCGATCGATTCTTGAGGCCGTCACGCTTCCTGTGATCGGTGATGGCGATACCGGCTATGGCAATGCCCTCAATGTAGAAAGAACGGTCGAAGGCTTTGCTAAAGCCGGCTTTGCCGCCATCATGATCGAAGATCAATTAGCCCCGAAGCGTTGCGGGCATACAAAAGGAAAGGAAGTCGTTACCCGCGATGAGGCACTGATTCGCTTGAGAGCCGCGGTCAGAGCCCGAGAAAAAGGGGCCGATATTCTTATCCTTGCTCGAACCGATGCCAGAGCCACTTTAGGATTTCAAGAAGCGATTGAACGCGTCAAGATGTTTGAGGATCTTGGAGCCGACATCCTTTTTCTAGAAGCCCCAGAATCAGTCGATGAAATGGCTCTGTTCAATCAGGCGGTCACCTTGCCCACCATGGCCAATATGCTTGAGGATGGCCTAACGCCTTATCTTCCCCCCGATACCCTCAAGGATTTGGGTTATGTGATTGCCGCCTATCCCCTGACCTTGTTGAGTAGCGCCGTTAGAGCCATGCAAGAATCTCTAGAGCGATTGAAAAAAGGGGAAAGCGTCGAGCGTAGGGTCAACTTCAAAGAACTTCAAGAGATCGTAGGCTTTAATGACTATGATCAATCCCTGGCAAAAGCATCGTCAAGGGACTAAACCCTGCGTCTTCGGCAATCCGTAGACCCGATTATTTTCATCGAAGGTGAAGCTGACTCTTTCGGTGCGGGTGCCAAAGGAGATAGGGTCGGCAACCGTGAAGATCCAGACACTTTTCCAAGGATCAGCCCCCTCGACCGTGGAAGGCTCTGATCCCATGATCGCGATCACCTCTTCACGGCTCATCCCATTCCTTATTTTTGAGGCTTGTTCAGCGTCAAATGTCTCACCCAGGGAGGTACAGCCCGTCACCACCATAAAGATTAGCCCTTCTAAGAGCGCTCTAAACCCGCTGAATCGATAGAGATCCTTCATCATTGGTACCTCAAGGCTTCAATAGGACGGAGCGCTGCGGCTTTTCGTGCCGGATAGAAGCCAAAAAAGATACCGACCGCAGCCGCAACCCCAAAGGCCAAAAAGATCGATGTGAGCGTCACCACCACGTTCATCCCAAAGGTCGTCGCCACCAGCCAGGCAATGGTGACACCAAGGACCACCCCAAGGAGACTCCCCGAGAGAGAAATCATGAGCGCTTCCAAAAGAAACTGCGCAAGAATATCGAAGGTCCGAGCCCCAATCGCCATTCGGATACCGATCTCGCGGGTACGTTCGGTCACCGAAACCAACATGATATTCATAATGCCAATCCCCCCCACCAGGAGTGAAACCCCCGCAATCGCACCGAGCATCATCGACATGGCCTTGGTCGCCCCCTGGGCGGTTTGGGCAAGCGCCGTCAGATTTCGAATTGAAAAATCATCATCCATCCCCGCCCGGATTCGATGACGCTGGCGAAGAAGATCGTTCATCTGCGCTTCTGCGGCCGTCATCACCTCGGCGGAGGCCGCTTTGGCCATAGCGTAGCGGACCATGCCTGGGAACTGATTGCCAAACACCTTCCGTTGCGCCGTCGTAAAGGGAATCAACGCCGTATCATCCTGATCACGGCCATCAAGACTCTGCCCCTTACTGGAGAGGACGCCGACCACCGTGAAGGGATTATTCTTGATACGAAGGGTCTTTCCTATCGGATTCTCATCACCAAAGAGATGGCTCACGACAGTCTTCCCAAGAAGGACCACGCGATTCGCAGAACGAAGATCTGTTGGCGTAAAAACGACGCCTTCAGAAGGTTGCCAGTCACGGACTTCGAAATAGTCGGGGGTGGTGCCCACTACTTGAGTGGTCCAGTTGTTAGCGCCATAAACCATCGGTGCACTGTTGGGGAGCATCGGTGCGACAGCAGCAATCGACTCAAGCTCCCCAATGGCCATCGTGTCCTTGTAAGTCAGGGTCGGTACGGTCCCGCCGCCCATCCGAACCCCACCTGCTGTGGACGTTCCGGAGAGAACAATGAAAAGGTTACTCCCCATGGAGGCGATGGATTCTGTGACCAAGGCCTGGGCACCCTGCCCGATCGCCAGCATCAACACCACCGATGCCACACCAATGATCATGCCTAACATCGTGAGGCCAGTCCGAAGGCGATTCGCTCCCATCGACTGGCTTGCTTCGATGAAGGTATCACTGAATTGCATGAGCGTTCACTTGAATTCGGTCAATACGGCCATCGATGAGATAGAGAATCTTGTCAGCATGCAGAGCCACATCAGCTTCATGAGTGACCAAGATGATGGTTAGCCCCTGGCGATGGAGCCGGTCAAATAAAGCCAGAATGTCTTGACTGGTCTTGGTGTCAAGATTACCGGTTGGCTCATCGGCGAGGATCAGTGAAGGTTTATTAACCAGTGCCCGCGCGATAGCCACCCGCTGCTGTTGCCCCCCTGAGAGTTGGCCCGGCCGATGTCGAAGCCGATCACCCAGACCGACTTCTTGAAGAATCTCACGCGCGATGCGCTCCCGATCAAGCCGGGGGACCCCGGAATAGACCAAAGGTAAAGTCACATTATCAATGAGGCTCTTTCTAGGGAGGAGATTGAAGCCTTGAAAGACGAAGCCGATCTGTCGACTGCGCAGTGAGGCCAACTGATCAGGGGTCATCTCAGCAGTATCCTCCCCCTTTAAAAGATAATGGCCTCGGGTTGGGGTATCAAGACACCCAAGAAGGTTCATCAAGGTCGATTTTCCAGACCCTGAAGGACCCATGATGGCCAGAAAATCACCCGTCTCAATGGTGAAATCCAGTCCATGGAGGACCCGAACAATCTCCCCCTCATCGAGGGCATAGTCCTTGGTCAGCGACATCGCCTGAATGAGGATGTCAGACATCTTTAGAACATCTTCAATTTGAAGGACTGATTACCCCCACCCTTACCCTCCTCGCCTAAGGTGCGGCGATCTTCGGTAACCAATTGATCGCCAAGACCAAGGTCACCCGAGAGAATCTCTTGATACTTCGCATCATAAAGACCCACTCTAATCGTGATAGGCGTTAAGACCCCTTCACGCAGACGGTAGACCACTTTCTCATCTGCATCAGGAGGATGGGATTCTCTTTGGGGTGAAGGTTTCGATACAGCCTCCTCTTCAGCCGGTTTGTAGCGGAGCGCCGCAAGAGGGATCCTAAGGACATCGGATCGTTCAGCAAATATTAACGAAAGCGGTCATCCCCGGAAGGAGGGATTCATCGGGGTTCCCCACATCGATGACCACGTTATAGGTCACCACATTCTGAAGGACTTGAGAATTTAAACGAATCTGTCGGACCACGCCCTCATAATCCCGTCCGGGGAAGGCATCCACCGTGAAACTAGCCAATTGCCCAACCTTAATCCCGCCCACATCGGCTTCAGCCACAGTCGTATCGATCTGCATGCGTTTTAGATTTTCGGCGATACTAAAGAGGGTCGGTGTCTGGAAACTCGCAGCGACCGTCTGTCCGATGTCGACATTTCGGGAGATCACGATGCCTGAGACCGGCGACAGGATGGTGCTGTAACGAAGGTTGGTTTCATCCCGAAGGACAAGTGCTTTAGCGGCCTCAATACCCGCTCTCGCGGAGCTCACGGTTTGAATCGCCTGATCCCATTCAATCCTAGGCACATAGCCTCGTTCAAAAAGATGCTGTGTCCGAGTCGCATTGGCTTCTGCAAGTTTCAGGCTGGCTTCATTACTTTTGAGATTGGCACGGCTTTGCGCTAAGGCGGCATTGAATAATGCCGGGTCGAGTTGCACGAGGGTTTGTCCTTTTTGAACGCGATCATTGAAGTCGACCAACAGTTTCTGAATTGTTCCTGAGACTTGGGTCCCCACATTGACGAGAACCAAAGGGTTCAAGGTGCCATTCGCTGCGACGGATTTTCGAATGGCGCCACGATCTAGAGTGACCGTTGAATACCGAGACTTCGCCTTTCCGGCATCGGAGGGTAGCCACACTATGATGGCCCCGATCACGACGAGGACGAGACTCAGCAACAACAAAAATCTTCTAGAAGGTTTCATGGGGGTGAGATGTGGCGTTATGCTGATAACTTATTGAGTGAGCCTATTCTGCTGACCACCTTCAACCGCTTCGACATCATCAACATCCAAGCGGCCTAAGGCCTGAGCTAATTGCGCCTTACCAATACGCCAATTGTAATGGGCCTGAACATACTGATAACGGGCATTGGCAAGGTTGGTTTCAGCGTTCATTAATTCGGCAATATTCCCGACACCTTCTTCATAACGGCCCAGCGCCGCCTGTTCAGCCTTCAGGGCACTATCTCTCAAATCCTCGGTATTTTTAAGATTGTCACGCGTGGCTGCCAGGGTGTAGTAAGACTGCCAGACGCTTTGAACGATCGCCTGTTCAAGCTGATCCCGATTCGCGGCCTGCGATTCCACCTGTTCTTCCGCACTCTTAATCTGATAGGTGTTATTAAAGCCGGTGAAAAGGGGGACAGAGACCTGAACACCGACGGCCCAGCTTGATATAGCACGGGTTTCAACGGAATCAAGGTAAGCATAATTTCCCACCATGGAAAGCGTTGGGAGACTTTGCGACTGGGCCGAAAGAACATTCGCCTCACTCCCCTTGACCTGGGCTTCAAGGGCCGCAAGATCCGGCCTGGATTCCTTCGCAAGCACGATTAAGTCTTCCACATTTTTTTCCCGTTCTTCATTGGGACCGACGAGAACCGGTTCTTCAAACACCATGCTGTCATGGGGCTTAAGACCCATGACCGTCGCCAAGGACCCCACGGCAGCCCGAGCATTCCCTATGGCCGTTCGAAGATTGACCTTCGCTTGTGCGTGGGTCGTTTGAGCTTGTAGCTTGTCACTCAAGGCCGCTGATCCAATATCGTAGCGGGCCTTTGCCGCCTCAAAGGCTTTCCGCGTGAAATGCTCTGTCTGCTCCGCAGCAGCTTCAGACGCCTTGGCCGCAAAGAGCTGGTAATAGGCCTGAATCGCCATAAAAAGGACATCTTGAATCACCTGGGTTGTGACAGAGGGCATGCTCAATCACATCAACCAAAGCCCAAGCCGAAGGGGGCTGTCCGGAGCCTTGACAAGGATCATGGGTGGCTTGACTCACCGCCCGACCGGGGGTCACCGAGACGGCGTCATGCGTCTTTAAAGGATCCTCAGGGTAAACATCAAACCCGAGGGCTGAGACGCCCTCAAGACTCATCGCCCACAACCCGGCCATCAGCAGAATGTGACGCCCCCTCACATCAAGAAGGCGCTCTTTTTTTAGAGAGCCGAGAGGATTCATTTAATAGGATTCATTGACAACAGGGTTGGTCAGGGTCCCGATCCCTTCGATCTCGATGGAGACGATATCACCTTCTGTCAGCCAACGCCGGGGGTCACGCGCCATCCCAACGCCCTCTGGAGTCCCTGTCAGAATGACAGTTCCAGGTTCAAGTGTCGTACTCCCACTGAGGAAGGCAATCAGTTGGGCCACGCTAAAAATCATGTCGCGGGTATGAGAGTCCTGATAGGTTTCACCATTGATGAGCGTCCTGATTCGAAGGTTCTGAGGATCCTCGATCTCATCCTGGGTCACCAGAACAGGCCCCAAAGGACAAAAGGTATCAAAGGTCTTGCCGCGGCACCACTGTCCCCCTCCTGCGTGCTTTTGCCAGTCGCGGGCACTGACATCGTTGGCTGCCGTGTAACCAAAGACATAGTCAAGGGCTTCGGCTTCACTGACATTCTTGCACGTCCTGCCAATCACAACCGCCAGCTCACACTCATAGTCGACTTTATCGCTCTTAAGATGTTGCGGGATCACAATCGGTTTCAAAGGAGCCTGAATACTCGAAGGCATTTTCATGAACAAGATGGGGTAACGCGGCAACTCAGAATGAGTTTCCTCAGCATGACGGCGATAATTAAGACCGATACAGAGGATCGCTTTAGGAACGAGGGGCACTAATTGTTCCTTTATTTCAATGACCGTTGAAGTGACTTTAAATTCACCAAAAAGATCACCCTCGATCCTTAAGGCCCGTCCATCGTCTTCTAAGGCTGCGGTCACCACCGCACCACGTTGATCAATACAGCGAATAATTTTCATGGTGATCTAAAACAGGTGGGCAAAAAAAACCGGCAGACTGTGCCGGGATCATCAGGGGGTCAGCAAAGCCCACAACAAAGAACTTCTTTGTGGGGTTGACGCTCTCCTCGAAAAGCTGGGGGTTTTTAAACAAGACACGCTCCTGATGAGCGCTCTCAGCGAAACAAGGATTCGGCCGCGCGATTCGCCTGAAGATTGGCATGGAATTGGCGGAGTGTGTCAGCACGGTACCAGGTTTTTCCTTGACGATTAATGCTGTTGAGACCGAAGGTTCGTTGCTGCGTGTATTGCGCGAGCTCAGAACGGGTCAGGCCCGTCATACGGGCAGCGTCTTCCGGTGAAATGAGCTCCTCCTGCATGCGCTCAGCCACCCGTGACACCTTTGGCGCGAGCTTCAAGGAAATCTCGTAAGTCACTGACGATAAACTGACGTTTCCATTTGATGGCCTTGCTTTTGAGGCCAAATGCCTTGGAGGCGGCAAGGTACTCAAGATAAGAAGGCTCAAGACCCAGCAGTTCAGCAGCTTCGTTTAATGGCAGGACATCAGTGTCTTTAAGGGCATCTAGCCTATTCGGCATCGTCATAAGAAGTTACGTTGAGATTGGGCGGAGACTAGGTGGTCTTCCGGTGTCATCGAAGGATGAGGGCAGACATCGAACGTTGATCCTCAGTTGCAGAGGACCGTTCATTTGTTTAATTATATCTTCTTTCTTCGCAGCAAGGAATCGGTTTATAACTGGAGTAATAAGATGGATATGAATCCCGCGGTTTTGATTGTCGGTGCCGGTCCTGTGGGGCTCACAGCCGCCTTATCACTCCATCGTCAAGGTATTAAGGTCCGCATCATTGACCAAAATAGCGAAGCGACGCCCCTCTCAAAAGCCCTCGTCCTGTGGCGACGATCCCTCCTTTCACTGGATACCCTCATTCCCTTCGAGACCTTCCTCAAGGAGGGGATTGAAGCCAAAAAGGCTCATTTCTTTGATGAGGGCCGCCATCAGGCAACCCTCCCCTTTTTAACCGAGGGCCACGGCCTCCCTGCCGGTATTTTCATTCCACAAAGCCGGATTGAAGCGATTCTGGTTGAAGCCCTTTTGAAAGGCGGCATTCGCATCGAAAGGAACTCAAAGATGGTCAGTCTCCGCCAAGATGATGAGGGTGTTATGGCGGACATCCTCCAAGGAGAGGCCTCACAGACGATCAAGGTCCCCTACGTCATTGCTGCAGATGGGGGTCGATCAACGATTCGCCATCTTCTCAACCTCGCATTTCAAGGGGAATCTATGGAGAGCCGGTGGCTTCTTGGAGATCTCACCGTAACCAAGGAGCGCGCGCCGGCGTCCATTGAAACCGATGTGGCGGAAGGGGATCTTTATATGAGCTCATCACCCAAAGGGGCCATCGCCATCTTTCCAATCAGTCGGGATCGTTACAGACTCATCGTTGATGGGGGTCACCTGGAGAAGGACACGCCGCGACAGGACCCCACCGCAGCTGAACTTCAAAAGGCCCTCAGCGATCGTACCCAACTCTTATGGACGATCAAAGAAACCCACTGGCTATCAGAATTTAGGATCAACGAACGGCAAATTGATCGCTATGTGCATGGCCGGGTGCTGATCGCGGGGGACGCAGCGCATGTTCACAGCCCCGCTGGGGGCCAGGGCATGAATACCGGCATCCAAGATGCCGTCAATCTCAGCTTTAGGCTGGCGTCGGTGCTTCATGGGGCTAACGCCTCATTCCTCGAGCGCTATCAGGAAGAGCGACATCCGGTGGCTCGCCATGTCCTCGTCATGAGTGGCCGCATGCTACGAGCCGGCATGCTCCGGCAACCTATCCTCCGGAAACTTCGTGGCCTATTGATGCCGCTCTTTCTAGGGCTCCCCTTGATCAAACGGCGCCTGTCCAATGCCTTAACTGAGGATGATGTCAGCTATCAGGCCGTCTACAAAACACTCGAAGGATTCCAAGGGGCAAGGGTCGGTGAGGCTTTCCCGGATCTTCCCATCCGTTGGGGGGGCCTTGACGTTCCCGCTTCACACCTCCTTCGATCCCAAGACCCCCTTTATGGCACGCTGGTCCTCGGGCCTAAAGCGGATCCAAAGATCTGGCCGACGACCCATCTTGGACTTCCCATCAGACCCTACCAGCTTGGATCAGAGGGACTTGATGAGGCTGGCGCTCTTCTGCGTGTTATGAACCTTGGGCCAGATGAAGGGATCCTGATCCGGCCTGATGCCATTGTTGACTACCAGGGATCCCCTGAAGGACTCAAGATTTGGCTCCAAGCGATGTGACCCATCCCATCGGTCTTCGCTTTCCTAAAGACCAGTGCCTTGCCTTCAAACGTCTGTTTGAATAGGATGGCCTTATTCTTTTATTACTTTCCTTAACGATTTGAACGAGACACCGATCGAACGACTGCTCACCTCAGGCCTCAAGGTGTTCGCAGAGCGCGGCTTTCGGGAGGCCACGGTGCGCGATATCTGCGCCCGGGCCGGCACCAATATCTCCTCCATTCGGTACTACTTTTCCAGTAAAGAGATGCTCTACCGTGAGGTATTGGCCTATTCGTTTCGAGAAGCCGACCGCAAATACCCTCAACTCGCCTTTAGCGATGAATCCCTGCCGCCGAATGATCGACTGAAGATTTTCATCCGCAATCTCCTGATGCGTCTCCTCGATGAATCAGACCTTGGATTCCACGCTCGGCTAATGGCCCGAGAAATTGCAGAACCCACCGAAGCGCTCCATTTCATTATTGATACGGTCATGAAACCAAGATTCATGATCCTTCGAGAACTGATTCCTCAACTGGTGGGTGAGACGTTGGATCAAACCGATATCGATCGGGTCATTCATTGCATCATTGGCCAATGCCTGGTTTTCCGCCACTCAAAGCCCATGATCGAGCGACTTTGCCCTGAAGTGATCAGCAGTCCCGAGGCGATCGATCGAACCGCTGACATGATTATTCGCTTTTCGCTTGGCGGCCTCCGTGCTCTCGACCCTTCGAAAGGATCGCTGCCATGAGCTATATCGCGATCCGGATGTTGATGGGCGATAGAAGTAAGTATCTCGGCATCATCATGGGACTGACCTTCGCCTCACTGATCATGACCCAACAACCAGCGATTTTTGTTGGCCTGATGACACGCTCGTTCAGCTTCATAAGTGATGTCGGTTTGCCCGATATCTGGGTCATGGACCCTAAGGTCCAATTTGTCGATGACGTCAAACCCCTCCAAGATACCGAACTCTATCGGGTGCGTGGCGTCAGTGGCGTTGACTGGGCTATGCCGCTCTATAAGGGACTCATCAAAGCGCGTTTGACCAACGGGAACTTCCAGACCTGCAACGTCATCGGGCTCGATGATGCGACCCTGATTGGAGGGCCGCCTGAAATGCTCGAAGGGCGACTCGAAGACCTCCGAAGGGCCGACAGCGTGATTGTTGACCGCGATGGCGCCAAGGAGAAACTCGGGTTAAAAGGCCCTGATGGCCAAGCGATCCCCCTCAAGGTGGGAGACCTTTTGGAACTCAATGATCATCGCGCCATCGTAGTGGGTATTGCCAAAACAACGCGGACATTTCAGTCGCAGCCCGTGGTCTATACCACCTATTCGAGGGCCAAAAACATGGCGCCGAGAGAGAGAAAGCTTCTCTCTTTCATCTTGGTCAAGGCAAAACCCGGCGTCGACCCAAAGGATCTAACCCGTACCATCGAATCCCATACAGGCCTTGCTGCTTATACCCAGAAAGGCTTTCAGGACTTGACCTATAACTACTACATGAAAAACACGGGTATTCCGATCAATTTCGGGATTTCGGTCGCCCTCGGGTTTTTGGTCGGGGCGGCGATTGCAGGTCAAACCTTCTATAGTTTCACTCTCGAAAATCTGCGCCAGTTTGCCGTCCTTAAGGCCATGGGGGCTGGCAATGGAACCTTGCTGATGATGATCCTGCTGCAGGCCTTCATCGTGGGCATCATCGGTTATGGCCTCGGCGTTGGCCTGACCTCGGTATTTGGTTGGGCGATGCGGAATACCATTCTTTCTTTCAGGTTCCCCTGGCAACTGCTGCTATTTAGCGGTGTGGGGGTCATGCTCATCTGTCTCATGGCCGCCGGCATCAGCATTCGTAAGGTGATGACGCTGGAACCCGCGATGGTCTTTAAGACCTGATAAGGGTGGCACCCATGATGGCCGTCCATTGCCGGAATCTCACCAAAGGTTATGAAGCGGGCGGCCAAAAGGTCATGGCGCTTCGCGGGGTCAACCTGGACATCCCCGTCGGTCAGCTGATGATGCTCGTGGGCCCTTCGGGATGTGGCAAAACGACCCTCATCTCGGTCATTGCCGGCATTTTGGATCAAGATGAAGGCACCTGCGAAGTCTATGGTGTCGATCTCAAATCACTCAGCGATCACGATAAATTAGCGTTTCGGGCAAAAAACATAGGCTTTGTCTTTCAAGCCTATAACCTCCTCCCTTCCCTGACCGCACAAGAAAATGCCGCCGTTCCATTGATTATCAACGGCGTCAAGCGCCCTCTCGCCCTTCAAGCGGCAGCCAATATGCTTGATCGCGTGGGCTTAGGCCAGCGACTGACATCGATGCCCTCACAACTTTCAGGGGGTCAACAGCAACGCGTCGCTATTGCTCGCTCCCTGGTCCATGACCCCAAGCTCATTGTCTGTGACGAACCGACCAGCGCGCTCGATCATGACACCGGTCACCGGGTGATGGAGCTGCTTAAAGGCGTGGCCCTCGATGCGGGTAAGGCGCTCATTATCGTGACCCATGATGAACGTATCTTTGAATTCGCTGACACCATCGCGCACATGGACGATGGCAACATTCTTCGAAACCCATCCTTGGATGAGGCTCCTGACGTCCCATCCAATGAACCTAATTCACCTTTGAGACAGCCCCCATGCTGATCCGTTACCTTCTCCCTCTTTTAGCCATCATCGGATTTGGACTCGGCGTCCTTACAGTGATTCGTGGCAACCAGCCGGTTAAAGTTGCAGCCCCCGTCGCGCAACCTTCAGATTCCCCCTTCAACCATTTCATCGCAGGGTCCGGCATTATCGAGGCCAAAAACCGCAATATTCTGATTGGATCAGCCCTCCCCGGCTTGATTCAGTCTCTCCATGTCAAGGTCGGAGATCAGGTCCTCAAGAATGATCTCTTATTCACGATCGATGATCGGGACATGCTCGCGTTGTTAGCGGTTCGAAAAGCCGACCTTGAGCGCTCTAAAACCGGAGTCAAAGAAGCCGAAGCGCTGCTGCGGCAATCCGCCATTCTCTTAAAGCTGGCGGAATCGGTCGAAGATCGAAGAGCGATCAGCCTAGAGGACCTTGAACAGCGGAGGAACAATGTCCTCATCAACAACGCCCGTATCCTCTCCCAAAAAGCACAGGTTCAACAGGCCGAAAGTCAGCTGGCTCAGGTCATGACCACGATAGAACGACTAAAAGTTCGAGCGCCAGCGGATGGTCAGATTCTGCAGGTCAATATCCGTCCCGGAGAATATGCCCAGGCCGGGCCTGCCGCTCAAGGGCAAGGATCTCCTCCCCTCCTCGTGATGGGAAACCTTCATCAGTTACATGTCCGTGTCGACATCGATGAAAACGATGTCTGGCGGTTTAATCCTAAGGGTCACGCATTAGCCTATCTTCGCGGCAATCGTGACATGAGCACCCCGCTCTCTCTCGCCTATGTCGAACCTTACGTCGTCCCTAAACGATCCCTTACGGGCGATAGCACAGAGCGGGTCGATACCCGGGTGTTACAGGTCCTCTATGAATATGACCCCAGCCAACTCAAAGCCTTCGTCGGTCAACAACTCGACATTTTTATCGAGGTTCCCGATGGGCGCGAATCAACTTCAACCATTAACCAACCACTGTCTGCACCATGAGCGTGAGGTCGCTCATTACGCTCATACTCGGGGGTCTGCTGAGCGGCTGCATGGTCGGTCCCGATTATCGGCAACCGGACATCAAAACGCCCAGTAAATACGGTGCTGCAAACGATCATCATAACCGCCCCCCCATCGATGACTGGTGGACGGTCTTTAATGACCCTCTGCTGAGCCGCTTGATCAAGGAGGCCACCGCCTTCAATCTTGATGTTAAAGAGGCTGCACAAAACATCCTGATGTCTCGTGCCGATCGAGCGAGGACCATTGCCGAAGGACTTCCTTCAGTGGGCGAGAGGGCTAATGTGAGTCAACGCCGAAATGACTTCATCACTGGCAGTGGCACTCAAAATCCAGCCGCCGGGGGTTATTTTGGATATGGCCTGATTGACCTCATTCAGGCCGGTTTCGATGTTCAATGGGAAATCGATCCCGCTGGAGGACTCTTTCGGCGAATCGAATCGCGTGATGCCTTGGTGGAGGCTGAACAAGATGAACGCCGCGCCATCAAGGTCTCACTCACCGGAGAAGTCGCCCGACTCTACATTGATCTAAGAGCAAACCAGGAACGGCGAAAGATCACGGAGTTCAACATCAAAACCCAGGAGGATACCCTAGGACTCACCCTTGCAAGGGCCCGCGGCGGACTCGGTAGCATGCAGGAAGTGGCGCAGCAGGAGGCCCAAGTAGAAACGACAAAATCCGACCTCACGACCTTTATCATCGCGGCCCGACAAGATGTTCATGCCCTCGCCGTCCTTCTCGGGAGAACCCCAGACAGCCTTCTCTATCTGCTCGACACGGGGACTGGCATACCCAAAACCCCGACCGATATTCTTCCTGATCTCCCCTCGGAGCTTCTTAGGCGGCGACCCGACATCATGCAGGCAGAACGTCAGTTAGCCGCGGCCACCGCGGATGTTGGGAATCAGACTGCGCAGCTTTATCCCAAACTCAACCTCACCATGTTCCTTGGACTTCAAAACATGAAGCTTTCAGATTTTTCACCGGTTGGAAAATCCTGGTCCATGGCGGGCGGGGTCACCACCCCGATCTTTAACTGGGGACGCATCCAGGCCAATATTGATCATAGTGTGGCCAGTCAGGAAGAAGCCTTACTGGTCTATCAGGAGACGATCCTGACGGCGTTCAAGGAGGTTGAAGATGCCCTTATCGCCTATCGTGAAGAGCAACATCGGCGGGAGGCCCTTGATCGAGCGGTGACCGCGAATCAGCTCGCCTTTAAACTTTCAGAAGAACGCTACCTCCGGGGGCTCACCACGTTTCTCAATGTCCTTGAAAGCCAACGAACCCTTTTTCAAGCAGAGACCTCGCTGATTGCGAGCCAGGCCCGAATTTCGACGAGTCTGGTCGCCCTCTATAAGGCCTTAGGGGGGGGGTGGAGGGCCTTTGAGCCTGTGCCAGAAAAAGACGTGGCGACATCCCCCTAAAGCTTGGGCTCAGTGCAAGATACAATGACGAACCTTTGCCGCCTGCATTTTTCTTCATCCACACTATGCCCATCTTCCCATTTGATCGACCCAGGGTCTTCACTCTCGCCCTTCTAGCTGCCCTCTTACTGTCCGCCTGCCCAATCCACCAACCCGAAGGCCCCAAACGTCAGGGCAACCAAGAAGCCCTATCGGCGTTCGGTGACAAAGTGATCATTCATGCATCAACGCTGGCCTTTGAAAATCCTTCAACAAGGATTCCCCTGACCGGCAGCAGCCCAGAGACACAAGCCTCATTTCAGCGAGGATTGCCACCCGCCATGGGAAGCGGGATGGTCTTAAAGCCATCGGCTCCTGGGATATTATCCTTTTGGGTCTTGAGTGATCGTGGCCCAAATGCCGATGGCCCAAGCATCCAAAACACCGATAGCAAGCTGTTTCCGATCCAAAGTTATTCGCCTTTAATAGGAACACTGACCATCACGGGTCATGAAGGAGCCCTTAGCGATCTTCATCCTCTCACGATGAAGGATCATCCCCTCAAAGGACTCCCTCATCCTGAAGGTAGTTTAGGCGCCACCCATGAAGTCCCTCTTGATGATCGCCTTCATCGCCTGCCCTCTGACCCCGACGGCATTGATCCTGAAGCCATCACCTTTGATGGCAAAGATCTCTGGATCGCCGAAGAATATGGTCCTGCCCTCTTCAGGGTCGATCCCAACACGGGGGCCGTCCTTCAGAGACTGGGACCAGGCCAAGGACTTCCAGAGATCTATGCTCATCGACGAAATAATCGCGGCTTTGAAGCACTCGCCTATGATCCTGATCGGAAAACCCTGAATGCCGTTTTACAGAGCAATATGGATGAACAGGCGCCCTTCATCCGCTGGCTTGAATGGGATCCATCGAAGGGACTCACCCGAGAGTATGCCTACCCTATAGCGCCAAATGATTATAAAAAGGGCCATCCCGGCGAAGCCAAGCTTGGGGACATGACCAGCCTCGGCCAAGGTCAATTTGTGGTGATTGAGGAAGGGAAAGATCCAGAAGGGCATGATCGCCATTGGTTGATGCTCGTTGATCTAAAGGGTGCGTCTGATATTCACGGTAAGGATGGACTTGAATCCCTGAGCCACGCTCCTGCTGCATCGAGTGCTATGGCCCCCCTCCAGCCACTGACTAAATTAAGGCTTCTCGATCTTGATCAGGCCGGGTGGACGCTTGAAAAGACAGAGGGCCTTGCCCGCATCGATGAACAGTCGCTTGCATTAACGAACGACAATGACTTCGGAATGGAATCCCGCTTGGCCGATGGCGAGGGGAAAATCTTGAAGGGCAAAGTGCACAGTTGCAGCCTTGAGGGCGATGAGGCCTCTCATCTCGCCCTCCTCACCGGCAAAAAATGCCCTAAAAAAGCGAAGGGTATTGCGCTGGTTCCAACGTCGCGGGAAGCCGCCGAACAGGTCGTTTGGACCCTGACCTTTGAGCGCCCATTAAAAGACTACTTTAAGGAACCGATAACACCCTAATTCTGGAGCGGCAAAATAGACTTAGAATGGCTTGCCCTCATGACCCTCGAGATACTTTGACTATGACCACCCACCGCTTTCTTACTCTTGCCTCTACCCTTCTCTTTACCGCGTGCGCCAATCAGCCACCGACGGTGGCACCCGAGTCGCTTGGGAGCGACCACTTTAAGTCCACAACGCTGGTCTCTGAGAAGGATCAGCAACGGCGGATCACCACGGAGAAGGGCTATGAAGAGCCTTATGAAGGGCCTTCCCACTTCGAGTCTTCCTATCTGGTCGCTTCCCGTGACCAACGGACAGGCAAGATCGCCTATGCGGTGACCATCATGCGGGCCGTTCAGGAGCCGCGTAAGGTCATCGTGGTGCAATACGAAGCACCGGCAGGCATCATGCAACAGAAAATTACCACCCAAAACAGCCGAAAGAAATGTCGGGATGATGTCTGTTGGCTCTTAGAGGCTGTGAGTATTCCCCTTCCAGAATCCCTCGTTCATCACTATGCCGAGCGTTCAATCAAAGAACCGCATGGACACTGGTCCTACACCATACTCCCAAGCCTCAAGGGACAGATCTCCTATAGCGAGTTCAAAGGCCTGGATGACAAGGTGAAAGATCTAGAAAAATGAGGATGATGTCTCAAAGACCCCCTCTTTTCGGAGAACACCGAAGCGGGATGCCCCTTCTTACTCCGTGATCGCCTAAAAACCATCATGATGGGATCAACCAGCCGGTGCTTAAGCCTATGAATCAGATCAGCCATCTGCAGCCCACGGGGGAGCATTCACCCTCTTTATTAACTCCGTTGATGGTCTTTCTGGGGATCATGATGATGCTCTTGGAGGGGTGTTTCGGTGGACCGCGATGGCCTAAGGCCGCTGATATTCAAGACGATAAGACCGCCTTTGCTGAAAGGCCACACTATGAACCTCCAGGACTTGAGGCCAGCCCCCTTCGGCGAGAGAACTGGCATCATGATGGTAGGACGCTCGATGTCAGTTACCTTACGCCACGTCCAGAAGGCCATTACCCCTTAATCCTCTATTTTCCAGGACTCGGGGAGGATGCCGCTGCAGGAGAACTTTGGCGATCCGCATGGGTGGCGGCTGGTTACGCGGTCCTGACCCTTCAAGCCACCCCCGATCGGGATGCAACACGTCACCTCAATGTGGATGATCGACAGGACCTCCGGATGATCGCTCATCCTCGATTTACTCGAGAGGCGAGCCGGCAAAGGCTCCTAGATGTTCACTACGTCCTACAAGAATGTCAGCGTCTGAGTCATCAAGGGGACGTCGATTTTAAAAAGGCGGATGATCAGCGATTGATTGTGGCCGGCTATGATCTTGGCGCTCAAACGGCCGCCCTCCTCGCGGGTGAGCAACATCAAGGGGCTCAGGAGAAGGTTGAGATGGCTCCCGTGATGGCGGCCATCTTGCTGAGCCCCCATGTTGATCTCGCCGCCGGCGGCCTTGAATCCCGTTACGATAAGATCAATACGCCGCTATTGATTGTCACCGGAACCGAGGATCACGATCCTTATGGGATGAGTTCCCCATCGCTTCGTACCGCCATTTTCAAACAGTCCCCACCGGGTCAAAAATACCTTCTGATGCTCGACTATGGCCTCCACCGGCAATTGGCTGGAAAAAGCCTGATGGAACCAGATCCGGAAACCCAAGAACAAGATGAAAGTCCTCTGCCTGATGAGGCTGTTGAAGCAAACACTAAAGGTCACTCAGGGCACCGAAGCGGCCCACCGTCGGGGGGGCATCCTGCTGCGGGGAGCATGATGTTCCCCGAACCACGGTTCAATCCGCGGCATTACGGCCAGCAATTGGCGGCCATTGAGACGACAATGGTCGCCTTTTTAGATGCCACCATCAAGCATTCACCCAAGGCGAATCAGTGGCTGTCATCCGACAGTACCGCCTGGCTCGGAAAGATCGCCGTCCTTCAGCATCGCTAACCCTCAGGGTTCGATTTCAATCTGGTCGGCAAACCGACAAGGTTCATCCTCCCGGCAGACGATCAGATAAGTAATCCGCTTGTTGCAGCCTTCGACCCAGACCTTATATTCACTGTAAATCTCATCTTGCCAGTCGGTCATGCTGTCGCGGCGGATGGCTCGATCCGCCTTAGGGTTCTTGCAGGAAAGGTCGACCCGTGAGCGCTGCTCCGCCATCATCTGACTGTCGATTGAAAAATCTCGATGCACGCTCTCCTGATCGAAGACACAGCCCGACATACTCAGTCCGAGTAGAACGATAAAAAGGATCTTCACTGTTGGGATACTCCTTAAAGGATCTGACATTCTAACGAGCGCACTCAAAAGACAACATAGGGACTGCCCTTCAACCGTGATGACGGGGCTTTTTAAGCTTCAATGGGGCCGTGGTTCAAATCAGCCAGCCTGGTGGTGGTAATGCCCAGCACAACGGGATGGGCGCCGGTCCCACCGGTTTCTTTTCATGGGATCAATGGCTTGAAGGAGAACCTCACCGGCATACTTCCTGCTTAATCTTAGATTATTCTTCCACTCCCCCTATTGGTTACCCCCTATGCCCCCATCGCAGCGTTCGCTCCCCCTCGAAGGTCTTGCTGGCCTCAAACAATATTGGCGCTCAGATCTCACCTCGGGATTCTTGGTGTTCCTCATTGCGCTCCCCTTATGCCTTGGCATTTCCTTGGCGTCGGGCTTCCCCCCCATGAGTGGCATCATTACCGCCGTCATCGGCGGTATCTTAGTCTCCAGGATCAGCGGCTCCTTTGTCACCATCAATGGGCCCGCCGCTGGCCTCATTGTGGTCATCCTTTCTGCGGTCCAAAGCCTTGGCGCGGGTGATGGCATGGCCGGTTTCAAATACACACTGGCAGCCATTGTCATCGCCAGTGTGTTTCAGATTCTCATGGGGCTATTTAAGGCAGGAAAACTCAACGCGTATTTCCCGGCATCGGTTGTTCATGGAATGCTTGCCGCCATCGGCGTCATCATCATGGCCAAACAAATCCACACCATGGTGGGCGTCAAGCCGGCCAGTAAGGAGATCATCGAGACGATTCTTGAGATCCCCCACAGCCTGATGAACCTCAACCCAGAAATCGCCCTCATTGGATTCTCAGGGCTGGCCATTCTGATCGCCTGGAGTCTCACAAAGAACAAAACCTTGAAGATGATTCCAGCGCCCCTGGTGGTCGTGGCGGTGGGCATGGTGCTCGAACGTTATTTCGATCTTGATCATGAGCATGTGGTCACGTTCATGTCGAAGGATGAATATTCAGTGGGCCCCAAGTTTTTGGTCGCCATCACAGACAATGTCCTATCCAGCTTCTATTTCCCGGATTTTGGAAAACTGTGGACGAGTGAATTCTGGAGTGCCGTGGTATCCATCTGTCTCGTCGGGAGTCTCGAAACCCTCTTAAGCGCGACCGCCGTCGACAAACTGGATCCCTATAAACGGGCATCGAACCTTAATAAGGATCTGACCGCGGTCGGCGTGGGTAATCTTCTGGCTGCCTCCATTGGAGGACTCCCGATGATTGCTGAAATCGTCCGCTCCTCAGCCAATGTGAATAATGGCGCCAAGACGAGCTGGGCCAACTTTTTTCACGGCTGCTTCTTAGCCCTTTTTGTCCTCTTCTTCCCCTGGTTGATTCATCAAATCCCCCTGGCCTCCCTCGCGGCTCTGCTGGTTTTTACTGGCTTTCGCCTCGCTTCCCCAAAGGAATTTGCCAAAACAATGGTGATCGGCAAAGAGCAGCTGGCCATTTTCATCATCACCATTCTGGCGGTTCTCGCGACGGATCTATTGATC
This sequence comes from Gammaproteobacteria bacterium, assembly GCA_009922685.1. Classification (GTDB taxonomy): domain Bacteria; phylum Pseudomonadota; class Gammaproteobacteria; order Methylococcales; family Methylococcaceae; genus UBA6136. The sequence continues at coordinate 34,326 of RFVA01000008.1, read as the reverse complement.
GGTGTTCTGATTGGCGTCCTGGTGAAGATCATCATTCATCTCTTTAGGGGCGTCCCTCTGAAGAACCTCCTCAAGATGTCTTATGATCTTCAAGAAACGAGCTCCGGCAATTACACGATTAAAATTCACGGCTCCGCGATTTTTGCGAACTTCATTGGCCTTAAAAGCCAGCTGGCAGAAATTGAATCTGGCCAACACATCCTCTTCGATGTCACCGAGGCCAGCTACATTGATCACACGGTCATGGAGTTTATTGAGCAGTTCAAACAAGATTACATCGATCGGGGTGGTCGCTGTACGATCCAGGGGCTGGATGTGCTATCGGCCTATTCCGACCATTCACTCGCCGCTCGTCGCCGGCTCTGAGCTTTAGGGGCTTTGGGCCCCCACCACATCCAAAACGAAAAGGCCTGTCCCTTGATACGAGACAGGCCTTTCTTTATGGAGGCAACCCCCTCTTTTATGGGAGCAACCCCCCTTGGCACTCTGAAGGACGCTGATATCTTTACTTAAGCCTCAAGCGCCTCCGGTTCCTTCGGATGGGGATGGGAGGGTGGAGGCGGCGTTGGACTCTTTGCAAACCCCATCATGACATTAAAGAACATGGGGATGAAAAGGACCGCAACACAGGTCGATCCTAACATGCCCCCGATGATCCCAGATCCCACCGAGTGCTGTGCATTGGCACCCGCACCATGGCACGTGACGAGAGGAACAGCCCCCAATATGAAGGCAATCGACGTCATCACGATGGGTCGAAACCTCAATTTGGCGGCGTGAAGGGCCGCCTCACGATAGTTCATTCCCTCCTTCCTGACCGCATCAATCGCGAACTCAACAATCAAGATCGCATTTTTAGCAGACAGACCTATCAAGGTCAGGAGACTCACCTGGAAATAGGTATCATTCGGCATTTTGAACATCATAAGGACCGCGGCTGCCCCAAAGAGGGAGAAGGGCATCCCCATGACGACGACCATCGGCAAGGTCCACATCTCAAAGAGGGCCGCTAGAATCAGGAAGACCATGATGAGCCCTAAGGAAAGCGCTACCGTTGATTGGTTGCCGGCGATTTGCTGCTGGTAGCAAAGGCCGAACCATTTAACGGCATAGCGATTACCGAGTACCTTAGGGACTTCCCGCTCGACAATGTCCATAATTTCACCGGTCGTGTGCCCGTCTTCCTCATTGGGATCCACGACAATCTGACTGGCGAGGAAGTCATTCAGTCGGGTCACGACCTCCGCACCCGTGGTTTCTGTCACCGTCATAATATTGCCGGCCGGAACCATTTCTTGATCACTGTTTTTTACAAAGACCGTATTGAGGAGCTCCGGATCCTTACGGTAATCATATTGGCCGGTAATTTCGACCCAGAAGATATCCGCCCATTTGGTGAAGAAGTTGATGTAGTAAAGACCAAACACCCCCTGCAGAGAGTTGTAGGCATCTTCTAGCCCCACCTTATAGTAATAAGCCTTGGCGGGATCAACATCGACACGAAGTTCCGGGGTATCAATTTCATAGAACTGGGTGGCTTTCTTGACGGCCTTGAAGTTCTTTTCAAGATATTCGGTCAGCTTCACCGAATCATCATGGAGATCACGAACCGACAGGGGTTGAGTGGCCTGGAGATAAAACGTGGCGCCGCCCCCTGGGCTTAAGCCGCGGACCGGCGGCTGATTGAAGGCATAGGCGGTGATGTTCTTGTTTTCATCATTAATCTTTTTGGTCTCGTCGATCGCCGTGTTGATGGTTTGTTTGGCCATATCACGATCATCTTCATCAGCGAGGACCCCCATAATGGTGGATGTGTTCGTCTTAAACGTCCCATTATCAATAATATCTTGAGATCCCATCACCACCAGACGATCAAGATAAGGAATCCGTGCCATCATCTTCTCGGCAATCTTATTGGCTTCCTCGACACTGTAACGGAGGGCGCCACCTGGATTGACATGGGTGACGTCGTAGAAATAACCCATATCCTCGAGCGGCATCACCGAGGTAGGAATCTTGATGAACATACCGATCGTTAACGCGAAAATGATGGCCCAAAACGTCAGACAGATCTTCGAATGATCCATAATCCAGGTCACTGCACCCATATAGGCATTCTGAAGGGATAAAAAGCCACGATCAAAAACCCTAAAGAAAACCGGTTTTTGATCTTCCTCCACGTGCTTGACGTTTTTGAGGAAGATGACGCAGAGGGCAGGTGTTAGGGTGAGTGCCACAAAGCCTGAGATGACCACAGAGATGGCAATGGTGACCGCGAACTGCTGCATCATGATGCCGCTGAAGCCGCCGAGAAAAGCAACGGGAACAAAGACCGCATTCAAGACGAGAACAATCGCAATAACGGGCGCCTGCACTTCTTGCATGGCCTTAATCGTCGCATCAAAGGAATTGAGTCTTTCCTCGGTCATGATGCGTTCGACGTTTTCAAGGACCACGATGGCATCATCGACCACGATCCCAATGGCCAGAACCAGCCCAAATAGGGAGAGGGTATTGATGTTAAAACCACAGATGTAGATACCAGCAAAAGCCCCAATGACCGCCACGGGGATCGCGAGGATCGGAATAATGGTCCCCCGAAGATCCTGAATGAAGAGGAAAACCACCGCAAAGACGAGAAGGAATGCGATCAAGAGGGTCTCAACCACCCCATGGATCGCCTCATAAACGAAGACTGAAGAGTCATAGTGGTAGTAGTACTTCATGCCCTTCGGCAAGAACTCTTCAATCTTGGTCATCGCCTTAGAAACTTCGGCTTTCGCGCTGAGCTGATTAGCCCCAGGGACGAGATAGAGTTGAAGGGAGACCGCTTCATACTTCTCGACCTTGCCGGTTTCCTTGTTGCGCTTGTGCAAGAAGATATAGTTGTTGTAGTTGTTGGCATCGAGAATGACCTCAGCAACATCCTTCAACCTCACCATCTGCGCCTGCCCCGCGAGGGCTAACTGGGAGGGTTGCACCTTCTCTTGATTGCCAAGATCCACAGGGTCCTTGCCATCCATATTGGCTCTCAGGACGATGTCCTGGAACTGCTTTACATCCGTGTAGTAACCCGTCGTGGTAATGAGAAAGTTCGATTTCTCAGGCCCAAAAGTTGGGGGCATGGCATTTTGACCAATCGCGTACTGACTGCTCTGGTCACGGACCTTCTGAATAATTTCAGGGATACTGATCTTGTAGAAAGCGAGCTTCTTCGGATCGACGTTGATACGGACGGCAAAAGAGCGCTGACCAAGGATGTTGACGAAACCAATCCCATGAATTTGCTCAATAACGGGATAGATAAATCGCTGCACATAGTTCGCGATGTAGAGAGGGTCAGGGGAGCCGGTTTCTGAATAGAAAGGGATCACCTGAAAAAGGTCGGGGATCATTTTACGGATACGAATCCCCTGAGCGCGGGCCTGCTCTGGAATATAGGAATTTGAAGCCGTCAACGAGCGGTTCAGCGTGTCGGCTTCGACGATACCGAGTGTGGTCCCAACGTTGTAATAAACGTTGATGGAGACACTGTTGCTCCCATTTTGGCTCGCCGACTGCATGTAGATCATGTCTTCGGTCCCGGCAATCTGATCTTCGATCGGTGCCGCTACCGCATTGGCAATCGCTTCAGAACTTGCCCCTGGGAAGGTCGCGTTAATATTAAGGACGGGGGGAATGATCAGCGGATACTGATCAATCGGCGCATAAAGAGCCGCCATGGTGCCGCCGATCACGATCATGACCGCGCAGACAATCGAAAGGACGGGCCTTGATATGAATTTTTCAGAAAACATGTGCCGTGCTCCTATGAATCGGAGTCACGAAGCGTGGAGGTGGGTTCCTCCCCGGTCTGCGGCACCACGTCTTTCATCAGATCGCCATCGCGGGTTAGGGTTTCAAGGGTCACTTGTTGGCCATTCTCAACACGGACCCCGCCATTGGTAATCACCTGCATCCCGTCTTCAAGACCCTCATCGACAATCTGCGTCCCATCAAGGAGATACTTCCCGGCCTTGATCCGGTGCTTTAGGACCTTACTGTCCTTAAGGAGATACACAAAGGAGGACTCTCGATCCCTGAAAATGGCTTCCTGCGGCACGGCATAGGTATGGAGGACCACAAGATCTCTCAGATAGACATGAACGAACTGGCCAGCAAGCAGCTTGTTCTTGGGTAAAGACTCATTTTTTATCGTCGCACGGAGCTGCCAGACACCATCCGAGAAGGACACCCGAATATCCTTGAACTCCACTTTACCGGCGCTTTGAATCGGGGTTCCATCGGCCAGGACCAGATCGACCGTAAAGCGATAATCAACCGGCACCTTGTAACGCCCACTGATACCGCCATTCTCTATATTGAGACGATCAAGCTCAGGCATCGAAAACGCCACGTACATGGCGTCCTTTGAGTTGATGACATTGAGCTGGGTCTGGAAGGCCGTGACCATCATGCCTTCTGAAATCATACGTTCAGAGATGAATCCTGATGCCGGCGCCCTCACGGTGCAGTATTCAAGGTTCAGTTTGGCGTTATTGACGTTGGCGATCGAGGTTTTGAGGTTACCGGCCGCCGCTTGGTAGTTGATGGTGGACGTATTGACGTCCTGGACGGAGGTCACATCCTTACCGGTCAAACTTCGGTAACGCTCAAAGATGATCCGGTAGTTATCGGTGGCCGCCTGATCCTTTTGCAGCTGACCCTCAGCGTTCTGCAAGGCAAAGAGGTAGGGCCGGCGATCGATTTCGTAAAGGGGCTGATCTTTCTTGACGTAGCTGCCTTCTTTATAAAGCTGCTTGAAAATAGCACCGCTGATACGCGGAATGACCGGGTAATCAATCACCCCTTGAACGACGCCGGGATAGCTAAAAAGGTATTCGACGTCATGGGCACGAACTTCCAGCGCATTGACCGCCTGGAGCGGCGCCTCCTGAGGAGCCTCTTTGCTACATCCCAGCAGCGTCAGAATGATCAGGATAATCAGGCCGTTATAAGAAGGGCGCATCGCTTACATTCCTAAAATAAATCGCCAAAACGATGCCCATCACCCAGGTCATGGACATCCTCATTATTGTTGACGGCATAACCGCCGCCGAGATCTTGGTAGAGCCGGACAATACTCATCATCTGATTGTATTTGGTCTGGGCCGTCTGTATGCCCGCCTGATCTTTGGTCACTCTAAGGTTGAGGACTGAGGGATAGGGCACCAGGCCCTCCTGGAAACGAACCGCTTCATTGTCAAGACGCTGTTGGGTGGTCTCGAAGAACATCTGCATCTGGTCAAGACTATCGGTGTACTTTTGATGCGCGGATAGATCCGTATCAACCGATGCAAAAGCATCACGAATCGTCTGCTGATAATTGTAAAAATCAGAGTAGTACTGCGCTTTAGCCGACTTGATCGCGCCAAACTGGCCAAGATTCACAATCGGCATCTGGAACCCACCCGAATATTGCCAGTAGCTGGTCGGGGAGTTAAAGAGGTTTGATAGGGAGGTTGAGCCCTGTCCCACTGGGCCAGTCAGGTTAATCGTTGGAAAGAAGAAGGACGTCTGAACACCAATACCCGCATTCGACTGCCGCACATTTTGCTCTGCAGCAAGAACATCTGGACGATTCTTGAGAACACTGGAGGGGACATTAGCCGAAATGATGCCCTTATAGGGCATCTCCATGAAGGGCCGCCCAGGTTTAACGGGGCCTGGGTTTTCATTCAGCAGTGCATGGAGGGTATTACCGAAACGAACGATGTTGTATTCGATAACAGGAACATCCGCCCGGGCATTAGCCAATTGCAGTTGGTATTCCCGAAGGACATAGGCCGAGATCAAACCCTCAAGATGGGCCGTCGTGTATTTTTGGACCATTTCATCAAGCGCATCGACCAGATTTCTCTGAAGCTCTAAACGATAGCGCTCTTCCTGGAGCCCAAGGTAACTCCCCACCACCTGGCTAATAACCGCCAACCTGCGGTAAATGTTCCGGCTATGGGAAGGCTCGAATTGGTGATTTGATTGATCTCATGATCGGTCGAAATAAACCCAGCCCCGGCATCCACCTTGGGCACCCAGCGCATCTGGATCTGTTCCAAAATGGCGCGCGCTTTAAAGACATTACCAATCGCCGCCTGCACGGTGTTGTTATTGATCAGTGCCCTTTTGACGAGATCATCGAGTACGGGGTCGCCGAGCTTTTGCCACCAAGCCATCTCGGGGAGGGGCGTACCACCGATACGGGCATAACGGTCCCTTGAAGTCCATTGGTCTGGGGCTTCCGTCTTGGGGCTTTCATAGTCAGGACCAAAAAGGGCGCAACCCGTCAGCCATAAAAAGCCCATAACGGGGGCTATACCTTGAAGAAGCCGCCAACAGGCGTTCTTCAACTTAAAGCGATGAGTCATGACCGAGGCTCTAGAAAAAAGCCAAGAAGGTCTCCAAGGGGCAGCATGTTGCTTTGGGGTGCGGTTAACCACGGCGTCTGTAATTTCATGGATAGGAGCACGTCGATGATAAGAGGCCAAGGTTAAGACAGCATTATAACGTTGCTTCGGCATTCGTGCCGACCCCGTCGATGACAAATCAAAACCCTCATGATGAAGGCCTCCTCCATTCCCGGGGGATCTCGCCTTTAACAGCTAGAACAAGGCACCACCTTGTCGCCGTCCTTCAACCATCCCTGAATACCCTGCTCAAGATGATAGACCGAAGAATACCCCTTATCATTTAGCAATATCTGGGCCAGCTGACTGCTCCTGTGGCCGGACCGACAGATCAGAACCACTGGATGATCCTTCGTCCCCCCTAAGGCTTCTAAAGAAGTGAGGAAGCGATCGGTGTCAGCATGACCCTCCCCATCGAAATACATGAGAGGGTGGCTCCCTGGAACCAATCCGGTCTGTCGCCACTCTGAGGGCGTTCTAATATCGACCAACAGAACCTCTTTTTTTTGAAGCTCCTTCAATTGCCCGGGTGTCAGCGGGATTAAAGAGGCCGCCTGAACCACTCCGAAGAGGCACGAGAAGAGTAAAATGCAAGCGATATGATGTGATAATTTCATTGACGAACCTCCAAAGTGTCTTGTTTGTCATCATGCCATAGTCGCTTTTCAATAACCTCTTTATGGGAGGAAATTGATCATAGCCACCCGTCAAGCCCATCGAGCCGGAACCTTGAGCGCCATCGAAGTCCTTCATCTTCAAAAAAACTATGGCGATATTATCGCCGTCGATCAACTGAGCTTTTCGATCCCCCGCGGAAAGACGTATGCGCTTCTTGGCGGGAATGGGGCGGGTAAGACCACCACGCTCTCGATGATGCTGGGCCTGTTGCTCCCCACCTCAGGCACGATCAGGATCCTCGGGATTGACATGATCAAAGATCGCTTTAAGGCGCTTCCCAGAATGAACTTTACCTCTCCCTACGTTGATATCCCGCATCGACTCACGGTTGAGCAGAACCTCAGAGTCTATGGAGGACTCTATGGCTTAAAAAACGTCAAACGTCGCATCACTGTTCTTGCCGAGGAATATCACCTCACGCCGCTCCTTAAGAGACGTTATGGGTCACTCTCGCAAGGCCAGAAAACCCGGGTCTCCCTCGCAAAATCGCTCCTTAACGAACCTGAGATCCTTCTCATGGACGAGCCCACCGCAGCGCTCGATCCCTATACCGCAGATCAAGTTCGGACGGCCCTCAAGGCTTACCAGGAGCGGTTGGGCGCCACCATTCTTCTCGCGTCCCACAACATGCAGGAAGTCGAGCGGCTCTGTGAAAAGGTCCTCATGATGAAAAAAGGGCGTCTCGTCGATCAAGGCTCGCCGGCTGAATTGATCACGCGTTACGGGGAACAAAATCTTGAGGATGTCTTTATCCAGATCGCGAAAGGAACGGAGCTCCCACAATGAGCGCGAGCTCCTTCTGGTCCAGCCCTCGCCGGATCGGCGCCATGATCATGCGTTATCGCTTCTTGATGATGGCCTCCTGGCCAAGACTCTTAGAGCTCGCCTATTGGCCCACCATCCAAATGATTCTCTGGGGACTGATTAATCGCTTCATGGTCACCCAAAGTGATTGGATGGCGCAATCGGCGGGTCTTTTGATCGCCGCGGCTCTCCTTTGGGATGTTCTTTATCGTGCCCAACTCGGTGTTTCTCTGGTCTTTTTTGAGGAAATGTATGCCCGCAATCTTGGCAATCTTTTCGTCAGCCCATTAAGACCTTACGAACTGGCACTCTCTCTTTTAACCATCAGCCTATTAAGAACGCTCTTCGGGGTGGGTGTTGCCGCGGGACTTGCGATCGGGCTTTACCATTATTCTATTTTTGATATGGGACTCCCTTTAATAGCCCTTTTTATCAATTTATTGATCATGGGCTGGGCGATCGGACTGATGATTGTCGCCATGGTGCTGCGCTTTGGTTTGGGTATGGAGGGATTTGCTTGGGCGGTCATTTTCGCCTTTGCCCCCTTGAGTGGCGTTTATTACCCTATCTCAATACTCCCCGAGTGGCTCCAGCCCGTCGCACAATTACTCCCATCAAGCCATGTTTTTGAGGGCATGCGACTGATCATGAACGAACATGTCTTTTCCATCACGCATGTGATTGCTGCCGCTGAACGCAATGTGGTCTTTATGATCATCGCGCTGAGCCTCTATTCCTTTGCTTTTTATTCCGCTCGGCAACGAGGGCTATTGCTGCAAATGGGCGAATAGCCCCGACAGGAACCTCGATCACCTGAAGAGACAGAATGCGTCCCCTAGAGCCGCCCCAAGACCGCCTCCGGCCCTTGACCATGAGCCCACCCCAGCATCACGGAGGGCCGTCCTCGTGTAGAATCGGACCCGGCCTTAGGCCCCTGGGAACTTTTTTAAAACCCTCTATCAAAGTAGAGTTGTCAGGGGATCGGTTGTTCTTGGTATTGAATCGTGCCCGATAAAGGCCGGTGAACCCGAGATCATTCCATCGGCTGTCGAACCGAATAGAACCTTCTGGCCAGAACTATAACCACAAGAGGTAACCCACTATGTCCATTGAATTACTCCCATCCGCTGCTGTTGCTGCTGACAAGAACCCCACTCGCCCCTTCTGGCGCTCATCCCGCTTAGCCGGACTGGTGACCTTGAGTGCAGCCGCTCTAGCTCTCTCCGCTTGCAGTGATGACAAAACCAGTGGACCCATCGCGTTGAGCAATGGTCAGTCGATTACCCTTGAAAACCCGAATGGGGGTCTTTCACATTTGACTTCTGGGCCTGGCATCTTGAGTGCCTCGGTCGCCGAGGAAGATCGGGAACAAACCATTTGCACGGCCCAAGCCGGCACTCATGGAACCATCGAAGAGCAGCAGGTGATCGATCTCCTCTCTTACGTCAAGATTAAGATCACCGATGGTGAGTGCGAAGGTAAAACGGGTTGGACCTCCAAAACGAATATTAAGCCTGGCGCCTAATTCTTACCCAATAGCGCCGCGGGGTTCTTTTTCAAGAACCTCGCGGCGTTTTTATGTCCGGCCCTCCATGATAGGGATAAATCCGAATTGACACGGCCCTCAGAGAAGGCCTATCGCCATCATCGAATTCTCTAATAATTTTTGTAAATCTATTATTTCCTAAATTTCTAAGCCACTCTTCACACTATTCTCTGGTTATCGTTATAATGGACCTCCCAAATAACTTATAGGTACTTAGAATATGAGCGACAACTTCTCGCATTTAGCCCTGCACGAACTGGCTGATCTTGTCGAAAAGGCTGAAAAGGCCCTGGCAGAAAAAAAGAAAAGTGAACGCAAAAACGTCATTAATCAGATCAAGGAACTGGCTGATTCGATCGGCGTTACGATCACCATTACTGAAGGCGGTAAACCCGCTTCCTCACGCAAGGGCAGTAAGGTTGCACCAAAATACAAAAACCCACAGAACCCGCAACAAACTTGGACGGGTCGTGGCGTTAAGCCACGTTGGTTGGCTGAACTACTGAATCAAGGCAAACATCTGGATCATTTCAGAATCTAGACCTAATGCACGATAACGTCGGATTCATTCCGGCGTTATTGGTTATGGGATCTATTCACCTGTCAACGTGTTGGCGATCATAGCCCCCTGCTTTGATTTACCTGGAGGATTCACTATGGCTGAAAAAACCGCGCCTAAACCGCGCTCGACCCGACCAACTGTCGCCAAGCCGACACCGAAAGCAAGCCCAAGCCCTGAAACGGCCGATGCGCCTGATTTAAACGCGATCCTGGCCTGGCTTCATACTGTCGATGACTGGTCCCTGGCTGGCTACAAGAACAGACTCCCGCGTTGGGTTTATATCGCAGCAGCCGTCCTGCTACTGACCTGAGACGAGCCATCATGGTGCGCTCTGCCCTTTTTTGAAATTAATTGTTGACACTGTCACTAGGTTAAATACAATACACCTCCGCTCAGCACGGATTCGCTGATCGGAATAATAAAAAAAGAGATGACAGGATGTCCCTGCCTCCCACATGGGGCGCAACAGCACTGGATTCTGGCGAATCAGATCATCCCCCGCATCGGAAGGCGTATCCCCCCCCACGTCTTCCAATCGATTCGCCAGAGCCCTTTCATCTTGAGAAGGCATTCATCCCCTTAGAGTGTCTCTCTTCTTGAATATACCCCGTTCATGCCTCCCCAGAAGGCCCGAGATCGAACTGATCTGGCCTACCCTTAAATCGCCACTCAGAATGACCCTCCTGGCTATTCCCTATGTCCTCTGATCTGAAGGCGATGGCCGAAGAAGCCCGTCAATTCCATCACGCTTTTGCCTCTGTGCTGCTGGCCACGGCCACGAAGGAGGGCAACCCTACCGCCAGTTATGCGCCCTACCTGGCCGATGAAGAGCCGCTCGCCTTTTATATCTTCATCAGCGAACTCGCGGAGCATACCGGTAACCTTCGACAAAACCCCAAGGCCAGCCTTCTTTTTATCGATAATGAATCCGTATCGAGCTCGCTGTTCGCGCGCAAACGAATCACTTATTACTGTAAAGCCGAGCTCATCCCGAGAGATCAGGCGATCTTTGACACCATTCTGGATCGCTTCGAGGCGCGTCATGGCCCTATGGTCGCTCTTTTGAAGACGCTCCGTGATTTTCAACTGTTCCGTCTAAGCCCCATGAAAGCCAGCTATGTCCGAGGCTTCGGCGAAGCTTTTGAGTTCGATCGGAGCGATGGGTTCTGAGGGTTGACCCAATCGCCCGCTCGCCCCCATCCTCTATTCATTTTTTGTTCGGATGAGGATTAGAGAGATGGCACCTCGTGGCGGCTTAAGGACGGGCGCAGGCAGAAAACCTGGCAGCAATGACTATCATGAATCGACCCGAGCGATCCGAGTACCCTTGAGCCTCTGGGATGATCTGAAACAGTACCTCGAATCCATCAAGTCCCTCCGCCAGAGACAAGCACTCACCAAGGACATGGTGTTCCCGGCGATAGCCCCTCCCCCCTTAAGCTTTCCACTCTTCGCCAGCCGTATCCCGGCAGGCTTCCCCTCACCCGCCGACGACTACATCGACCAACGCCTGGACCTTAACGAGTATCTGGTGGAACATCCCGCGGCGACCTTTTTCGTTCGGGTCAGCGGCCATTCCATGACCGGTGCCGCCATCCATGATGGCGACCTCCTGATTGTGGATCGTGCACTCGAACCACAGCATAACCGTATCGTTATCGCGGCCGTTAATGGCGAATTGACGGTCAAACGACTGGCCATTCAAGATGGCATCCCCTGGTTGATGCCCGAAAACCCCGATTATCAACCCCTTAAGATCAGTGAGGGCCTCGACTGCGTGATCTGGGGCGTCGTCACCCAGGTCATTCACCATGTCTGATAAGGTCTTCGCCCTCATCGATGGGAACAATTTCTACGTCAGCTGCGAGCGGCTATTCAACCCGGCGCTCCATCACCGTCCCGTGGTGGTCCTCTCCAATAATGATGGCTGCTGCGTCGCACGCTCCAATGAAGCAAAGGCAATGATCGGCCTTTACAGTGATCGTCAGGAAATCTACTCCATCGACGAATCCTTTATCGAATGGACAGGATTCAGGCCACCCGAACTGAGCTCACTCGCCACGCGCCTTCGGCAACAGGTCATCCGCTGGACGGGAATTCCGGTCGGGATCGGGATCGGCCACACCAAAACACTCGCAAAATTTGCTAATCATCTCGCCAAAAAGCATCCTGATTTTAAGGACAGCGGTATCTGCAACCTCACCGCACTCGAGACCGATGCCCTCCGCGACTATCTTTTAGCAACACCAACCAACGCCATCTGGGGCATTGGTCGGCGCTGGGCACTACGGCTGGCGGCGCTGGGACTCCACAACGCGTGGGATCTTCGAGAGGCAGACTCTTCAAGTCTGCGTCAGCAAACCAATGTCGTCGTCGCTAAAACAGCGCTCGAACTCAGAGGAACTCGCTGTCTCTCTCTCGAACGGATACCGCCGCCCCGCCAACAGATCATCTCTTCACGAAGCTTCGGCCAGCTCCTGAGCGAGCCTGGACCCCTCCGGCAAGCGATCAGCGCCTATACGGCCCGCGCCGCTGAGAAACTCCGCAGGCAAGCCACGTATACACACTCACTGACCGTGTTTCTCAATACCCCGCCGTTCCAAGAGCGCTTGCCGCAATATCACCCCAGTGTGACCATACGTCTTCAAGAACCGACCCAGGACACGCTCACGCTGACGCAGGCGGCGCTCCGGGGGCTCAAGACCATCTATCGACCCGGCTACCTTTATCAGAAGGCTGGAGTCATGCTGCTGGAGATCTCCTCCGCCCAAGGACAGCAGAGGACGCTGTTCAAAGAACAAGAGACCCACTCGAGCCGCAACCGTGAACAACTTCTGGAAGTCATGGATCTGATCAACCGAAACATGGGCCGAGAAACGCTCTGGACCGCCTCTCAGGGGCTCGCACGCCTAGAGCGCTCAAAGGAAGACTGGCGTATGAATCGTCGTCACCTCTCCCCCGCCTACACGACCCGCTGGGACCAACTGCCTCATGTCCAAGCGTCCTAACATCAACAGAAACCCCCGGATGAAGACCCAGAACGATGCGCTCCCAAAGACAAGTCCCATATCATCTGAAGCCACTCAAAATCCTTATTCTGCAGGGGCTGCTGGCTATCCTGGCTGGCTGCAGCGGGTCTCCCGAGAAGCCCTCGGCCAGTGATCCTTGGGCCGGCATCACGCTACCCGGCCTTGAAACGACATCATCACCCCCAAAAAACGGTGGCGCGCCCCTTGAGAACCAGCCCCTAACGACAGAAAACAACGGCTCCGGAGGACCTCACGAGGATCGCGCCTTGACGATGACGCTGCTTCCAAGATCCGTGAGGGACCGTACGGGTTGGGCCGAAGCGATCGATACGGCCTTTAGCCATCTCGGTCTACCCAAGAGCAAAGAAAATCTCTGCGCGACCATGGCGGTGATTGAACAGGAATCGAATTTCGAGGCCGACCCTCGCGTTAAAGGCTTACCGCGCATCGTCCGTGATCAGATGACAAAGAAAATACAGCACCTCGGGATTCCAGAATCGGTGTTGACTCTGGCGCTTGCGGTCAAATCGCCCACGGGGGAAACCTATGCCGAGCGGATTGATCATCTTAAGACCGAGAATGACCTCAATATCCTCTATCGGGATATGACCGCGGAGATTCCACTGGGCCGAAGGCTTCTTGAAGGACATAACCCCGTCAGGACCGGTGGCCCCATGCAGGTGAGTGTCAAATTCGCCGAAGCCATGGTCAAAGAGACCCCCTATCCCTACCCAAGCGATCGAACCATTCGCGAAGAACTCTTTAGTCGTCGTGGCGGCGTTTATTTCGGGGTGGCGTATCTGCTGGGTTATCCGGTGGAGTATGACCGGATGCTGTACCGCTTTGGAGACTTCAACGCGGGTCATTATGCGAGCCGAAATGCCGCCTTCCAGGCCACGATTAGCCGGCTAACGGGGAGCGCAATAGCGCTCGATGGCGACTTGCTTCGCTATGATGGCTCAACGATCGACGATCGTCCGAGTGAAACCCAGAAAAACGTTTTAGCGCTTGCCCAGGACCTTGAACTGACCGAGGGCACCATTCGGGAGGATCTTCGGCAGGAAAAAGAACCTTCGTTTACGTCGACGGCTCTCTACACGGCCGTTGGCCGCCTTGCAACAGAACAGGGAAAGCCGCTCGCCAAGGCGCAGCTACCTGAGATTCGGCTACAAAGCCCCAAAATCACCAGCGGCCTGACCACCGCTAAATTCGCCCAACGGGTCGATGAGCGCTACCAACGCTGCCTTGGCCGAGGCCCTTAAGTCTCCCCAACGGGCTAGATTTCTTCTACCCGGAGCCATTGGGGTTGTTCACAGATCATTATTCATGGATCTAGTGGGCCCCGATGACAGCGAAGTTGATCTTTCTATTTCCTCATTGGACGTCCATGTGGCCACCCGATACCTTGAAACGGCTGTCACCCTCGAGGGAGGTTGCCCTTAGGTGATGAGGAGACACCGTTTTTTTGATGAGGTCACTTGGAGATTGAACGCCATGAAGCAGGTCAACGCGTCCCCACACTTGGGATTTTGTCTTTGGGCCATGCTCCTCTGTTTAGCGGGGAGCATCGGCTTGGCTCAAGCCAGCACGGTCTTTACTGTCGAAGGTTTTGATGCTCGTGGCTCCTTCAAGGGTCAAGCTGAAATAACGGCAACCAACAATGGCTACCAATTCGTCCGAGTCATTAATTATGAGGACGCCGTCCGGGTTGAAGATGGTCGGACCCTTGCCTGGGTCTGGATGGGAAAGGCTGTAGCGACCCCTGGGGGTGGCTGGACCTTTTCCGCGAATCTCCAGCGAGCTGATTTCATCAAGCACCGCGGCCCTCTCACTCGAACACAGGCCGATCAAACGCCGACCGCCATTTCAGGGACTTTGGCGCTGGATCATGGTGTCCTCAAAGGACAGTTTCAAGGATTGGATGTCGCCACCAGCGAAACGTGGTCTATGCCAGCAGTCAGTACCACTGCCCCTATCTTTGAGGCTTCTATCGCGCAAACGCCGACCCATAATGCACTCCAAAGCAGTACGAGGAATGCCTTGTTCAGCCTTTATGCCAGCTTCCAAGCGCTACCGGATGTCGCGCCATACGCGGACCTGTCTCTTTTTAAAAACCCGATTCATACCGCGATCAGGGACACCACCGACTATGACTTTTATCAACAACATCCAAAGGCTCTTCGAGTCATCAATAAAGTCATCGATCCCATCAGCCTTCAGGAAACCTTGGTCCGGGCGGGTGGATCAATCATCAAGGGATCGGCACTGCCAGTGATGATGCGGCCTTGTGGACGGGTGCTTACGCCTTAAGCCAGTACTACCGTTTTCTGGTGACCCGGGATGAGACGGCCTTAACAACGATCGCCAAAACAACCACAGGACTCCTTAAGCTTCTGGAAATCACCGGCGATAGTCGCACCTTCGCACGCTCTCTTAGAAAGGCCGAAGGACATCCCACCCCCCCCTGGATAGCCGGTACCGGTGAATTTTCAGGACTTGAATGGGAACAGGGCGGCAACAATGACATGTTCAAGGGGATTTTGCTGGGGCTGACCGTCGCCCAAGCGTCCCTTTGCGATGGGACAGTGAGCTACGGGGAGATCTGCGCACGAATCAAAAGAGACATGAGCCGAGCCGTCACCGAGCTTTCCTTGGCTCAAGGCAGCAGTTATAACCGCTTGGGGGCGTTGTGGCTAACAGCCTATAGCACGGGAAGTGCTCTGGCCCTCAGTGAAACCAAAAAGGAATGGAACCGGCAATCCAACGCACTCCTTTCAGGGAGCAACGTCACCTACAACAATGGTATTGCCGATTGGAGTGGATCGCACCTTGCCGTCATCCAATATCTGAACTTCAAGCTTCTGAGTGAAAAGTATCCCCTCCAAGGAATCGATACCGACACCCCCTTAAAACGCGGTATTGAAAACATCTATCAGTCGTTTGCACGGGTACCCATGGGTTTATGGAGTGTCGCCTTTAGCGCGCTTGGAACCATGCCTCATGCTAATGCTAAAGACGATGCCCTATGGCGCCTCCGGGAAATGCCAGCACCAAAGACGGAAGTGGATATCGATCAGCGGATCAGCCAGGCGTTTGTGATGTCGCCATTCCCTTCAGCCCCTTGGAAAATGGACTGGTCGAGTCAAGATCGAACTCAATCACTGAACGCCATGCCCTTATTTAAAGGAAGTGCCTACCGCGGTTACGCCTGGAAAGAAAACATCTTCGGCTATAAAGCCAATAATGTCGGGGGGGAGCTTCCAGGTGCAGACTACCTGATCGCCTATTGGCTGGGACGGTCACTCGGGGTCATCAAAGACAGCGATTGATGATGGATCGATAGGCCTTGGGATCGCTAGAATGAAGGATCATTCTCACCGACCCCAAGGTCACTATGATCAATCTTCGCAGTATCGATCTGAATCTCTTGACCGTCTTTGAGGCGGTTTATGAGGAAAAAAGCCAAGTCAAAGCCGCAGAGCGGCTCGGGATGACCCAGTCTGCCATCAGCCTCGCGCTGGGAAGACTCCGCTACTTGGTTGATGATCGGCTCTTTCAGGGGCGATCCAAAGGCCTGACGCCGACCGTCAAGGCCGATGATCTCTACTTAAGAATTCATCAGGCACTGAACTTGATCAGGGACGAACTCTCCAACAAGGGAGACTTTGACCCAGCGACCAGCCAGCGGACCTTCGTTCTTGCCTTAGCCTATGGCGGAGGGGGGTTATTTGGTCCGAGGCTCAACGCCCTCATTCAATCCAAGGCCCCCAATATCCGGCTGGTGATCAGAACCATTGATCCTGTGGCCGAATTACCGAGCCTTTTGAGAGAGCATCGGGTGGACCTTGCGATTCATCATGTCCCTCTGGTTGATCAGCAGTTAGAACAACCGATTTATGATGAAAACCAATGGGTTTTAATCGCAAGGGGTGACCACCCATCCATCCAACAAGATCCCAGTCTCGATACCTTGTTGGCCGAGCAGTTCGTGACCGCTTTTGACCTCCTCACCCATGCAAGCGAAGGGACCTTAGGTCACATGCTCGAAGGGGTCAGAGAACGCACCAAACTCGAAGTGCCCAATGCGCTCTTATTACCTCATGTCGTCATCCAATCAGACCTTCTAGCCCTGGTGCCGGAAGAAATGGCCGCACGATTTGTAGAGATCTACCCTATCCAGCAATTTAGACTTCCAGTCCCAGTCCCCCCGATTCGAACCCATATGATCTGGCATCGAAGCATGACCTCTGATCTTGGGCACCGATGGTTTAGAGAGCAGCTGGAGCTCGTCAAAGGTTATTGGAAGACACCGCGTGAGTGAACATCAGACATCGACGCTGTTGACATCATCATTATAAGAGTCCCAGTCTTCTTCTAGGTCTTGCTGGTCCTCGACGGGGCTATAGCCTGCCTCATGGGTTGGCGGTAGTGCGCCATCGCCATAATATTCATTGATGGTGACATTGTCCGCATGATGGCCATCTCCATACCCGGTGTCGGAATACCCGAGTCCACCGCCATGGTGCCCCATCATGCTTTCGATACCATGAAAGAGGAACGCCCCGCCGGCGACACCCGCTGCCGTAGCGGCCGCTGAACCGAGGAAGCCGCCAAAACCCGATGACATCGGCGCAGGAGGCGCCATCGAGGCTGGGTAGGGAGGCGCTTGTGGTGCGGCCATAGCAGCTGGCTGTTGCCGGGATGTCGAACCGGACCAGGGATTCTGCGATAAAAAACCGCCGGTGGAAGCAGTCCCGGATGCGGTACGGGCGTCTTCTAGCTGCCGCTCCAGTGCCACGATCTGTTGCCTTGCTCCCGACAGGGCCTGATCTTGAATCAGCGCTTTTTGCACCAGGAGATAGAGCGCATCGGGCTGATCACCCGCCACTTTTCTAATCAAGAGATCGGCATCGGGATCTTTCTGGATCCCACGAATTCCTTTGAGTTGATCCAGAAAGCCCGTTAATAAACGTTGTTCTTCAGCATTCATAGCGTGATATCAATTCCAAGTAAGGATGGGGCGGCCCTTGTCATTTAGGCGCTTACCACAGAGATTCTAACAAGATCGTGTGTGCCTTGGCTTCACATTCACACCCCCTTTAGAAGGACAACACACCCATTTGTTGTTTCCTATAAAGAAACTGTTATGGCATAAATATTGGTTTTGTTATCTGATATAGTACATCCAACTTCACAAGCTTATGGATTTTTATGGAATTTTTGATTGTTGCTTTTGTTTTGGTGGCCGCGGTGGCTACCGTGGATCTTTCCAAGGCAGACGCGTCGTCCTCTTCCTAATTGATTCCCTGATTTTTGTTCTGTTGTGCTGCTTTCTCCTCCTAGAACGCCCCGGCCTCCGGGGCTTTTTTTTGTCTATCCATCAGCGATATCTAGAGGACGATGAAGTGCGATAATGGAGGTGTTCACATACTCAGAAAAGGCTTAGCCCTTCAGAATTGACGGGGAAGACTAGACAAAATACGAGAATCCTAGCCCATCCGCATCCCTCCCTCATGTCGACAACCACCATCACCTTCCTTGAGGTCCCCTTCGCTCAAAAGGATCAAGCCAAAATGCTTGGGGCACGCTGGGATCCTCTCAAAAAAAAGTGGTATGTGCCTGAAGGTTTATCGTTGACTCCCTTCAAGATGTGGCTGTCTGAAGACGGCCTTATCGCAAATCAAATCCACACGATCCCTGCCACTCTGCCGCTATCGAGCGACACTGGAGATGGCGTCTGTCTCTCAGCGTTCCTTCAGGAAGTCTCTGGTGCCATCATGGAGCGAGTGAAGCGGTCGCAATGGGTCCGTGTCGAAATCAGCCAACTCCGTCCAATCAATGGGGGACATCTCGCCCTTGAATTGGTGGAACATGACGGCGAGGGAAAACTCGTTGCCCGGCTGCAGGGCTTTTTGTGGAATAGCCGAGCGCAAACGGTTCTTGCCCGGTTTCAGGAGACCACCGGCGCAGTGCTTGAGGTTGGGATCAAGGTCCTCTTTCAACTCACCGCGGAGTTTAATGCCACCTATGGGTTACGGGCGGTCATCGAAGATATCGACCCTACCTTTACCCTTGGGGATATCGCTGCAAAGTTAAATGCGATTCGCGAAGGCCTGATTCAGCGCGGCATTTATGATCTTAATCGGAAACTCCCCTGCCCCACTGAATTTTGTAACGTCGCCGTCATTAGCCCCAGGGAAGCCGCGGGCCTCGGTGACTTCAGGCAAGACGCGGATCGCCTTCAAAGCCATGGGATTTGCCAATTCACCTACTACACGGCCACCTTCCAAGGACCCGACACCTCCGGGAGCCTTCTTGAAGCCATTCATCGCCTTCGAGAGGACGTTCAAAGGGGCCACGCCTTTGATGCCGTGTGTCTGATTCGAGGGGGTGGTTCCGTCACTGATCTTTATTGGCTGAATGATGAAGCCGTTGCTGAGGCGATCGCCCGGCTTCTGATCCCGGTTCTCACAGGGATTGGTCATGAACGAGATAATACGATCCTTGATGAAATCGCGAACCAGCGGTTTGATACACCTTCAAAAGTGATTGGCCATATCGAAGGAACCCTCTATGGGAACACTCAGTCCGCCATTGAAAACCTCCTGATTATTTTTAAGACCGCTGAAAATCACTTAGCCCGGGGTAATCAAGACGTCGAGGATTCCCTAAGGCGCATAGTCAACCTCGCTCAGGAGCAACTGATTCATGCCGAGCACGGTCTTGATCGGGACTTTCGCTCGATCCAATATGAGAGCCATCGACATCTTGAAGTCACCGATTTTGAGATCATTCGAACCTTAGACAGCATCGGGCAGCGTTCGGCCTTGATCATTGACACGATGATGAGGGATCTTGAGTACCTCAGAATCCGTCTTCATGACCTTAGCCTAGAGCGCCTCAAAGAGGCTGAACAGATGACCGAAGCATTTGCCAGAGAAGTGCTGGGCCTTGGGCCCAAAGCCACCTTATGTCGGGGCTTTGCGCTGGCCCATCATCAGGATGGTCCACCCATCACCTCGTGCAAAAGTGCGCGGCTCGCTCACCAATTTAATCTCGAATTTCACGACGGTACCGTACCCGTCATCATCCCCCCTGAAGGAGAACCCCATGACCCAGGAATCTGATACCTTCAAAGCGAATTATGCCATTCTCAAAGAGGTTGCCGAGACCCTCAGAACCCAGAAAGAACCCGATATAGATGCCTTGATTCCTATGGTAGATCAGGCACTTGCGGCCTACAAAGTCTGTAAAGATCGTTTGACCGCGGTCAAGGCAGCCTTTGGCGAGCGACTCCCCGAAGACATGCCTGAATGAGCCTAAAGGCATGGCCTCTAAAGGCTTTGAGGCATATCTCAGGGTTCATCCTGTTAGCGCTCTTCTCACTCCATGGGGTTGCGGCACGCCTCAAAGAGCGTGTCATCGGGGTCTTGGTGGGGATACCATCAGCCTGATCGACCATGACCATCGAGCATTCGAATCCGCCTCGATGAAATGGATGCCCCCAAAGAAACATCAGCCCTTTGCCGCGGCGTCCAAACAATTCTTAGCCTCGCTCGTCTTCGGCAAGGACGTCCTCATTGATGTCGTCGCCACTGAGGGTTAAGGACGTCGCGTCGGCAAGATCCTCATCGGAGCATTTGGCATCAACCTTTCAAAGGTTGCGCCGCGGCATGGCTTGGGTCTATGAAAGATACGCGCACGAAAGAAACTGCTTGGACCTTGAGATTAAAGCTAAAAGGGGGCGCAAGGGACTGTAAAAGAACCAAGACCCGACCCCTCGATGGACCTAGCGTCACAACACCAAAAAATGATCCATCGCCTCAATTCAAGCGACAATATCGGAGCATTGCGAGGGGACGATTAAAAGGGGATTTTAACGGGTTTCGAAAAAAGCCAATCAGCACCTAATTGCGCCTCGCTTGCGACAGCGGCCGTGCTGAAATCCATCAGGTGTCCCTCGGCATCCTTCAAGATCAACGTATTGTCCTCTTTAGCTGGCTCGAATCGAAGCCGTTTCAATAAGGGATCGTGCCATTCCTTGGGGATTTTCTTGAAGAGGTCCACCAGATAGCCCTTGTTGGTAATCAAGGTCTCGGGCCATTGACCATAAGCCAAAAAAAAGGCGGTGACGGTCACTGATAGTTTGTAGAGATCACGGTAACCGCCTGATCCTAGGGGTTCGAAAGGAATATTCATGGAAAAGTAACTCTTTAAATCAACACTAAGGTGAACTTTTCAAGACACTGACCGTCTCAGTAGTGTAGAAAAAAATAAATCCTCTCTCGAGTATAAAAAGCCCAGCCAAGACTGGGTTTTTTATTGCCCCACATATTTCGATGAGCCTTGGTGTGGCATAGACTCCAATCTCATGGCTTTCATCAACTTAATATTACCGGCCAGTAGACTGGCACTACCACCAAAAAAAAGCCAAATGCTGCTGATCAAAATGCCGCAAGGAATAAGGCACAGCCCAAAGAAGATTAATCCTGTTGCTTTCATTCATCTGTCCTCTATCGGGGCGATCTTAAGATCGATGACGTTGAGACAGCGACAATCCCAATTGGTGCCTTCTTATGTTGAACCTCTCTTTAGAATGACTGACCAAAGGGGTACACATGGCACAAGCCATGATCCATTTGGAGGTGTACCCTCATGAAACAACACAAAAACGATGCCCCATTAATCATGGGCGGCGAGCGAGCTTGGATTCATGCACAGTTTATGGAAGGCTCTGATGAGATCTGCTTCACCTACCGGCGGAAGATCGAGACACTCAGAGAATTGGTCCATCAACTCGAACAACTCCCCTCCTCAGAGAAAAGACGATACCGTAGCACCTTTAAGCGCTGGCAGAAGATTCAGGAACTCGAGGACGCTAGACTTCGCCTCCCATAATCAAAGACTTTGTTCGCTCAGAACACCCTAAGCCTACGAACCTCTCAGGACGTGTCGATGAAGCCCTTAAAGAAACCGCTCCGCATCGTGCTTATCAACCCCGAGTTCAACCCGTCCTTCTGGAGCATGAGTCACTCCCTGAAGATATTCAACCGTAAAGCCATGATGCCGACATCGGCCTTGACGCTGCTTGCCGCTCTTACCCCCCCTGAACACGAAGTCATTTTGATCGATGAGGCGGTTGAACCCATTGATGAGGCCATCGTATTGAGTGCTGATATCGTGGGTCTCACGGGCATGATTGTGCAACGTGACCGGATGAAAGGGATTGCAGAGCGAATCAAGTCGCTGGGGAAATTTTTAGTCGTCGGAGGCCCCTGGATCACGGTCGAAGAACACTATCTTGATGGTCTCGCCGATGTCCGTTTCATCGGTGAAGCGGATACCACCTGGCCTCAATTTCTAGAAGACTTTCAAAAGGGTTGCCATGCATCCGTCTATGAACAAAAAACAAGAACAGACCTCACCCAATTACCCGCTCAAAGGATTGATCTCCTAAAGCTCGACCGCTATCTTCAGGGGAGCATCCAGATGTCACGGGGCTGTCCTTTTCTTTGTGAATTCTGCGACATCATCGTCACGTTCGGTCGTCAGCCAAGGGCAAAAACACCGGACCAAGTGATCGAGGAGCTTGAAGCCTGGAAAAAAGCCGGGATGGGGGCGGTCTTCTTGGTCGATGATAATGTCATCGGAAACAGGAAGGCCCTTATTCCCATTCTTCATCGACTGGCTGACTGGCAGAAAAAAAATGGCTACATCATTTCGCTCCATACCGAGGCATCCCTTAATCTAGCTGATGATGAGGAGCTTCTGGATTTATTTGTAGCGGCCAATATCAGAACCGTGTTTGTCGGGGTTGAAACGCCCAACCCCGAAGCCCTCATGGAAACAAGAAAACTCCAAAATGTAGACACCAGAAAACAGCGAGAGAGTCTTTCAGAGAATGCTTCCGAGGCCTACCTCCTCGAGCGGATCCATCGAATACAATCAAAAGGGATCAAGGTGACCTGTGGACTGATCGTCGGATTTGATGCCGACACACCGATCATTTTTGAGGCGCAACGACGCTTCTTGAAGCAATCTGGAATTCTTCACGCCATGGTGGGGCTGCTATCCGCGATCCCGAAGACCCCGCTTTATGATCGACTCCTCAAAGAGGGGCGATTAGATCTAAAAGATCCCCCTGATTTTGGCACCAATGTCATCCCAGCCCAGATGACCCGGGAAGAGCTCTCTCAGGGTTTTGTAGATCTCCTGGTTGAGATTTACCAACCCGAGGCCTATTTTGATCGCCTGGATGACCTCTACATTCATCGACGTTTTTACGATCATGCTGAGGCGACCCGTGTACCCAACATCCCTCGGTGGGTGCAGGTCAAATATCTCGCCATCTCTCTCACTTTCACGACCTGGATGCTTATGAAACTTCTCATCCATTCCGGCGATTGGTCGCTGCGCAAGCATTATTTGAAACGGCTCTACCGCTTTGCCAAAAGTAAGCCCTACCCCATGCGCTACCTCGACTACGTCATGGAAAGCGTCTGTCATCATCATTTCTACCGGTTTTCGCAGAACATGCTGAAGGGAGAAACAGAGATCATTAACACCTACTAATTGATCACGCATGAGGAGGTTTTGGTCTGGTAAGATAGGCATGTTGGTCGCTCTAGCGGCGAGACATATATCAGCCCCGGTGGCGAAATTGGTAGACGCAAGAGACTTAAAATCTCTCGACCTTACGGTTGTGCCGGTTCGACCCCGGCCCGGGGCACCAACACTTTTAAGGGTTTTCAATAATTTCTAGAATCCTTTGGGCACCCCTTCGGGCTCCCCCCTCCTGATCGGTTTTACTGAAACCATTAGGGGAGCGAGGTTACAAAGGTAAAAATTCTGAAAAATTTCGAGATCGTGAAGGCGCTCGTTTTTTTGCGAGCGGTCAGAATTGAACGAAGGGCTCACTCATATCCTAAGGATGAAGTCCTGATCAGCGCTCTGAGAAAGGATTCCCGCGATCGCTGGAATGACTGGAGAATACAATCCTCTTGGTCACCAGAAACTTTTTCTTTTCTGGGTCAATCCCGTGTATCGAATATCTCTAAGTCACGATACCCCCGCTTCTTGAGAGCTCGCCGCTTTAGGATGGCATCATTGCGGGACGTGCACCAATGCCATCTCGCAGGGGCCACTTGATTTACTCGGGCTACCAACAGGATTGGGGTAGGCCGCTGGGTAACGTATGGCTCGTACTTTTTGATAAGTCCCCCCGCAAAGTTGCATTTGTGCCAAAAATTGTAATCTAAAAAAAGCGGGGCCGTTTTCACCCGTTAACTAAAATCGCCAGAAGGACCCATAGAATAGCCCTCCTGGGCAAAACGGAGGAACGTACCCACCCTTTCCATCTGAGCAATGCTGTTCACCGAACCGTAAACGAGCCTTGGGCTCGCCACCAGAAGGACCAGCGCTTTTACTGTTGAGATCGGGACATTCAATCGATTTTTATCGAATACAAAAACAAGACCCCGTGGGGATTCTTCGACACGCACCTGTCAAAAGGGCATTTTCAAGGACATTTAATGCTTTGCGTTAAAGGGGCTGATGATGTCAAAAAGCTTTCAATCGCAAGATCAGCGCAAGATCCACCTCGGCCATAAACAATATGCCCTTCCCCCCGCCATTCTAATGAGACGGCATTTTTTACTTGGCGACCAAGGGCGCGTGCCCATTTAAGTGGTGTGGCGGGATCGTTTTGTCCAGCCACAATCATGATTGGACCTGCTCCCATAAGAGAAACCAAATGTGGTCTTTGTTGGGATTTGACTGGCCAGTACTCGCAGGGTTGTAGTGACCACGCTCTGGCGGCCCCAGTCAGTGGCGCTTGATGACGCCATTGTTTTGCCAGTGTCTTCGGAGCTTCAGGATCACGGGTTGTTTGGAGATCATGGCACATGACGGCTAGGTAAGGACTATCGGCAGGATTGACCATCAATGCAGGACTAAATGCCTTTTCGAGCATAGGTTTATAGTTTCCTGCAAATGCGGATTTTAGAATATTCCTAAGAAGAGGCCATCCCTCTTCTGGCATGTACATACTTGATTCGATCAAACCCAAGGTGCGTGAACCAGAGAGTTCGCGTCCATCCTCGCTTTTGTAGGGTGATTTATCCATACGTGCAACCAGATTACCAAGAGCTTGTAATCCAGAGACCTTTCCGGGGGGTAGAGGACAATCCTCGTGCCTTGGGCAGTCGGAAATAAAACGCTCAATAGATTTTTGGAATCCTATGGCTTGATCATGTCTGATCCTTTGATAATTGATTGCCGGATTCATAACGGAATCCAAGACAATTCGATGCGTTCTTCCAGGAAACAACTCGGCGTAATTAATGCCAAGGTACGTGCCATAGGAAAACCCAAGGTAGCTTATCTGAGGTTCACCCATGGCACTTCTAAGAATATCAATGTCACGCGCCACATTTTTTGTTGAAAATAACGCGAGCTTCTTACCATACTTCTTAAAGCAACTGTCCGCCTGAAGTCGCCCTAGGATCCTAGCTAATTTGATCTGAGCCTCCGATTCTGGACTACTTACCTGATTGCGGATTGCATACTTTTCATCATCACTCAGGCAATCAACGGTAGGAAAAGAGGAACCGGTGCCGCGAGGATCGAAGGTGATGATGTCGTAATTTTTCCTCAAGGTATCCCAGAATCTTGGGTAGCCGGCCAAATCTGGTATTCCCGGAATACCGGGCCCACCGGGGTTGACAAACAATATCCCAAGCCGAACACCATCGGATTTCCAAGGATAACGTGCAATCGCAAGACTCCAGATCTCGTCTCGCGGGTGATCATAATCAGCGGGGACATTAAGTGTTGCGCACTCCATCTCTGCGAAACAATGCGTCCAATTCAAAGTTTGATTCTGAAAGGTCTCTATTGAAACAATATCGGCTTGAACCTCCGCTGAAAAAATCTGAAAATTTAGTACGATACAAAGCAATAACAAATGGGCAAATGACAACATACATTGCCGAATTTTATTATGGAGATAAATATTGACGAGAAACACAAAGAAAGTTCGAAGTCTATCGCGGAGAATGCGTTTAGTACGGACTAAAACTCGACTAAGATCAGGTCACTAAAATTAATAAATAAATCTGAAGCCTTGAATAAAGAACTAAGCAGTTCCTAAGGCTGTAGGATTGGCCAATCCAGCCCCAACTGGATGAGAACGAACAGGAATACTTTGGGAGTACCTAAATAAGTTATGAGGATCGTATTTGGTCTTAACATCCATCAACTGATGGAGATTTTCTCCGTAATAAGCTTGAGGCCAGTCTGAAATAACGGCATCGGGCCAATTCTGGAAGGACTCCGGCTGTGTATAGGGTTGGATGTATGCGTAAGTGCTATTCATCCAGGCTAATAGGTCATTCTGAAGACCGCGAGGCGTCTCACGCCACCAAACCGCGGGCCGCAAAAGGGTAGTTGAATTTCTATGGACATAAGCGGTTTGCGTTCGAGGGATGCCGTTAATAACGGAACCGCCCGACCAACACATTAATCTCACCTCAGCGAAGGCATCCGATGTTCCACCTGGAGCATTCATCACCCGATTCACCAGTTCAGCGACCACAGTCTGTGGTAGTGCACTATTACAATATCTAGCGCATTCAGCAAAGCCATGTTTCGGTTGATCAGGAACAGCGAGATAGCTGATTTGTGCCCACCAAAACTCAGCCGGCCCAATCAGCGATCCAAGTGGATTTGCCATCGAAATCAGCGGCGCAAGCAGGTCCCTGGCTTCCGAAACGGATCCTTGATAACAACCGTCGATGGAAAATTCCGGATAAGAGAGGGTGGTACCTACAGAGGTTTGAGAGTCACTTCCTAGGGGATGCTGATTCGTCAACCCCATGAAACCACTCAGTTCGACAGGCGCAGTCTGCATGATATTGTCGAACTTCGTGAAGGCCTCAATCGCTCGATCAACGCCCCCAAATCTAAAACCGAAAATCGTAATCTCTTTCTGTTTAAGTTGAACTAAATCAAAGGTCAACGAGGTATTGACCCCAAAATTTCCACCCGCACCACCGCGGCAGGCCCAGAAGAGGTCGGAATTGGAATTTGAGTTAGCCGTAACGAGCTCACCGGAAGCCAAAACAATATCCGTCTCTACAAGACAATCAGAGGTCATCCCTGCCCATCGACTGTTATCTCCGATACCCCCCCCTAATGTGAGCCCTGCAACACCAACCGTTGGGCAGGTCCCAATAGGGAGCATCCACTCCCCTCCCCTCAAGTTCGCTAAAAGATTACGGTTAAGGGCGCCAGCATCAACGCGAATTCTTTTCTTGCCTTGAACAAAGGTCGAACTGATGCCGTTCATTAAGGTTGTCTTGATCAGCAAGCCTCGCGATGAAGACGCACCGGCATAGTTATGGCCCCCTCCACGAATCGTGGGCTGTATGCCCGTATTGCGACAGAAATGAACGCACCGCACGACATCTTTTGGGGTTTTACACATGGCGATCGCAAAGGGCGTGATCCGCTCATATCGATCGTTGGCAGGCATATTTTCGTACCTAAAGTTTTTAACTCCAGGAAGAAGGACATAACCATCCATCTGGCGAGATAGGGAGATCAAGGCCGCCGCGAGATTGGTATCGCCGACCGCCGCTGCAATCACACTTTTGGGAAGAGAACCAATAAGTAAGGTTGATCCCGTCAAACCCAGAAAGCTTCTACGGTCCATGATGATTCCCTCAATCTGGCTCAACAAAGGTCATCTAGTTCTTCTTAACTAGTTTTTTACAGGGGTCAGTTGATTTGTTGTGGTGTCAAACTGATACGTTGGGGTACTCACATCGTAACTCGTTCCAGTTTCGCCATGCACAACGTTACTTGAGCATACAACCTGAAACACCTTAGGGTTTCCTATCTTATTAGCCAAAAAATAAGTTGATATAAAAGGAGCAGGGATTCCCGTTTCGTCAGAAGAGAACGACTTTGATGTGACCGGATCAAAAACAGTAAATTGAGCAACTCTTGACTTATACCAATCTTTTGCACCCGATAGGTTTATATCGCAAGAAATAGCTCTTGCGTACGGTCCTGAATCATTATTTATGGTACTAAGTGTGTAATGAAAACTATTTGGAGGAGGTACCCGCCCTTCTATTGTAATTGGTCGTGGGACCATACTGTTTATCACGCGGTCAAGGTCGCTCCCACAACGTGTGGGAGCCCCTACATAATTGATGGGGGGCCGTTGTTGGCCATCCACCACCTTTGATCCCTCCACCACCATTGACTTTGAGCATCCAAGCTTACTGACGTCCAGCACAGGCCAACGCGTGAGGGCTATATTTTCATCAGGTTTACCACAGCCAACGGAGAACCGAACATTCCCTGGAAAGAGAGGAGATGAAGAACATACACCAGTGTTACCCCAATACGTCTTACCTCTACCAGGGAGAGGGAACAATCTTTCATAGAAGCTTCCGAGAACATCCGTATACTTCTCATAACCGTTGGAATCATACGCCCGACTTCCAACGTCACGAACATCATCGTTCCAAGTCGTTCGGCCAGTAAACCATCGAAACTTCCATTGGTTTGTAATGATTCCTAAAACGTGACGGCCATCCCCAATTTTTTTCCCGATCCCGCTTGCAACAAAGGCTTTAACAATCGTGCCCCAAGGACTCGGAGCACCCTGGGTTTTATAAAAGTGAGCCATCTCACTCCAATCGACGGGGAAGGTTTTGTTCGTGATCCATATGACACGATCAGTGATGTTTTTAAAGTTTACCTCGTCACGCATAGTGATGGGTAAATCCTTCCGCTCTTCTGACCCGAGCTGATGATAAAAGGTATCTTCAACGTCCATCCAAGCTTGTCCAGCAGGCTGCCAGGAATAGTATACATACTCCGGTTTGGGCCCAGGAAAATCTTTATCCTCTTGGTAATCAGGTGGACGTATGGAGTTATCGTAAAAACTACCTTTGGTGTAGCCATATGCATCAACATCGCGCACCCAAAGCCAGTTTCGATTAACGTCTTTGTTTCCTTTCCCTACAAGCGCTGAGCCTAATGAAAGAACCGTATCGTCACCGGTATATGGAGCCCCGGCCAGCTCCATTTCCTTGACCATATTATTATAAACCTGCTTGGTTAGATCGCTGGCTTGATCACAATACACTTGCGCATTCTTCCAAGCATCACCTGTCTTCCCTGACAGAGAAGCGGCGTTGCTTCTGACATTTGCGCAGAACCCGACCATATCGCCAGGGGAGTAATTAACACCCCCCTTACCCAGTTCTAAACTTGCCTGGTATAGGTAAATTTCTTGCAACATCTTCAGCGCAAGTGTTTGACGGCTCATTGCATAAGCCAACAGCTCATAGATTGGCTCATAATACACCTTGTCGTTAAATGGGTGTGTTGCTGAA
The DNA here is from genome assembly GCA_009922685.1 of Gammaproteobacteria bacterium. Classification (GTDB taxonomy): domain Bacteria; phylum Pseudomonadota; class Gammaproteobacteria; order Methylococcales; family Methylococcaceae; genus UBA6136. The sequence goes on along the minus strand of RFVA01000008.1, from coordinate 4,852 downwards.
TTCTTCCACAAGTTGAAACTCTTTTCCATGCAGCTTTTCAGTGCAGATTCTTGTAAGCCAATATTAGGTACAAGGGCTGATGTTATGTTATTAATACTCTCTTCGAGGCCTCCTTTTCCTGTCCAATCATCAGCAAACTTATCCATTTTCTTCCTATCCCCTGGGTCATCTCCTGCGATATATGATTTGATTTTTATAGATGATAAATCAATAACCTCAAGATACTTCGTCTCAGCCCCCTTAATTCTATCTGAGGCGGCTATAATTGGATCCAATGCGGTTTTACAGGACAAATTCGTGAGATTCTTTTTTATGTCGTCGATCCCTTGGTTTAGGTTTCCTATGGACTGCTTGAGTTCAGCCAGATTGGCCTCGATCCGCGAAAGCGATTCCGCCACCGGATCCGGGGGCTTTGGCATGAAGCTTTGGACAGCTGAGAGAACAAGTGATGTACCGAGCATCGCTAATTGAACCTTTATCCCATTCGCTTCTGGCCCTGCCCATTTTTTATCAACCCCCTTACTGTATGCGACGGTTCCAGAAGACATCGTATCGCTAAGCGTGATTCCACAAATGTGCGCTCCACCTGCACTGATGTTTCCATATTTCGTTTGAGTGTCATCCGTCAGCAGATCTCTCCCCCAACACTGGAACGCGCCGTCGAAGCCAAGCCCACAGGTATTGAATTCAGTGGCCGTCACCGATTTGAACTGACCGGCTGGTGCATCGGCCTGGCCATAGGCATTATTTCCCCAGCAGATCAGGGTACTGTCATTACGAATAGCGCAGGCGTGATCCTCTCCAGTTGATACAGCATTGAAACTTCCTGCAGGAATTTTTGCGGCCAGGAATGACGATTCCCCCCAACAGGCCAAACCGCCATCGGTCTTTACGCCACAGGTATGACGTCCGCCGGCACTAATGGATTCGAATTTTCCGGAAGGTGCCCGCGCTTGCTGGTAGGTGTTTTCGCCCCAACAGCGCACTCTATGGTTAGCAGCAATCGCGCAGGTATGAACATCACCAGCGCTTACTGCAAGAAATTTTCCCATTGGTGATTTTTTAGGGATGGAATGACCTGAGCCCCAGCATTTAAGACGACCTGTCTTGGTAATCCCACAGCTTTGAACCCCACCTGCAGAAACCGATCTAAAAGCTCCCTTTGGAGCTGTTGTTTGACCGTAATCGTTATTCCCCCAGCACAGCAAAGCACCTGTATTCAGAATACCGCATGAGTGGGTGATACCGGATCCGACATCAGTCCATTTCGTATTGGGGTCGACGGGTGGATTGGGATCAATCGGTGGTTCAATATTCACCGGATCGATGGTCGAGAAAGGTCCCGTTGGTTCAGGAATTGATCCTTGGCTTGGTTGAAGCCCTGCCATGAAGACGATTGCAGCAACCAGCGAACTAGAGAAGAACTTATGTGTGATGCTCATTGTTCAAACCCCAACGGAAAACCTAAAAATATTAATATTCGTTTCATCTTATAAGGCCATAAGCAAGGCTCAAGCCTCGGACACACGACCTCTACTTCTTAATGCAAGCTTTCGGATAAACACCCGGAGAAACAATTGGTAATGTTTTACTCGTCTGGAGAGAAGTCACCGCGCAAGAGTGTCCCTCCACGTAAAACGGGATTTGTTGACCGAAGAATGGGCGATCGGCCCCTATTGCTTGATCAAAACCAGAATAAGAAGATTTCGCATTAAAAGGCCCTTTCTTTAGGTCATTCCAGCTATAAGCCGTCAGCGGGCCGTGGGGAAGATCGCATACCGTAGAATCGTCATATCCCCGCTCAGATGGAATTTTTAGTGCGCTTCCAATCAGATCTGAAAGTGTCGCCAAATAATACTCAAACCGATTATGAGACTTTTTGCGGAGTAGTTCATCCATATCGGATACAGGTTTCCCTAAGAAACACTCAAAAGCTCCGTTAATGAGACTAACCGTGAACTTAAATGGATCAACGAGGGCGCCATTGTCATCAATGCCGATCTGGATCGACTTTGCAGCATCCTGATAGGAAGCAACTGGAACTGAGCGTGTATTTCCTTCATTGTCAGTCACCCCAGGCCGATAAAGACGGGTCATGACTGCATGCTTTGATGGCTTAGGCGGCTGCGGTGACATATGGAACCATAAGGCGCTTGCCAAAATGAGGTATCCATCACGCGCCACCTGATCGGGATACTTCAGAAGGTACTCAGGATCATTCAACATGGCTGAAGAAAATGCCTGATAGTTGTATGGATGGGTGAGCTGGGTTAGGCCACGACCGTAGTAACAGATCTGGTACTTGTGGAGTAGCTCCAAATTGTTTCCATAGCTCTTGTGACAGGTGTCTTTTTCTGTGATTGGTTCAAAATCAGTCGAATAATAGCCAAGCTCTCGGGTTGCAGAGATGATTTGTCTATTTTCTGGGTCCGCAGCTGGGGGACTTGGAAGATGGCCGCCCGTTTCTTGTGCAGCGTGCCCAAGAATCGCAGCAATCTCTCTCTTGCAGGAATCAATCAGATTTTGATTGCCTGTGCTCGGAAGATAAATGTCTTGATCGCCACAAAAGTGGGGGAAGCGCGCTGCGACCTTGAGAAAGTTTTCGTAGCTCAATGTGCTCTTTAAGATGGGGCCACCACCCCCCTCCACATAGATAGATTGCCAATCCTGCTCAATAAGTTTTTTGTTGTTTTCATTATTGTCAGAGCTAGTGGCGACGGTATTGAGCGTGTAATGCATGAACTCATTCCAGGTAGCCTCTGGAAACGCCGCCATGATGGTTTGGACATTAGCTTGATTGTTCGCTGCATTTTTCAGATCAACGGGGGGTTGGCAGTCGAGCGCATTGGCAGCCTGCCACTGTGTCAAAGTGTATTGATTAATCCCTGCCTTGACTTTAACAAACTCGATATCCTGTCGTTGCTGGAAGCGGAGATCTGCCTCAGCAGGGGTAAACGTTCTATTGCAAGGAACAACCTGAGAGTATGGCGGCGGACCAGGCGGGATAGCGGGGGGCAACTTAAGTTCTTTCCAAGGACCACCTTTAGCATCAGGCTTGTCGGCAGAATTAGCCCACCATTGATTCTGATACACCTTGCCTTTGTAGCAGACTCGGGTGTTCGCATGAGGATATTCCTGGCCCCCCCAATCAACAACGCCCTCAGACGTACATGTTATGGGAGCAATAGCTACGGCCCAAGGTCCTTGACCCTCGGTAGGCAACATACCACGATCCACCCAGTACATAGCCACCCACTTAACGCGTTTTCCGCTCTGGTCTGGATAGGTCACTCTAGCGAGCTTTTTGTAAGTCTTTTGAGGATCGTAGGGGAGCCCAGCAGCCGAGACAGCGTCCATAAAAAGGATGCAGCATAGGGCAAGAAAAATAACGCGAGCATTTTGAATCATAGAATCCCCCCATCTAAACCAAAGATTTCGCCAATAGTAGTTATCAGAATATTCTTTTCAATGCAACATCAGTTTTTCGATGGGTCTTATCGTTCACCATCAATGATGATTGATGACATACTGGCAATGTTTCTACGACTAAGTGGTCTATAACTTTTTGTGGGGTAACCAGATGATTCGTCGACAATTCCGAGTCCCTCTGGGGCTCTCATGGATTTTCATCCTGTCTTGTTTCATCACGAGCGTTGCCGCCTCAAGCGCTGAGCCTTTCGTGACGTTGCGATCCGCCTTGGCCGTTCGCAAAGCCTTCGAAAGCACCGAGCGAGTGGAGCAAAGCACCGGCACCCTCAAGGTTCCGGCCATTGTTTCAGAGAAACTGTTCGCCCGTTTCTTTGCCATTTCAAAAGCCACCTATCCACAAAGCGATGACCCCACTTGGGTCAAGCAGCAATTTGCACTGGGACGTCAAGGCGTTGGGCGGTATTTCATTTTTGTTGGGGATCACACCCTGATTGAGAAAGCCCTGATTTCTGGGCAATACAATCCAGATCAAATTATGGCCAATGTGGGTTATGGGGCCGGCACTTCATGCTCAAACACCCAGAATTACTGGCTCTTGGTCTTCAAGCCCAAGTCCCAGCCCTTATCAGCGACCTATCCCCATAATCTTCAAAAGTGGCTTGATCATGTTTATGGCGTCAAGCGCTCTCCAAAGATCAACCCCGATGTTGTTGACACGTTGATGAATAACCGTTTCTCGACACTAAGTGGCTGCCCCCTCGACCCTCTCACAGGCGCTTTTCGTTGGTCCGATATTGATCGTTGCCTTCCAGCGTTTAAAGACACTTTAAACGGCCTAAATCAGAAGCAATGCGAAAACCCCAACACCTTGACGTTTTCACCATCCAACCAGTGCCCAACAGATCGTGTACTGCAATCATTTGGCTCCAAGCCTTCAGCCATTGAAGTCCGCGCCTGGCTTTTTGCTACCAGCAGTTTCTCTGAGTTTTTTACCGGTAACGGTTACTCCGGGAATTTCTATAACATGCCTTCAAACCGAGAGTTCTGGGTCGATAACGCGTGGCTACGGAATCTTCCGGAGATCGAGTTACTTAAAGTGCAATGTGAAGCCAACGTCTCACCCCATGCAACCGCCCTAAACGAAGGCGTTCATCAATCATCAAACCCTAAACCCTTCGGACCCCTTGTGGAAGAGTACTAAAAAGGGGTTGGCCTGCTCCAAGCGACCATTATCCTCTCGTCTCTCAGCCTCATTCATGACGATCGGGGGTGTACTGATTTTTGTGTAAATGGACAATTGGCAGAAAACTGCCTTCTTGTCTGGAGACACACCCATGAGCAAAAAACAGCATGGTGTCAATGAGGAGCTTCTCGAGAGCCTGCTTTCAAATTACCAAAAGCCTGAAGACCCTTAGGAGATTCT
>RFVA01000070.1 GCA_009922685.1 Gammaproteobacteria bacterium | reverse complement strand
CATAGCCTCAGTGGTCTTCAAGAAGACGGCCTGCTGCGATTTATTCACGGTATGTTCGAAGCCTCTTCCATTCGAAGCCTTGAAATTCCAGCAGCGAGAAACTGCGCCACGGTGCTGTTTGACCCACAGCAGCATACCGCCAAGGCCGTCCTCATAGGACTCGCCGAATCACTCGACGCTCTAGGACCCACGCAAGAGCAAGGAGATTTGGAGTCGCGCTCTGGAAAAGCCCTCAAAGTGTCCCCTCTTCGCTACGCGACTGACCTGTCTGGGAATATTCATTACCATCGCCACGGTCATTTGGTGACAGGGTGGGAGGTCATCACCCACAAGACGGGGATGGTCAAACTTAAAAATCCGGCCCTTTACCGGAAGAGCAGCTACTTTGAAGCGATCGAACGCGAGCTCATGAGTGTCCTTGGGGTTGACCGTTATAAGACCAGCGCTTTAAGGTCCACGGTCCAAGTCGATTACGATCCTCGCCGATTGAACGCCACCAGCATCATCGACATCATCAATGACGCTCTGGTTCAGGCCGAACAGCAAGAACACCTCGACAAACTCGATCTTGATCTTGCGATCTGCAGCGCATCACTGCCTCTCGCTGCAGCGGCTCAATTTGTATTCCCCCCCCTTATGCCGGTGGCCGCGGGGCTTTTCGCCTATACCGCTATTCCCAGTATTCAAGGCGCGTATGAGGTGATCGTGAAGGAGCGACGACTTGGCGTCGATGTCCTCGACTCCATGGTGGTCCTTGGGTGCCTTGGTACCTTGCAGATCTTCCCAGGGGCGGTGATGGCCTGGTGCCTCTCCTTTGGCCGCCTTTTAGTTAAAAAGACGGAAGACAATTCTAAGAAAATGTTGCTCAACGCTTTCGGCAAGCAGGCGCGGACGGTCTGGCTGGTCAAAGAGGGCGTTGAAATTGAGGTGCCTCTCGACAAAGTCATCCAAGGCGATCTCGTCGCAGTTCATACCGGCGACATGGTGCCGGTGGATGGGCATGTGGTTGAAGGCATGGCCATGATCGATCAACACGCCTTGACCGGCGAATCGACCCCGGCTGAAAAAGGCATCGGTGACCGTGTCTATGCCTCCACCATCTTGGTTGCCGGCAAAATTTACGTGTCGGTCGAACAAGCCGGCAGCGAAACCGCTTCGGCCAAAATCAGTCAGATTTTGAACGACACGGCAGGTTACAAACTCACCTCGCAAAATAAGGGTGAAAAGCTCGCTGATCGTGCCGTCATCCCGACCCTCGCAGTCAGCGGTCTCGCGTTCTCAACCCTTGGACCCTTTGCTGGGGTTGCGGTCCTTAATAGTGATCTTGGGACAGGCATTCGGATGGCGGCTCCCCTTGCGATGCTGTCCTCCCTCACGCTCTGTGCTCAAAAAGGCATCTTGGTCAAGGATGGCAGAGCCTTGGAGCTGATGAATGAGATCGATACGGTCCTCTTTGATAAAACCGGTACCCTCACTCGAGAACGCCCAGAAGTGGGCGATATCGTCACCGCCAATAACTATCAGCCGGAGGATATCCTTCGTTATGCCGCCGCTGCTGAAAGAAAATTCCATCACCCGATTGCCTTGGCCATTCTCCACAAGGCTGAGGAACTGAATCTCACGCTGCCGCCGACCGATGAAACACAATATAAAGTGGGTTTCGGAATCAGCGTCGGGGTGGATGGCAAAAACATCCGGGTCGGCAGTCGTCGTTATCTTGAAATGGAAGGCATCGCCATTCCCCCTGATATCGATAAAAAACTGGATGCGGTCCACCAAGATGGTGACACCATGGTCATGGTCGCCGTTGATGAACAGCTTGGCGGAGCCCTTGAACTTCGTTCCGCCCTCAGGCCCGAAGTCAAGGACATCATCAAAGGACTTCGCGAACGTGGCATCAAACATCTCGCCATTATTTCAGGCGACCACGAAGCGCCAACCCGAAAACTGGCTGAAGAACTCGGCATGGATCGCTATTTTGCTCAGGTCCTTCCTGCCGACAAAGCCGCCTACGTTGAACAACTGCAGGCGGAAGGCAAGAAGGTCTGCTTTGTGGGGGATGGGATCAACGATTCGATTGCCCTCAAAAAAGCCAATGTCTCCATTTCGCTCCGAGGTGCAACCACTATCGCGACCGATACAGCCCACATCGTTTTCATGGAGCAAGGCCTTGGGAAGCTTTGCGATCTTAGGGACATCGCACGGCGCCTTGATCAAAATATCCAGCGTAGCTGGGGCATGATCCTCGTCCCTAACATAGCCTGTGTCGCTGGGGTCTTTACCTTGGGCTTTGGTGTTGGCGCTTCCGTCTTGACCAATAACGTTGCGGCCATTGGGGCCCTCGCGAATGGCGTATGGCCGCTGCGGGAAGTGGCGAAACTTGAGGCTGAGCGCCGTCATCTCCTTGATCTCGAACTAAGCGCACATCTGGACGATAAGCCCCTGTCTGAAGAGTCACCCGCCCTTAAGGAGGCAGCAACCCCCTTAGAAAAGGCCAGCACCAGCCGCCGGGAACCTCGAAAAATTGGAACTCGCCAGAAATCAGAGGCGGCGAACAAGAAAATGGCGAGCTAGGCTTTACCTGGGCCTTCAAAGAGATGACCGGTACACCCGAAAAGTGATAGATCTGATATGACTCAAAAAAGCACCCCGCCGTCATCGCCAAGGAGAAAAGATCCTTTGGCCACTGATGCGACAAAACCAAGACCCGCGACCAAGAACACGTCCGTTACTGTCACTTCGGAGATGGAGGAAGCACCGACCCGAAGCTATGACGTCAAGGAACTCCCGCGCTTTCAGTTTTTTCTGATTGATAGTGGCTGGATTGGTCCGGTACCTGAACTGATTCGTCAAAACCTTGGGATGATCACGCATCTCCATGATAACGATCCGTTCTATATTCTTTCATCCGAGCAATCGAACCAAATCCTTAAAAAACATCCACATTTAATCGGTAAGGATCCCATCCTGTTGGCCCGTGATCTCCACGGCAGCCGGATGACCGGTGCGACGGAATACCACGGCTTCCACCTGAACCTTGGCATCATGAAAGATCCTGAGAAGGCTTTGGATGTCTTGCAGCATTTCCTTAACTTTTTAGCGGTCCATCGAAAGAGCCAATCCATCGAGAGCAAGATAAGACAGCAGCTCCATCGGGACGGTTTTGAAGGCGCCATCGAGGTCCTTCGCGGTGGCGCTGAAAGCCTCATCTGATCCGATCGGCCAGCAGGTGACCTTTAGACGGAGCGTCCAAACATGAACAGTGTGTCTGACATTATTACCTCGGCGTTTGGGATCCTTCTGCTGGCCGCGGTGGCCTATGAGTTGAAGCAACGCCGTAAACGCCTTCGGGAGCTTTATAACGTCCTCGATGCCGAAGATAAGCAGGTGGTCGCCGATCTCGATGAGATGGTGAAGCACGGTTTGATTACGCCTTATACCCCCCACTAACCGTTTTTAAAGACCTTCATGAAACCCTTCATTCATGTTCTACCTGGTGAATTAACGATCGAACACCCTGATCTTTTGAAGAGCAAGGGGACCCAGTTAGGCTATTCGATGGCTCGCCGTGCTCTAGCGGTTCCGGGCGTTGAGGCTGTGTCCATCGACACGTCAAAGGGTCATGCGCGCATCGCCCTAGGCCAGGACCAGGGGGATCAAAAGGGATTATTAGAACGGATCATAAAAGCCATCGCTTCTGAAGCGGATGCCCTTAGTGTCGATCAAGTTCCAAACCCTGGGACTCAAAAGACCATGCATTGGGTTCGCACCGGCGGCCACATTCAAGCGCTGACAATCAGCGTCCCAAAACAAGGCCACCTCATACTTGATGATGCGGCGCTCAAAGGCCCAAAACCACCTCTTCTTGGATCCATTGAGGAGAGTGTCAAGACGCTCTCTGGGATCCAATCAGTTTCGCTGGACCCCCAAGGCCTCCTGCACATTCACTACAATAGCCGGCGCATCACCCCCGAAAAGCTGATTCCTCTGATTGAGCGGGCCTATACCCGTCAGTCCGCCATCGAGGGGCTCAAAGACCCAAAGGCGGTCCCCATGAAGGTCTCAGGAGCCACGGTGGGACTGGGTACGGTCGGTGAATTACTGCTTCCTGCAGTCACTCCGCTGGCCGCGGGCGTTCTGGTGGCGACCAATTTCGGCATCATCAAGGATGCTGCAAACCAATTAACCCAAGGTAAGGTCGGGGTTCCCCTTTTCCATACGGCGCTTTTGACCTGCTCGATCGTCACCGGACAGGTCCTTGCCTTCGCGCTGACCGATTTCTCTCTCCGCTATTGGCAACGGCGCTGGCGCCAACGGCTCGCCGATGAAACCCAGGCAACGATCAACCAGACGCTCCCTCTCATTAAGGAGTCACGACGACTCGATGCCGCGTCCCTTGAGCACCCAGTGGAGTCCCATTTACTGAAAACGGGGGAGACCCTCCGCCTTTCTGCGGGCGAAATCGCTCCCGTCGACGGCCTGATCCTGAAGGGATGTGCGTTGGTTGACGAAACCCTCATTAAAGGGACTCCCGATCCCATCTTTAAAACAATCGGGGCGACTCTCTATCAAGGCTCCCGCGTGATGGGTGGAGATGTGGACCTTGAGATCAAGGCTGTCGGTCTCAATACCCGGGCGGCCGAAATCGCACAACGCCTGACCCAGGCGGCCATCGTCATCCCGAAGGACAAAGCCCTGAACGCGAAAGTGGAGTCGATGGGAGATAAAACTGCGCTGCCGACCCTCGCTACGGCTGGGGTGGGCTGGGCAGCCGGCGACCTGATCACCGTCGGTGCCATCTTGCATCAGGATTGGGTCAGTGGTCCTTTCCTCGCTGTCCCTTTAATGACGCTCCATCATATGCGCAGTGCGTTAAAGCTGGGCGCTGTTGTTCAGCGACCCAGCGCCTTGATGAATTTATCAGAATGCCGATTTATCGTCATCGATGGTGATGATCCAAAACTTGCTGAAGTGGGGCTTGAGGTCCACCACATCGAGTCTCGGATGAGCGATACCGATAACCTCCTCCGCCATGTAGCCGGCGCTGGACTCTATCTGGGTGATGCACGCACCAAAGCCCTTGCAAAGTGGGCTAAAGACAAAGACATGATTGTGCGTCAGCCAGAGCTGATTCGCCTCGATGATCAAGGAATCCTGACGCGTCAGGGTGACCATCAGTTCCTTTTAAGAAATAGCCCAGAGGGCGATAAGGGGATCCTTGAGGTCTTGATCGATGACCAAGCGGTGGCGACCGTCCACTTTGGTCCCTCAAAAGAACTGGCCCAAAAGGAGACGATGGCTCACCTCATGAGCGAGGGCTATGAGGTCTTCTTGATGTCCTCAAAACCTGAAAAAGACACCCAGGCTCTCGCTCAGCACCTTGGCATCAAGATTGCTGGGGGGGACCTTGATCAGGAAGGCAAACGCCGGTTCTTTGAGGGGCTTCAAAAACGAGGGGTGAAGGCCCTTTTTGTCGGTCTGGTCAGCCAGAATCCTCTCCTGCTGGGTGCAGCCCACGCGACCATTGCGGTCGAAGACTTATCGGATGCAACCCAAGGGGCCGATGTGGTCCTGATGGGGGGGTGCTATGGAACGCTTGATGAACTCCTGAGCGTCACCCTCTCCTATGCACCCGATATCAAGAAAAGCGCCGGGATGGCGACAATTCCTAATCTTCTTTGTGTCGCAGGCGCATTCGGCGGTGTCCTCAACGGCATAACCTCAGGGATCATTGCTAATATGGGGGTTCTCAATGTGGATCGCCAGATCGAGAAGAAACTCAAGGAGTCAGGGCGCGGTAAGCGGCGTCTTTTACCCCGCATGACCGGTTAACGAACCCTTCATTTCATCGAACACCTTCATGACCAAACCACCGGTAAAAAAACCCATCCGACGCCTTGAGCGTCATCCCGATACCGGATCGACCGCTGCCTTCGCTGAAAGCCCGGCGCGGCAAGATCAGACGCCCGAGGAGGAAATGCTGGCGCTTGAAAAGAGTCTGGTCGCCCTCAACATCGATGCGGTGACCATCGAGCGTATTGAAAACCTGCCGCATGACATCGGTTGGCTCTTATTCACCGCCGGCGTCCTCGGCATTATTCTGCCAGGGATCATTGGAACCCCCTTTTTGATTGTCGGCAGCCTGATCATTTGGCCCGGCACCAATCAGCGGGCTGAGCGCTGGCTGAAGGGGCAATCTCCTAAGATGTTCAAAGGCAGCATTCGTCAGGTTAATCGTTTCCTCGATGATCTCGAGCGCCGTTACCCGGCCCCTCGGAAACTCTCACGCACCCGGTCTTAGCCTCTCAAACCCCCTTCAAGACCCAAGCTCCTCGCTCGGTCAGTAAGGGGGGTCGTTTACTTTTGGACCCCAAAGAGATCCTTCTAGTAATCGGGCTTGAATGGGGTAATCTTTGATCCTTGGATACCCAAGCCGCCCATCAAGCCTTTCTGGTTTGAAATGAACGCGTAAACATCGTCTTTTAAAGTCGTGGTTGTGAGCGATTTAGCAGCGCCCGCGTCCACCACCACGATACTCGGACCCACCCCAACTTCCCAGCCCGCACTGGAGTTGAGGTAATCGAGTGCGCTGCCTTTCATGAAAAACATGACATAGTCAAAAGACTGGGCACCCGCCTGAAGGCCGTAAGAACCCGCTGCGAACTGGTAATAACCGACCGTTCCTCCCCGCTTTTTCAAGGCCCCAACGCCAAACTGCGCGCCACCAATGAAGCCCGCCTTCACCACACCTGGGAACACCAAAATTCCCTTTGCATTTTTAGCCAGTGCTTTGGCTTCAGGCGTTGTGGCATAAAGCTTGGCCAGCGCCGTCTCAACATCGCGATTAATATGCGCCTTGTCGTTATAGTGCGAGTTGTCGCCAAACATTTGGCAGCCGGAAAGGGATAAAAACGTGGCCAAGGCGATCACGGCCCATCGTTGGATATTCATGATGTTTTCCTCATAGGTCATGATGGTTTTACTCCGCCCCCTAGGGCGCAAGCGTGCGAGCGTGCACCCAAAATGATCGAAGCGCAAGGCTTTCAATTTAGGTTTTAGCGCTCTCTCGCCGGCGGCGCTCGCCATGGAGGATCAAGACAAGAAGTGCGCTCCAGAATACAGTTTGGACCAGGTAGGGGGCCTTTTGATAGAAGGTCTCCTTCGGATTTTGAAGGTAGGGCACATCGAAAATCCCCGCCCAAACTTCATGAACTGGTGACTCCCCAATCCGGTCACCTGAAGCAAGACCCACGGTTGAAATGCCGGTATTCGTGACCCGGAGCACGGGACGACGGAATTCCACGCCACGCGCCAACGTCATCACCATGTGTTGCCAAGGCTCCTGCCAGTCGCCATACCAAGAATCGTTGGTGACGTTGACAATAAACTGGGCGCCTCTATTAGATAATTCCCGGCTGAACCAGGGAAAAAGGCTCTCATAGCAGATCTGCGGCCCCATTTTGAATCCCTGCCATTCAAGCAATGTGGTCGGGCCCTGACCCCTTGCAAACAAACCCGTCTGAGGGAGCCATTCGCGAATGATCGGAAACCAGTCCTCCCCAGGAATATACTCCCCAAGAGCCAGAAGGATGGTCTTACTGTAGTGAGGCTCGATGACCTGCCCTTCAGGATTGACCACAAAGAGCGAGTTGGTTAATCGACCACTTGGAAGGTCCACCCCATAGGCGCCAGTCAGGAGGGTAAGATTCCGCTGACGAAGGAAATCCGTCAACGCCATCCGATATTTATCCGGCCGAAGACCTTCACCCAAGATGGCTGGAAACGCGGTTTCAGGCCACATCGCAAAGTCGACGGGTTGCGTATTTGTCTTCAGCGCCTGATCGGTGGCTGCCATAAACGCCTTAAGGATGCCGTCCTGATAACCCCGACCCAATTCAGCCGCCATTTTTTCGGCATTCCCCACATTACCCTGGGCCATCAGCACCCTAACATGAGCATCAGGTTCCGGAAGACGTCCTAACAGCCAGAGGCCACCCAGATTCAAACCCAAGAATCCCAGCGCCAAGCCCAGTAAGGCCCAACCCGTCCGCCTTGATGGGGGCCTCGTGAGAATAAAAGTGGCGAGGACATTGGTTAGGATGGTGAAAGCACTCAAGCCTTGAAAGCCCACAACCTCAGCCCAGTGATAAAGCGGTAGACCCGCTCCATACCACGCATAACCAAAATTCCAGTCAAACAGCATCGGCAGCGTCGCTTCGAGGAGGATCGTTAAAACCGCCATCAGCCCTAATGAGACCTGAGGCTTAAACCGATAGCGATCCTGGAGCAGCCACCAGAAGAAGCCTGCGAGGGGCACAAAAAGGTGTGCCAAGAGGGAAAATAACAACATGCCAATCCCCGCCACCCACCAGTCAAGATGGGCGAACTCATGGAGCACATAGGTCACCCAATTGAACCCAATCAGGGTAAACACAAACGAGGTCAGAAGACCGCCAAGAAAAACCTTCAAAAGAGAGGATTGATGGCGCCAGAAGACCCATAACGGCACGAAGGCGAACAACGAGGCCCAGGGGGGAAAGGGAATATAACTGGTCCCTATGAGGACCCCAGAAAGCACCGGAAGCCCCCATGGGAGGAGATGCTGAACGGCGGAGCGGGCCATCAAAGTCGACTCCTCAGAATCTCGCTAATCTCAGCATCGCTTAAAAGGACCGGGTTGGTTTTCATGCTGGACCCTCGAGAATGAAGCACGATGCGCTCAATATCGGATTCAAGAACCCCAAGAGGGGAGAGCTTCGGAAGTTCGAGTCGGTGGGTCAAAGCCCTGAGTTCGGCCACCAAACCGTCTTGTGCCGAAACCTCAGAAAGCGCGGGCTGACCCAGGACATCCCGGCCTATATCAGCATACTTTTGAAGCTGGGGGGCTCCGGGCGCCCGCTGCCGGAGAGCTTCAATATTGGCTTCCGTAGCGCTCGCGAGCAAGGTTCCACAAACGACCCCGTGAGGGATCGGAAAGAAAGAACCCAGTGGCTGGGCGAGACCGTGCACCGACCCCAATCCGGTCTGAGCCAGACAGATGCCTGAGAGAAGCGCCGCATAGGCCATCAAAGAGCGCCCCTCTGGGGCTGAATCGCCGCCCTCATACCAGGGCAATAAACCCTTGAAGGCCGCTTGAAGTCCGCTTCGCGCCAAGGCATCGGTTAAAGGGTTAGCCCGAAGGGAAACAAACGACTCGAGGAGCTGAGTCACCGCATCCATGCCATTGGCGGCAATTAAAGGCTTGGGGCAAGAGGCGAGGAGATCCGGATCAATGATGGCCACTCGGGCTACCAGTCGGTCATCCCGAAACGATTTTTTAAAGCCATCGGGTCCAAGACGGGTGATAACCGCATTCTTCGTCGCTTCAGATCCTGTGCCCGCGGTCGTTGGAACCGCGATCAAGGGCGTTTCGGGGCCCTCATAGGGTCGCTCAGGCCCGACCCCTTCGAGATGGTCGATGACGCTATTGCCTGGCTTCAAAAGCCCCGCAATGGCCTTGGCGGCATCCAGAACGCTGCCGCCACCCACGCCAACGACCACCTCAATCCCGTCACCCTGGTGAAGCGCTACCGCCTTATCAATATCAGAAGGTGAAGGTTCTCCCCCGATCTTCAATATCTTGAAGCCGATACTGAGATCCTTGAGACCGCTTTCAAGGGCGCAAAAGTGGCTAGACCCCAAGAAAGATTGGGCCCCAATGACCAAGAGACAATGGGATCCAAAGGCTTGAATATGATCTGGAAGTTCGCGGATCGAACCGGCTCCAAACACGATTTTGGGGAGCCGGCCGATGGCAAAGGCGTCGATGGCGTTGATCACGCCGGAAACAGCCAGTCCATCGGGATGCCCTGTCGTGGTTTGGCCATCATCTCTTCGACCCGAAGCCGCCACCGAGCATAATGATCGGTCGTCTTGTGGTGGGATGCATGCTCCGGCGATCGATAGACTTCATAGAGCATAAAATGGTGCGGATCCTCGGGGTCTTGCAGCACATCGAAGCGAACATTACCGGCTTCTTTGATCGATGCTTCATGATTTTCTTGGGTGGCTTCAATGAAGCCAGCGATTGACTGTGGAAGAACATAAACGTGGACGAGGGTCACATGCATATCAATCTCTATCACTGACTTATATCGCGTTTTATTAAGGACTCACTTATGCCCCCCATTCATCCTCACATTGGAGCGGGGGCCACCCTCAGATTGTCCCACTTTTGAAGACCTCATCCAAT
>RFVA01000069.1 GCA_009922685.1 Gammaproteobacteria bacterium | reverse complement strand
TGAGAGGCTGGTGCCGAAGGTCGGAATCGAACCGACACTAGGTTTCCCTAACCAGATTTTGAGTCTGGCGCGTCTACCAGTTTCGCCACTTCGGCGGCAGCCCAGCATTCTATCAATTGGATCTTTGTTCCGCCATCGTTAATTTAATGGCTGATCCCTCGGGGCCTCAGATAGGAGAAGGTCTAGGATTCCTGTTGCCAGATCTTGCTATGATTAACTGATGTTGAAAAGTGACTTTCATTACCATCTCCCTGAAGCGCTGATTGCCCAGAAACCGCTCGATCATCGCACCTCTTCAAGGCTTCTCGTTCTCTTAAAAGATCAGGCTCCGCTTGATCGTCAATTTACCGATCTTTCAACGTTCCTTCTCCCCGGCGATCTTTTAGTACTGAATGATACTCGGGTTATCCCTGCCCGCCTTTTTGGATCCAAAGAGACCGGTGGTCGCTTTGAGATACTGATCGAGCGCGTTCTTGATGAATCGCATGCTTTAGTTCATATAAGGGCGAGTAAGTCCCCTAAACCAGGCGCACGGCTACTAATAGATGGCGGCTATGCATGCATCATGATCGAGCGGGTGGATGCTTTTTTTGTTTTGAAGTTTGAACCCCCCCACACCGTGATGGAGGTTCTCTCCGACGTGGGTCACATTCCATTGCCGCCCTATATTTGCCGGGAGGATATGGAGGCCGACAAGGAGCGCTATCAGACTGTCTTTTCTAAAACCGACGGTGCGGTTGCTGCGCCTACGGCGGGCTTGCATTTTGATTCCAACATGTTGACCCAATTATCCGGCTTAGGGATTGATCACACGTTTGTTACTCTGCATGTTGGAAGTGGGACTTTTCTTCCGGTTCGAGTCGAAAATCTGGATGATCATCCCATGCATGCTGAACGTTACACGGTCCCAACAGAAACCGTTCAAAAGATTGAAGCGACCCGATCACGAGGAGGCCGTATTGTCGCCGTTGGAACCACGGTCACGCGCGCCCTTGAAAGTGCCTCCGATCAAGGAACTCTTGAAGCTCGGGTAGGGGAAACTCGCCTTTTCATTCGTCCAGGGTATGACTTTAAGGTCGTGGATGCCATGATGACGAACTTTCACTTGCCGGAATCGACCCTCTTGACCCTGGTCTGTGCCTTTAGTGGGTATGAACGAATCATGGCGGCCTATCGACATGCCGTAAAACAGCAGTACCGCTTTTTTAGTTATGGGGATGCGATGTTTCTTGAGAGGAGTCCATGAGCCCCTTAGACCCAAGCTTTGCGCTTCATCCCCAATTAAGGAAGGACACTTTAGGCTTGGGCCGACTGGGTCTATCTCGGCTCCTTTTGATGAATGAGAGCCGTTATCCCTGGTTGATTTTGGTTCCTGAACTGCCTGGCCTCATGGAGATATCAGATCTTAGAATAGCCGATCAGCATCGCCTCATCGAAGAATCCAGTCGTCTTTCTCTTCATCTTCAAAGATGTTACCCAGGCTCCAAACTAAACATTGCAGCGATCGGCAATCTTGTTCCCCAGCTTCATCTCCATCATGTGGTGCGGTTTAAAGAAGATCCGGCTTGGCCAGCCCCCGTTTGGGGCCGTGAGGAAGCAATGCCTTATAGTGAGGAGGCGGAAGCCGAGATGCTTTGGCGGCTCAAAATCGAGACCCTACCTGGGTGGATGCCCCTTGAGGTCGCCTGATGGAATGTCGCACAGGCTGCGGCGCCTGCTGCATCGCACCCTCCATCAGTTCCAAGATTCCTGGATTACCAGAAGGAAAACCCGCGGGTGTTGCCTGTCCTCAGCTGACCCCTGATTTTCGTTGCGCCCTTTTTGGGCTCAAAGAGCGCCCCAGCTGTTGTTCTGGGCTTAAGGCATCGGAGGAGATGTGTGGTCAAACAAGGGCTGAGGCTTTGGAGGGCTTGACCCGTCTAGAAGTGATGACGCGTCCCTGAGTCTCTCAGGTATGGATGAATTTGACCCTTCGGGTGACCCCGCAAAGAAGGTCATAGGGGATAGTTCCCGCACACTCTGCAATGGTTTCAACAGGCAGCCCATCCCCCCACAACGTGACGAGATCACCGACCTTCGCATCCTTCAGAGGGGTGAGATCGAGGGTGATCATGTCCATTGATACGCGACCAATCAGCGCCGCTTTTTGATCGTTGATGAGGACCGGGGTACCCGCTCGAGCAAGACGAGGATAGCCATCTCCATAGCCCATGGCAGCGACTCCAAGGCGCGTCGGTTGGGGACAGATCCAATCGCCACCGTAACCCACGGGTGTTCCCGCTTGCACTTCTTTGATGCTGATGAGCCGCGTTCTTAAGGTCATCACCGGCTGGAGCCCTTCATCCATGGCGCTTCTTTTGGGAAAGGGTGAGACTCCATAGAGGGAGATCCCAGGTCTGATCCATTCTCGAACGGCCTGATCCCACCCGAGAATGCCGGCAGAATTAGCCACGCTGGCCTCTTCAGGATGACTGAGGTGAATGTGATCAAAGAGGGACAGCTGGCTTTGGGTGAAGCTATCCTCTAAGGCATCGGCGTTGGCCAGATGCGACATTAAAGGAATCGGTTGCTCGATGGAGGGGCACGCCCTTAACCTTTGAAGGATGTGGTCGAATTCGTCGGGCAAGACGCCAAGGCGGTGCATGCCGGTATCGATTTTAAGCCAGATTCTGATGGGGGCGGGGGGGTGTATCCCCTCCAGAAGGTCGACTTGCCAGGCGGAATGAATCACAGGTTCAAGCCTCAAAGCAGCATGGGCCCTTAGTTCATCTTCGTTGAAGAAGCCTTGAAGGACTGCGATTCTCTGGGTGATACCGGCTTGCCGAAGTTCGATGGCACCATCGGTTCTTGCCACGGCAAATGCATCGACACCGGCTAAGGCTAACGTTTTAGCGATGTCCAGCATCCCATGACCATAGGCATTCGCCTTGATCACCGCCATGATGTTCGCCTTCGGTGCGACGTCTCTTAGCCGCTGGACATTATGTCGGAGCGCGCCATGACAGATCAGCGCATGAGCCGCGCGAGTCGGATCAGTAAGCGTCACCGGCATAAGGATCGTGAATGAAGTTCTCGAAACGGGTGTATTGGCCTAGGAAGGTCAGGCGGGTCGTCCCAATAGGGCCGTTACGCTGCTTGGCGATAATGATTTCAGCGGTTCCCTTGTCGGTGGTATCTTTGTTGTAGACCTCATCCCGATAGATGAAGACAATCAAATCTGCATCCTGTTCTATTGCGCCAGATTCCCGAAGATCGGACATCACAGGGCGTTTATTAGGGCGCTGCTCCAAACTGCGATTAAGCTGTGACAGCGCAATGACGGGCACATTGAGTTCCTTAGCCAAAGCCTTCAGGGATCTAGAGATATCGGAGATTTCATTCACTCGGTTTTCAGCGCCTGGGGACTGCATCAGCTGAAGGTAGTCAAGGACAATGAGGCCTAGTTGACCATCGTTTTCACGCGCTAGACGTCTGCAGCGGGCCCGAACTTCGGTGGGCGACATCGCTGGGGTATCGTCAATATAAAGCTTGGTTTCAGAAAGAATGGTCATCGCGGAGGTGATTCTTGGCCATTCGTCATCTTCAAGCTTCCCGGTCCTGACGTGATGCTGATCAATGCGGCCAAGGGAAGAAATCATCCTCATGGCCAGCTGTTCTCCGGGCATTTCCATACTGAACACAGCGACGGGGACCTGTTCCTTGATGGCCACGTGCTCTGCAATGTTCATCGCAAAGGTGGTTTTGCCCATGGAGGGACGGCCTGCCACGATGATGAGGTCCGAAGGCTGCATGCCTGACGTCATTTCATCAAAATCACTAAAACCGGTGCTGGCCCCTGTGATCGATCCCTCCTTGTGGTACAGCATCTCAATGCGGTCAATGGCTTTACTGAGGAGGGGGCGAATCGAGGTAAAACCGGTTCCCTTACGACGGTATTGGTCGGCGATTCGAAAGACGGTCTGTTCCGCTGTTTCAATCAATTCGACGGTCTCACGACCTTTGGGGTTGAATGCGAGATCGGCAATGTCATTGCCGGAGGTGATCAGCTGACGAAGGATAGATTTTTCCCGAACGATCTCGGCATAGGCCATGATGTTGGCGGCGCTTGGGGTTTCTTTAGCAAGCGTTGCAAGATAGGCAAGACCCCCACAATCCTCAAGCCAGCCCAGTTTTTCGAGGGACTCCGAAAGGGTAATGACATCGAGCGGTGACTGCTTTTCAGCCAGAATTTTGATGGTCTTATAGATGACCTGATGGTCGCGGCGGTAGAAGTCCTCCTCCACCAGATAATCGGCCACCTTATCGAAAGCCTGCTTATCGAGCATTAAGGCGCCGATCACGGATTGTTCGGCCGAGACTGAGAAGGGGGGCACCTTCAAAGATTCAATGGTTTCTGTACTTTTTCGGGCGCGTTCAGCCATGATCAGTGCGTCGCTGGGGGAAGAGGGGTTGGGGCCACTGAGTGTTTTTGGCCCTCGCTGATCCTTCGAATTAAGGAGGTGGTGGAGTGACCCTCGACAAAGGGCAAGATTTTGACTTCACCGCCACGGGCCAAGACACCCCGATGGCCTGCGATGAGAGTGATGTCAGTGTAGTCGCCGCCTTTAACGAGAATATCGGGTTCGAGATTATCGATGGAACGCTCGGGGGTGTCTTCCTCAAACGCCGTGACCCAGTCGACACACTCGAGCGCTGCCAACATCGTCAGGCGATGGTCCAGCGCGTTGATGGGCCTTTGTTCGCCTTTGAGTCTTGCGACGGAGGCATCTGAATTCACTAGAACCACCAGACGATCACCGAGTGCCCGAGCTCTTTGGAGATAATCGATATGGCCTGGATGGAGAATATCAAAGCAGCCGTTGGTGATCACAATCTTTTCACCGAGGCTATGGGCACTTCGAATGAAACCCTTGAGGTCTTCTTCGCTGACGATCCCTCGATGGGCCGATTTGGGTCCTGCAAGCCCTTGAGTGATTTCATCGATGGACACGGTTTGAGTTCCTAGCTTCCCGACGACAATACCAGCGGCTGTATTGGCGATGATGGCGGCTTCTTGGAAGGAAAGCCTGGCGGCGATGGTCGCAGCGAGGAAGGCAATGACGGTATCCCCAGCCCCTGTGACGTCAAAGACCTCACGGGCCTTCGCGGGAAGGTGAAAGGGCGGCTTCCCTTTTTCAAAGAGAGTCATGCCTTCTTCACTTCGAGTGATCAGGAGGGCGCCAAGATCCAAGGTCGCTCGAAGGGCCTCTAGAGCCCTTGGGATCGACGATCACGGGTTTCTGGAGGCGCAAGGCAGACTGAATCAGTGCTTGCGGATCTTCGAGCGTTCCTTTGCCGTAGTCAGAGAGGACAACAGCATCAACTTCTAAGAGGGCCGCTTGAAAGGGTTCACTGAGGCGTCGGGCATGATCGGTCGTTAACGCTTCTTCAAAGTCGAGTCGAATGAGCTGCTGATGACGGCTTAAGACCCGAAGCTTGGTAATGGTAGGGTGGGAGCTTGAGGCGAGAATGTCGCAAGTAATCCCCGCATCATGAAGGAGACGGAGGAGTGATTGCCCGGCCTCATCTTCACCACAATGGCCAAGGAGTCTGATGGCGCAGCCAAGGGCTCTGGCATTGAGAGCAACATTGCCGGCGCCTCCCGCCCGCTCCTCGATTTCATTGACACGAACCACAGGAACTGGGGCCTCTGGAGATATTCGCGAGGTTCCGCCATGCCAATAGCGATCCAGCATGAGATCACCAGCGACGAGGACGGTAATATTAGAGAAATCAGGGAGTTGCATTTTTAGGCCGGCGGACATTCCAGAATAAAGAATAGCACACCGAAGAGCGGTCATAGCCTTTCATGAACGCCCGAAAGCCGCTTTTTAAGCGGTCACTTTCTCAATGGATGTAAAAAATAAAGGGCCTCAAGAGAAGGTCTCTTGAGCCCCTTTTTAAATACGGTGACCGGTGATCTTAGTTACCCGGAGTCAAACGGCGTCCTAGGGGGATGCCATCCGATACCCCGATTCTAAATCCTGTCCTGAACGCTTTTAGTCATCCCTTTCGAGGACCCCGAAGATCTGGAGTAGGCTGGTGAACAAATTGTAGATCGTCACATAAAGGCTCAAGGTTGCGAGGATGTAATTGGTTTCGCCGCCATGGATGATCTGGCTGGTTTCAAAGAGAATGAGACCGGCCATTAAAAGGACGAACATGGCGGCAATGGCCACGGCCCCGCCCTCAAGACCAGGAATAAAGGCTACGGCCAGACTGGCGATGAAAGCCACCAAAATACCGGCGCTGAGCATCCCGCCCATGAATCCAAAATCTTTCCGGCTGATTAAGGCATATGCTGAAAGGCCAACGAAGGTCATGCCTGTGCCCGCGAGTGACATCAGCACCAATTGCGTGCCATTCGCGTAATGACCGATGTACGCGTTTAGAATAGGGCCGAGAGTCATCCCCATAAACCCCGTTAGGGCAAAAAGGCACACGAGGCCCCAAGCGCTGTTCCGGAAGCGATTGACGAGGAAAAACAGCCCAAAATATCCGACCAGGGTGACGATGAGGCCGGGGTGGGGGAGTTCGAGCACCATGCTGGCATAAGCGCAGGCTGCTGAAAACATGAGCGTCATCGACAGCAAGGCATAAGTGTTTCTTAACACCTTATGGGTGGCCAGGAGGCCTTGAGCCGGACGGCGTTGGGTAATGGTTTGTGACGTATTCATTGATGACCTCTTAATAGAGCAGGAGTACCACATCATTCGACAAGGGAATGGTACAGTAGTTTGCTGCGATGGTGATTTGAGCGCTGTTGGTGAGATGTTCCCTTTTTAAAAAAAAGGAAACTTCGAGGGTTCTAACAGGGTCCAAACGGCGGGGTTGAAAGGACTGGTCCTAAACCCCATGTTAATGGATGTTCTTTCTGAAACAGAGATTTTTTAGATCATGAACCGAAAAATTGAATTCTTTTTGAGCTTCGCCCTTTGTCTGGGTCTTTTTGGCACGAGCATCACTGATGCCGCTGCTGCTCGTATGGGGGGGGGTAAGTCTTTTGGCAGCCGGCCTTCCTACAGCACCCCATACCAGCGTAATCAGAGCCCGATGGGTTCGGGGATGAACCGACCCGGAGCCCAGGGACAGCCTCAGATGTCGCCAGCGCAGCAGAAAAACCAAGGCATCCGGGATGCCATGGCCCAGCGCGGAGGTTTTGGACGATTTCTTGGAGGGATGATGCTCGGTGGTCTTCTCGGAGCCCTCTTTATGGGTGGAGGCTTTGAGAACATCAATTTCATGGATATTTTGGTCTTTGCAGGGATCGCCTTCCTCCTGATGAAGCTTCTGGCCGCACGCCGCAACTCCGCGGGAAATCCCGCCTCAGCGGGAGCCTTTGGCGGAGCGGCAGCGACTTCGGATCATGGTGGAGTCTTTCACCGAGACGTTCACGGTTCAGCTCAAGGCCCTGGCTTCAATACCGATCTCCTTTCAAAAACGCCAGCGGGCAGTGGGGGGGGGTCCAATCATCAAGGTCCTTTGATGCCAGCTGATTTTGATGTGGCGGGTTTCCTCACGGGAGCAAAAGCGGCTTACGGGATGATGCAAAAGGCTTGGGATGATGCCGATCTTGCTGAACTCAGGGCGCTGACCAGCGACAAGGTTTTTGGAGAACTGCAGGACCAGATCAGATCACGGGGTGCTGCCCCTAATCAGACCGATCTCCTCAAGGTCGACGCTGAAATTTTAGAAGTCCGCGATGTCGGCCCAGAGCGGGAAGTCACCGTCCTTTTTGACGTCCTCATGCGTGAGGATCGCGATGGGCGGCCAGAACAGGTTCGTGAGGTGTGGCATTTCACTCGAACCCGTGCGAGCCGGCAGCCGACGTGGTTCCTTGATGGTATTCAACAACTCGAAGACTAAGCACTGAATCGCGCCGGATGGACCCGGGCCAAGTTAGACTTGGTCCGGGTTTTTCGGTGTCGAGAGAGGGCGTTTAAACGCGTGAGGATCCCCTGATGATGTGGCTCAAGGCATTCCATCTGATCTTCATGGTCACTTGGTTCGCAGGCCTTTTCTACCTGCCAAGACTCTTTGTTTATCATGCGATGGCTGCCGATGCTATCAGCCGTGAACGGTTCAAAATCATGGAGCGGAAACTATACTGGGGCATCATGACCCCGGGGATGCTTTTAACCCTGATTTTTGGGGTGACCATGCTGGTTCAATATGCGTGGGATCTCTATGGCGGAGCGGGTTGGCTCCACGCTAAATTAACCCTCTTGTGTCTTCTGGTCCTTTATCACGTTCAGTGTGGGTTCTGGCTCATGGATTTCAAACATGACCGAAACCGTAGAAGCCACATCTACTATCGCTGGATGAATGAGGTTCCGGTTCTTTTCCTGATTGCCATGGTCCTCTTGGCCTCCGTCAAACCGTTTTAACCTTCTAGCATTCCATTCCTAACCTTCCCGAAGGACGATACTTATGCCTACTTATGATTATCAATGCGGGACCTGCGAGGATCGCTACACCGTCATGCACAAGATGAGTGAGGCGGCGCCTGCCTGCCCCGCCTGTGGGAGCCTTGAGGTTCGAAAGCTGGTATCGGCACCCGCCGTCCATGGTAAGGCCTCATCCTTCAAGCCGATGGGCTCAGAGGCTCCCCCTGCCATGACCGGGGGCGGTTGTGGATCCGGGATGTGTGGTCACAAGCACTAAGTCGTTGACTGCATTCGCCCCGATTATTGCTGATCGCGCCTTACACCAGGCGCTCAGCAGAGGATCTTCTGAGGGATGGGTGAGGGCATTCGCCTAGTATGTACACGCAGCACTTTGCCCTGAGCGAGCCGCCTTTTTCGATCGCCCCAAATCCAAGGTACCTTTATCTCAGCCCTAAGCATCGGGAGGCTCTGGCCCATCTTCTTTATGGGATTAGTGTCGGTGGTGGCTTTGTCGTTTTAAGTGGCGAGGTCGGTATGGGTAAGACCACCTTGTGCCGTGCGCTCCTCGATCAACTGCCAGAAGACGTTGAACTCGCCCTGATCTTTAATCCGAGGCTTAATTCGAGAGAACTCCTTGCAGGCATCTGTGATGAATTACACATCGCCTATCAAGGACCTAAAGCGAGCCTCAAACAGCTGATTGATGCCCTCAATCGCTACCTATTGGATGCCCATGCCGCGGGGCGACGGATCATCGTCCTGATTGATGAGGCGCAGAATCTTCGTTTTGATGTTCTAGAGCAGATCCGCCTTCTCACTAATCTTGAAACCGATCAGGCTAAACTGCTTCAGATCATTCTGGTGGGCCAACCGGAATTGAACCAGGTGCTTGATCGCCCGAACCTGAGGCAGTTGTCGCAGCGAATTACGGCCCGATTTCATCTCTTGCCCTTGTCTCTTGAAGAAACCAGGGATTACCTCGTGCATCGTCTTCGGGTGGGAGGCGTCAGCGACCCCCTATTTTCAGGAGCGGCGGTCAAGGCGATTTATCGAAGATCAAAGGGGATCCCAAGGCTCATTAATCTGATCGCCGATCGTTCACTTCTGGGTGCCTATGCTTTGGGACGTCACCGGGTGGATGGATCCCTGGCCAAAAAGGCCGGCCTTGAGCTTCTCGGAAAGGGGACCAAGGCAAAGAAGCGTTGGCCTAAGGCGCTTTTGTGGATGATTGTGATTTCCCTCTTTGGGCTTTTGAGCGTCGTCGCGTTGGAGCCTCAGGGGCGCTTTTCTGAGAAGCTCAAGGATTTCCTTAAAGAGCATCAGTTGACGATCAAAGAACACGTTGAGGCGCCAAGGTCACCCTCTGACATCAAGGTGGAAAGACCGGCAACGACTGCACCAGTCCCAGATGTTTCGGGGGATCTCCCGCACATGCTCGGCGATGATTTTGCTGGCTGGATGACAAGCGCTGGACTTGGACGTCATGAGGCTCTTTTGAGTCTCCTCATGGGATGGCATGTCACCGTCCCAAAGACGGCCTCAGATCCCTGCGCGTCGCTCAAGCCCCTTGAGCTTCGCTGTCAGCCGCTTCAGATCGCCTGGCAACAACTCTTACAATTGAATCTTCCTGCCGTCCTCGAGTTTGCCAGAAACGATGGCAGCCGACGGTTTCTGTTGCTTTCAGGGATATCGGATGGCCAGCCGGTTTTCACCGATGATCAGTCAACACGAACCTTTGATGTTGCGGAAGTCCTCTCCCGTTGGACTGGACGCGCCACCTTAGTTTGGAAACCCCCAGTGAAGGCCCAGACGTCTTTGAAGCCCTTAATGTCCAGTCCTCTGGTGCCCTGGATTAGGCAACAACTCGGTGTGATGGGTGGTCCGGGTCAAGAGATGATCTAT
>RFVA01000068.1 GCA_009922685.1 Gammaproteobacteria bacterium | reverse complement strand
GAGATATTGACTTATCCCCCTCGATGCCGATAAAATTCCGGGTTTACCGAATTTCTCTCCATTGGAGACTCATATCATGTACGCGGTTATTCATACAGGTGGCAAGCAATACCGGGTTAAGCCGGGTGAACTCTTGAAGGTCGAGACCCTTCTGGCCGAAGCCGGTCAAGAGATCCACTTCGACAAGGTCTTGCTGGTTCAGACCGATGCGGGCATCAAGATTGGCAAACCCTATCTTGAAGGCGGCAAGGTCACCGCGACTGTGACCGCCCAAGGTCGTCACCCGAAAGTGAAGATCCTGAAGTTCCGTCGCCGCAAGCATCATATGAAGCAAGCAGGTCATCGTCAGAACTTCACCGAAGTTAAAATCACCGGCATTACGGCCTAAACTTTTTCAAGAGGCACACCCATGGCTCATAAGAAAGCGGGCGGCAGTTCAAGGAACGGTCGCGATTCGAACGCTCAACGTCTTGGCGTTAAGCGCTTTGGTGGCCAACTGGTCACCGCAGGC
Source organism: Gammaproteobacteria bacterium (assembly GCA_009922685.1). Classification (GTDB taxonomy): domain Bacteria; phylum Pseudomonadota; class Gammaproteobacteria; order Methylococcales; family Methylococcaceae; genus UBA6136. Next base: position 10,342 of record RFVA01000068.1, on the reverse strand, counting down.
AGCATCATCGTTCGTCAGCGTGGCACTAAATTCCATGCCGGCGAAAACGTTGGGGTTGGCAAAGACTATACCCTGTTTGCTCTCACCGATGGCCACGTCACCTTCAAGGTGAAAGGCCCTCTGGGTCGCAAGTACGTCAGCATCGCACCGGCTCAGACCCACTGAGACCTTGCACCCAGTGCGCCTGGCGCACGCATCAAAAGCCTCGTCCAATGACGGGGCTTTTTTGTCAGAACACTCATGAAATTCGTTGACGAAGCAGACATTCGAGTGGAGGCCGGCGACGGAGGCAATGGCTGCGTTGGTTTTCGCCGCGAGAAATACATTCCTTTCGGCGGACCCGATGGCGGCGATGGCGGTGATGGCGGCAGCGTCTTTTTGGTCGCATCCTCCAACCTTAATACCCTCGTCGACTTTCGTTACCACGGGGTTTATCGGGCAGAGCGGGGCGAAAATGGATCCGGAGGTAACTGCACCGGCCGCGCGGGCCAGGATATCTTCGTCAGCGTCCCCACCGGAACCCAAGTTTCAGATGCCGAGACCGACGAAAAACTCGGGGATTTGACCCTTGAGGGCCAAACCTTGATGGTTGCTCGCGGCGGCTGGCATGGCCTTGGCAATACCCGATTCAAGAGCAGCACCAACCGATCACCGAGGCAGTCGACACCCGGAAAACCGGGCGAGCGTCGCCAACTGCACCTTGAACTCAAAGTCATCGCTGACGTGGGCCTTCTAGGTCTTCCTAATGCCGGGAAATCGAGCCTGATTCGAGCGATTTCTGCCGCACGCCCAAAGGTCGCCGACTACCCCTTTACCACCCTCCATCCAAACCTCGGGGTTGTCCGCGTTGATGAACAGCGCAGCTTCGTCATGGCGGACATTCCAGGCCTCATCGAAGGGGCTGCAGAAGGCGCTGGCCTCGGCATCCAGTTCCTCAAACACCTCTCAAGAACCAGTCTTCTCCTCCATATCCTCGACAAAGGACCTGACCTACGGCATCATGAACTTCTTAGAAGATCAAAAACGAGACGATGCAGAAGCGGAGTGAGTTTAGACATGCCCATCGGGTGGTGGTCAAGATTGGCAGTGCGCTGCTGACCGGCGGCGGCCGAGGTCTTGATATCGAAGGAATCACGGAATGGGTCCGACAGATCGCCGCCCTAAAGGCTTCCGGCAAAGAGGTCATTTTGGTTTCATCCGGCTCCGTCGCAGAGGGCATGAGCCGCCTTGGCTGGACGACCCGCCCCCGCACCCTCCATGAACTTCAGGCCGCGGCCTCCATCGGCCAGATGGGACTCGTCAGAGCCTATGAGAGTCTCTTTGAGGCCCATGACCTTAAAACAGCCCAAATCCTCCTAACCCATGATGATCTTGCCCATCGACAACGTTACCTCAACGCTCGAAGCACCCTACTGACGCTCCTCAGCCTGAATGTGGTCCCCATCATCAATGAAAATGACACGGTAGCTACCGAGGAGATTCGCTTTGGCGATAACGATACCCTGGGAGCGTTGGTTGGCAACCTCATTGATGCAGACCTGCTCATTATTCTGACCGACCAGAAAGGTCTCTACGACCGAGACCCAAGCGTCGATCCGACGGCCACCCTGGTCAGGGAAGCGACGATCAGTGATGAGCGCCTTAGCGCGATGGTGGGAGAAAGTCGAAGCGGTCTTGGGCGGGGTGGGATGATTACCAAGCTCAGGGCGGCCCGCCTCGCTTCTCGCTCCGGTACGGCTACCGTGATTGTCTCGGGACGAGAAACCCACGGCATCCAGCGCATCATGGAAGGTGAAGACGTTGGAACCTTTCTGATTCCCGATGTGTCATCACCGCTCGTCGCGAGAAAACTCTGGCTGGCCGGGCAGCTTAAACTCAAGGGGAAACTGACCCTCGATGCTGGCGCGGTCAGGGTGCTGCGTGAAGCCGGGAAAAGCCTATTGCCGATCGGGGTGATTGAGGTCGAGGGACAATTTGATCGGGGTGATCTGGTCGCCTGCCTGGATACGGAAGGGACTGAAGTAGCTCGGGGTCTCGTCAACTATGGGGCAGAGGATGCCCGCCTACTGATGACCCAGCCAAGCTCAAGGATCGAAGAAATTCTAGGTTATGTCGATGAGCCTGAACTGATTCATCGGGATAACCTCATTTTGGCCTAAAGCCAAAGGCTTCAGGGCGACGACCAGAGGGCGTCACCCTGAGGCGCTCGAATCAGGCTGCCTTTAGCGCCAGCGCCTTAACCCGTGCATTGAGACGGCTTTTGCTGCGCGCCGCCTTATTCTTGTGGATCAAGCCCTTGTTGACCGAAGAGTCAATGATCGGGACAGCAGCGCGAAACGCAGCCTGTGCTTCCTCGAGATTACCGGCCTCGACCGCCAGGATGACTTTCTTGATGAAGGTGCGCAAACGGCTGCGCATGGCGGCATTGTGAGCGCGGTGCTTTTCAGACTGAAGCGCACGTTTTTTTGCTGAAGCGATATTGGCCAAGACACGAACCTCTTGTCATTTAGGGAAATCGAACTCAGCATTTTCTTTCTAAAACACGAAGTCGTCAAGTCTCAATATGCAGGTACCTCATAAAAAAGTGCGATAAATCCCTGTGAGCGGGGAATTTAAGGGGGATTTCCCTAAAGACAAGACAGGGTACAATTGTGCTTAAAACAACGTCTTTGGTTGCTTTCGCCGAAGACCATCACCCAAGAGATGACGCATACCCCCTTGAAGACACGACTTTATTCTGTGGCCGATAGACCCTCACGCTTCCCGCGAGATCCTCGATGAGTGACCCAAAGGCCCCACCGCCCAATGATCTAGCCACGTCCAAGGGATGGGGCCTTAAACCCCGTCACTGGATCCTGATGGGCCTGACCGTCCTCAGCGTCGCCGGATTCTGGCTAGGACGCGTCTCGTTGCCCTTTGGCATTCAGCTCCCACAACCCCTAAAGAGCGAGGAAACCCGCCATGCCATGGATCCCCAAGAACGTCTGGTGATTGAAGGCATCGGCTTTGGAACCATCCTCTCTCAGATTGAAATCCGTGAAATCGACGGCCCAGTGGTCGCTGAGGCTCTGAAAGTATCAAGCTTTGAAACCAAAACCCCGCTTGATTTTGGTAAGCGTTACCGCCTTTCCGTAGAGGCTGAACGCCCCTGGCTGGGCCAGAAAACGCATCAAGAGGTGGACTTTGAAACCGCTCGCATTCCAGCGATTGAGAGCCCTCTAAGGCAGGCGCTCGCTCCTGGTGGGAGCCTCACACTGGACTTCTCAGAACCCGTTGGGAGAATCACGGCTAAAGGCCCCTTTGATCTACAAACCAAAAGCGATGAAAGCCGCCGACACTTTTCGCTTTTGAGCAAATCAGAAGAGGTCACCCAGGGGCAAACGTTTACCGTCGGCCTCGATTGGGAAACGATGAATGGCATCGCCCTGCCGCCCTTTACTCTCGAGGTGACCACCGCGCCAGCCCTTGGCGCCAGCATCCCAATGAACAGCCAAAAGAACCTTGGGATTGCGATGCCCATCCAGATCGACTTTAGCGAACCTCTGGAAGCCCGAGAGAAGGTCGGGGAGTCTATCAAGGTCACCACCGAACAGGGTCAGGCCCTCAGCGGAAAGTGGGTGTGGTTCGGCAAACAACACCTTCAATTCCGACCGGAACCCTTCTGGCCCGCCCACACGACGATCAAGGTACGTGTCGATCCCAAGGCCGCGCGTAGCGTCCAAGGCGGCGTTCTAGCGCAACCGATCGAAGCCTCATTCAGCACCGGGCCGGATCGCCGGATTGAGGTCTACCTGGACCGTCAGCGCGTTGAAATCTATGAAAACGGCGACCTCATCAAAACCATGAAGGCGTCCACCGGAAAACAGAAAACCCCGACGGTCACAGGCTCCTTTTACATCTACGCCCGTTTTCCCACAAAAACCATGAAAAGCACCGGACTCAAGCCCGGTGAAAAAGGGTATTACGAAGTCAAGGATGTGCCGTACGCGCAATATTTTCATGAAGGCTATGCCTTTCACGGGGCCTTCTGGCACAACAACTTTGGACACCCCGCGAGTCATGGCTGCGTCAATCTCGCGACCCAGAAGAAAAACAGCCGGAAGGGCGTCAATGAAGATGCAGGCTGGCTTTACCACTGGGCATCGCTGGGTGTTCCGGTGACCGTCCACGGCACCTCCCCCCCCAAAGACCCGGTGATGGCCGGGGACGGCGAAAGCCTTCCGCTCACCCCTCCCTAGGGGAAGGGCGGAGTGATGCGCCTCAGAACGAGGCGCGTCACTCTTATTTGACGTGACGGATCATCCGTCGACGCTTCTTGATCTGGCGTTCGGTCAGCACATTCCGCTTGCCCTTGAAGGGGTTCTCGCTGGCCTTGAATTCCAGCTTAATGGGTGTCCCCGTGATGGCCATGGCGTTCCTGAAATAATTAATCAGGTAGCGTTTGTAGCTCCCAGGAATCTCCTGAACCTGATTGCCATGGATGACGACCGTCGGTGGATTAGTGCCGCCCTGATGGGCGTACTTCAACTTGATCCGGCGACCTCTCACCAGGGGAGGCTGGTGCGCATTGACCGCGGTCTGCAGCAACCGCGTCAGATGGGACGTTCCCATGTCGGTCATGGTCGCCCCAAAGACCTCTTTGACTGCATCAAAGAGATGACCCACCCCGGTCCCATGGAGGGCGGAGATGAAATACTTCTCGGCAAAATCGACAAATTCGAGCTTGAGATCGAGGCGACGCCTGGTTTCATCACGCTGATCCTGCGTCATCCCGTCCCACTTATTGAACCCCACAATCAGCCCGCGACCGATTTCAAGCACCATCCCAAGAAGATTCGTGTCCTGATCGGTGACGCCTTCCCGAGCATCCAGGAGGTAAATCACCACATGCGCCTTTTCAATAGCCTGCATGGCCTTGATGACACTAAACTTCTCGACCGTTTCAGCAATCTTGCCCCGGCGCCGAATCCCCGCTGTGTCAATCAACGTGTAACGCTGACCATGGCGTTCAAAAGGAATTTCAACACTGTCCCTGGTGGTCCCTGGCGCATCAAAGACGACCACCCGCTCCTCACCAAGGAGACGATTGACCAAGGTGGACTTCCCCACATTGGGACGCCCAACAATCGCAATCCTGATGCCACCCTCTTCTTCTTGAGGGAGCTCTTCAATGCTTGGAAGGCGGCTCTCGAGGAGATCCAAAAGGGATTCAATGCCTTGTGCATGAGAGGCAGAAATAGGCTGCGGCTCACCCAGTGCGAGGGCATGGAAATCGGCGGTCGCTAGGATGAGGCTGGCCTGATCGATCTTGTTCGCCGTGAGAATCACCGGTTTGCCGGTCCTTCTAAGGCGCTCAGCAATGACCTCATCGCCCACATTCAAGCCGTCCCGGGCATCGACCAGAAAGAGAATCACATCGGCTTCTTTGAGTGCGATCTGAACCTGGCGCATCGCTTGCTCATCAATACCGGCATCCGTCTCGACAATGCCACCGGTATCGACCACAAAATAATCGCGCTGGCCTCGCTTGACCCGGCCATACTGACGATCACGGGTCAACCCTGGATAATCCGCCACCAGCGCATCACGCGTTCGCGTCAGATAATTGAAAAGGGTCGACTTCCCGACGTTCGGGCGGCCGACCAAGGCCACAACTGGCAGCATGATCTAGTTGATTCCAATGGCCGCCAGCACGCCGCTGGAGGAGTAAACAAAAAGGGTCTCCTCATGGAAGACGGGGGGCGCGAGAATCGGCTCATTATCTATCTCCAGACGACCGACAAGGCGCCCATCGTCCGCCGACAGCGCGTGGAGATAGCCTTCAAAATCACCCACCACCACATAATTTCGAACGGTGGCGGGCACCGTCAATCGGCGCTGGTGTAACGCCGTCTGTTTCCATTTCTCAACGCCGTTCGCGCTGTCAAATCGGGCCACATCGCTGTTGGTGTCACTGATAAAGAATGCGTGGCGGCCTGGGGCCATGCCATGACTGGAATAGGCGCCATTTTGGTGCCAAAGAATCTCGCCATCCGGGATATTGACCGCTGTGATGCCTGCCTGGAAACCCGTGATATAGACCGTTTCATCCTCCACCAAAGGATCCGCATCAAGCTCAACAAGGCGCTCAACCTCAGAGCGCCCTCGGCCCGTTGCCGCCGTCGTTTCCCAAACCAACCGGCCATCTTGGAGCGACAGCGCAATCAGCTTGCCACCACCAAATCCATCCAGCACCAGATCACCAACGATCGTCGGTGATCCCTGACTTCGAACGGATAGGGGGGGAATACTCCGTTCGTGGGACCACTTCAACCCGCCATGCTGGAGGTCAAGACCCACCAACCGGCCGTCACTGGTGCGGACCACGACCACATTATGAGCCACCCGGGGCAAGGCCAACATTTCGCTGGTCAGGGTGGCTTTCCAAAGAAGCGCTCCATCGACGATGCTGACGGCGATAATCTCTGCATTGCTCGTGCCCATGAGAAGCTTATCCCCCGCCACCACGGGGCCCGCCGAAATCTCAAGCGCCGTTTCATGACTCCACAAGCGTTCCCCATCCTGGCGGGCGTGAGCCTCCAGAAGACCCCGACGATCCGCCACATAAACGGCCGACGACGTCACTGCTGGCACCAGATTGACGACCCGACCGTCATAGCCCTTGCCGACCGATGTTTTCCAGAGAATGTTCATCGCCACCGTCGGCTCCAGAGGTTCCAGCTCCTTCGGAGGCTCGGCGTTATCGGTCCCTGAAATCAGTCCTTCCACCGAGGTGGCGAGCTCTTTAACGGCACTGAACTGAGTGCACCCTGTGAGGAAGAGAACACCCAACAGAAGAAGGAGCAATGCGCGCATCAGGCCCCGGCAGGGAGATCGTTGATCTTCAGCTCCAGGAGGGGCGAGGGATTACCCCCTTCTTTTGCCTTCATATAAGCCGCACGCGCTTCTGAAGGACGCTTGCCGGCGATGAGCAGATCACCACGGAGTTCTTCATAAAGCCCCAGGAAGCTGCCGGCCGTTTTTTCGGTGACCCCGCTTAAAGACTTCAACCCCGCCTCGATATCCCCCTTGGCCAGGAGCACTCGCCCAAGCCGTAACCGGGCCAAGCTCTTGAGGACATCATCTTTCCCTTTGGCCAATTCTTCATCAAGGGCCATGCGCGCGCCCTCAAGATCACCCGCATCCACCTTAAGCTTTGCGAGGATCAAACGGGCATATTCAGCATAGGTGCTTGATGGATGATTTATTGTCCTTCCACCATCGCTGGAGGGCCTCAACCCGTTCTTCCTCGGTCAAATACGTTTCCATGCAATCCTCATCGTTGTAGCAGGCTAGTTAAGTGGGAAGAGACGTCGCCGACCGCCAAAACAGCCTGCTCCGATTCACCTCTCAGAGATTTTACGCCGATCGTGCCTTCAAGGATTTCGGTTTCACCCAGAATCAGCGCCCAACGGGCGCCTGACTTATCGGCCCGTTTAAACTGGCTCTTGAAGCTCCCCCCACCACAGTTCATCTGGAGTCTTAAGGTGGGGAGTTCGTCCCTCAAGCGCTCGGCCAACATCAAGGCCAAAGCCTCGGCCTGATCGCCAACGGCGATCAGATAAACATCTGGATCGGCGGCCGCATCCAGGGCCTCTGGATTCGATAAAAGCTCAATAAGACGCTCCATACCGAGGGCAAATCCAACCGCCGTGGATTCCTTGCCCCCCAATTGCTCCACCAGGCCGTCATAACGCCCCCCGGCACAGACGGTGCCCTGGGCACCCAAGGCATCGGTAACCCACTCAAAAACGGTCCTCGAATAGTAATCTAAGCCTCGAACGAGCCGAGGATTGACGACATAGGGCAAACCCAGACGATCAAGCCGGCTCAACAATCCCTCAAAATGCGCTCGAGATTCTTCTTGAAGCTCCTCAATCAGACTTGGAGCCCCTGCAATGATAGCGCGAAGATCGGGATTTTTGCTGTCGAGAATCCTTAAAGGATTTGTCTCAAGACGGCGAAGGGACTCCTCATCGAGAACCTCCAGATGCTGCCTGAAGTAGACCACCAAGCGCTCCCGGTAGCGAGACCGCTCCTCGCTGGTTCCGAGGGAGTTGATCTCGAGGCGAAGCTGATGATCAATCCCTAAGTCGCGCCATAATCGGTAAGACAATAAAATCAGCTCCGCATCAATATCAGGGCCGACCATCCCATAAGCTTCGACACCTAACTGATGAAACTGCCGATAGCGGCCCTTCTGCGGGCGCTCGTGCCTGAACATTTGGCCCATGTACCAAAGCCGTTGAGTCTGGTGGTAAAGGAGCCCATGCTCAAGGCAGGCCCTAAGACAGCCTGCTGTGCCTTCAGGCCGGAGGGTCAGAGAATCGCCATTGCGATCCTCAAAGGTATACATTTCCTTCTCGACAATATCGGTCACTTCACCAATAGATCGCTTGAAAAGATCGGTCTTTTCGACGATGGGCAGCCGAATCTCCTGGTAGCCGTAAGCGCCCATGACCCGTCTCAAAAGGTTCTCAACATACTGCCAGCGAGGTGTTTGCGTCGGCAGGATATCGTGCATCCCCCGGATCGCCTGAATTTTTTCGCTCATATAGATGATTCGTCGATCTTCAGCAAAAAGGCCCCTATCAGGGCTTGTTGGATTATCCGGCGCTTAACCGAATGGTTCTCCGGGTCTTATCCGTGACCTGACCTACCAACTGGCCACAGGCCGCATCAATATCATCACCCCGAGTCTTGCGGATGGTGGTCACCAAGCCAGCGGCCTGGAGGATATCGCTGAACCGTTGAATGGTCTCGCGCCCAGAACAACGATAATCAGATCCTGGGAAAGGATTAAACGGGATCAGATTCACCTTGGAGCGGAGCTGGCTTAACACGCGGACCAACTGACGGGCATGCAGAGGAGAATCATTGATGCCATCGAGCATCACATACTCGATAGTGACTTTACGGCGGGGGTCCTGGCCAATATAGCCCCTACAGGCGGCCAGCAGCTGCTGAATGGGGTATTTCCGGTTGATCGGAACCAGCTCATCCCGAAGCGCATCGGTCGGTGCATGCAAGGACACCGCGAGGCTCACGTCAACGACGTCCGCCAGCCGCTCGAGGGCGGGAACGACACCCGAAGTGCTGAGGGTCACCCTGCGCTTTGAAAGGCCATAGGCATGATCATCCAGCATCAGATTGATCGCCGAGACCACATTATTGAAATTGAGCAACGGCTCACCCATGCCCATGAGCACCACGTTGGTGACCGCACCCACCCCAAGTTCACGCTGGGCCACCCAAAGCTGACCAATAATTTCGGCCGCCGTCAGATTTCGATTGAAGCCCTGCCGAGCGGTTGAACAGAAAGTACATTCAAGGGCGCAGCCCACCTGGGAGGAGATACAGAGGGTGCCGCGACTCTCCTCTGGAATGAATACCGTTTCAACCTGATTCTCGGCATCGGTCTTCATCACCCACTTGCAGGTCCCATCCCGTGATCGCTGCTCATGGACAATAACCGGCGGGGCAATCTCGCAGTCCGCCTCAAGGGTAGCCCTCAACGCTTTACTGAGATTGGACATCTGAGCGAAGTCATCAACTCCGCGCTGATAAATCCACTGCAGCAGCTGAGCGGCTCGAAACGGCTTTTCCGAGCGCTCGACACAGAAGGCCTCTAGGGCCTTGAGGTCAAGCCCTAGGAGATTGACCTTACCCCCGGAATTAACGGGTTCTGGCGCAGAGTTCATTCGGCTGAAAGAAAAACGCGATTTCCTGTGCGGCCGTTTCAGCGCTGTCAGAGCCATGGACGGCATTTTCGTCAATGCTGTCGGCAAAATCGGCGCGAATGGTCCCAGGAGCCGCGTCCTTCGGATTGGTGGCACCCATCACATCACGATGCTTGCTGATCGCACCCTCGCCTTCGAGGACCTGGATCATCACTGGACCTGAAATCATAAAGCTCACCAGGTCGTTGAAGAAGGGGCGTTCCCGATGAACCGCGTAGAAGCCCTCGGCTTGCTCCAGGCTGAGGTGCGTCATCTTAGCGGCCACGATGCGAAGACCGGCCTTTTCAAAACGGCTGTAGATTTCGCCGATGACATTCTTGGCAACGGCATCCGGCTTGATAATGGAAATGGTACGTTCAATGGCCATGAGAACTCCTGATGGGCTGTATTCTGGCCGCATCAAAAACTGCCGGCCAAAGAAAACCGCCCACTGAGGGCGGGGGTTAACCTGAGGATTCTACAGGAAAAGCCGACCAATAGTCATCATCAAGGCGTTGATGAAACGGCAAAACTTTCGCCACACCCACAGTTGGCCGTGACGTTGGGATTATCAAAGCGAAACG
>RFVA01000067.1 GCA_009922685.1 Gammaproteobacteria bacterium | reverse complement strand
AAGATCCTGACCGACCTCATGGGTCATGAATTGATAGGTCTCCTTGATAATCCGCTGCTTTTGAAGCTCTTGGTTGAGCTCCGCGTCGATATCGTCGGTGAGCTGGCGCATGATCATTTGGGCAATATCGCCCTTAATCGCATCGAAATAGGCCAAAAGCTCCTGTTCGAGTTCCTCAAAATAATTTTTAATCCCACGGCGCGCAAACATATTGATCTGGTGCTGCTGTTTGCGCGCATAGTCGAGGATGCCTACCTTGTAGTAATCGAGCGCGCGATCAATGGCATCTCCTTTGGCGTTTGGGTTATCAAGTGGCGGCGGTGCGCCTGTGACCGCACTGTGGATGCGGCTTAGGGCGTCAAGACCCAGTTCTCGCATCTGCGCGATGGTGTCTTTTGGGCCCAGAAGATTCATGCTACGGGCGAGCTTTAGGGCATCTTCTTGATGCCCTTGAACGGCCTTCATAATGCTTTCAGTGCTGATGGCTTCGTGGAGGGCTTCTTGTTCCATCACCGTTCGGCCGAACTGGTTAATGACATCGCCATATTCAAACAAGAAGACATCACACATGCCCTTGAGACGGTTTAGCATGTCACGGCCATTCAGGCGGTCCTCAAGCTCTTTCAGGACAGATTCTGGAAGCACTTTGCTGGCGCTAATGTCCTTGAGGAGTTGGGCAAGGTGGCGGCGAACCATCTGTTCATCCAATAGCCTTTGTAGTTGGCTTCTGAAGGTTTTCTGAATATTGAGGTGGTCTTCAATTTTGTGGGGCAGTCGGCTGACGACGCTGTTAAGGTCTAAGCCTTTAAGGAGCTCATTCTTGAGTGCTTTTCGATCGAGGGTGTCAATGGCGGTCGTGACCTGATCGCGAAGATGGTTCTGGTCTTCTTCCCGCCAGAAGATAAATTCTGGGAGGAGTTCGGTCCGAAGCATCTTAATGTGATCTTCCACCGTACTCTTGAGATGGCGAAGGGCTTCATCTTGGCGGCGGGACAGCTGGCCCGCGATAAAGGTGCTCTTAAGGCCATCATCATCGACCGCTTGGTAATTCCTATAAAGAGGCTCCAGCCACTCCCTCAGGCGCTTGGCGAGATCGAGGTATTCACCGCGGGCCTCCTCCAAGAATTCGGCCTTGGCGGTATAGGCAAGATACTCAAAAAGACTGGTTCTAAAGGCCCCAAAGCTTTTGGTTTCTTCGAGGCTCTTCATGTGTTGAGCCGCCTCATTCCGATCTGGAATGCGGCCGATGGCCTTGGTGAGGGCATCGACGTGATCGCGAACCCCCCGGCTCATATCGAGACGACCTTCTTGAATCAGCTTTAAAAGCAGATAATTGAGGGCAGAGACCTTGAAGACACGGTCCTTAGTGATCTGGAAGCCGTAGTGCTCGATCTTTTGTTCAAAGTTCTGAATTTCTTCTTTTTTCTGCTTGGCGCTCAAGACATCCCACTGGTTGATGACCCAGAAGGCACGTTGCAAGACCCGTTTTCTTTGGCTATGGATCTCGGCCAGGAGCTCAATTTCTTCACCTTCTAGAAGGTGAAAGACTTTCATCGCGATGACAAAGGCCTTGGCATCATTCTCCACATAGGATTTAGTGACCTTTCGGTGTCTAGGGTTCACTACACCCAGACCAGGGAGATCAACCAGCACCACATTCTCTGGAATGCTGACGTCAGTCAGATAAATTTCCGCTTGGTTGACGAAGAGGACATCGGCGTAGTCTTCCGTCACGTAATGAGGCAGTTCATCAAGGGTGATTTCTTTGGTCGCACCACTTAAGTGGTCCCAGCCCTCAATCAGCGCTTTGAGTTCATCAAAGAATTTTTGTTTGTTGAAGCTTCCATACTGCGTCCGTTGCCGCTCGATATCGCTACTCAGGCGGGCAAGGACGTCACTATTTCCAAGGCTTTTATAGGTTTCTGGATTGGTTCGAAGCTCTTTTGAGAGCTCTTCAAGATAAAGCGCCTTGAGTTCAGATCGCTCGGCCTCTGTGAGGTAGGAGATGATGGCTTTATTGGCGCGCCCCTTTCTAATGAGGGTCGGGATAGCGGTCAGGGATTTAGTCGCCTGAGGCAGGATGTCCGCCCCAAGAACGGCATTAATGATGGTGCTTTTTCCGGCTGAAAAGGCGCCAAGGAAGGCTACGGGAAATTCAGGGGACTTCAAGCGCTCAAGCCATGATCGCTTCCGGTTAATAAAGTATTTGAAGTCCTCGCTCACATCGAGGTAAGGAGAGGCGGCGTCATAGACCTCAAAGAGGCGGCTAAACGCCTTAATATAGTGATTGTAATCAACCTCTTTCATGCGATTCTATCCCCCAAGCTGCCGTGATGAAATAGAAACAACCTTTCGGGTTGAAACATTCCAAACCTGCGATTTAACGCTTCTTTTAAGTCTTAAGTTTACCATTGAATCCGCACCAAGCCGCCTCATTTGGTCGTCCTTCCCTTGGGACGTTTCTCGTTGTCAATCGCTATGGCGCGATCAGGAACCCGCTTCCCAAGGGATTTGATGGTTCGTCGGGCCTTCCATTCGGAAACGGCGCTTGAGATAAAAGCCGTCCATTCCTTTTGAAACCGAGGGATGGAAAATTTTTCGGTATGGCGTCTGATGGCTTCTGGCTCAAAGACCTCTAGCTGAGATTCAAAGCGATGAATCGCCTCGATGAGGGCATATGGAGACTGTTCATCAAAAAAGAGTCCTGTAGGAGGTTCTGTCCCGCCGGGTTCAATGACCGTTTCAAGGGCGCCGCCTTTACCAAAGGCAATCACCGGTGTTCCAGTAGCCATCGCCTCGACGGGGAGGATGCCAAAATCTTCTTCGGCGGCAAAAACGAAGGCCCTAGCGCTCTTGAGGTGATCCCTTAGGCTCTCTTTCGTCTGATATCCAAGGAGTTCAATATTAGGCCCCGCCATCGCTTTGATTTTCTTAAAGTCGGGGCCATCACCAATCACGATCAGACGTTTTTCGGGCAAGGCATTGAAGGCCTCAACGATCACATCCAATCGTTTGTAAGGCACCATTCTTGAGGCCGTGACATAGTGCGAAGCCTTTTCCACTTGAAGAGGGAACGCTTCAATATCCACCGGGGGATAGATCACTTCTGATTCACGGCCGTAGACGCGTTTGACGCGGCGTCCGATGAAATGAGAATTCGTGATGAAGTGATCGACACCCAGCGCTGTCCGGGTATCCCATAGTCTTAAATAATGGAGAAGCCCTCGGACCAGGATGCCCCGCCACGTTCGATGAAGCCCTGATTCCTTCAGGTATTGATGCTGAAGATCCCAAGCATAACGCATGGGGGAGTGGACATAGCTGATATGGAGCTGATCAGGTCCTACGATGACGCCCTTGGCCACCGCATGGCTGCTTGAAAGGATCAGATCATAAGTGGAAAGATCAAATTGCTCGACCGCCAGGGGCATCAAAGGAAGGTAGTGCCGAAAATGGGATGCTGCGAAGGGGAGCTGTTGAATGAAAGAAACCTTGGGCGTTTTGCCGCCAAGAAACGCCCGCTCATTTGCCGGGAGAAAGTCAACCACCGCAAAAAGATCCGCCTCAGGAAACGCGAGCAGCATTTGTTCGAGAACTCGTTCGGACCCTGCATAGCTTTTAAGCCATTCGGTGATGATCGCAACTTTCATGGGGGATCTGCCTTTGAGGGGTGAAAAAGGACCTTCCGCTAGCCGCTGAGGGCGATGGCCGATGTAATCCTTTGAGCGGTGAGGTTCCAGTCAAAATCGCGGGCCCGATCGATGCCAAGGGCTCTCATGCGGTCCATTAATGCGCTGTCATACACCGCTTTGAGGGCTTCGACGGCTTCTTGATGATCCAAAGGGTCAAAATATAGGGCCGCCTCACCGCCAACCTCGGGAAGTGCCGTCCGATTGCTGGAGATAACGGGCGTTCCTGAAGCCATCGCTTCAATCACCGGGAGGCCAAAGCCCTCATAAAGTGACGGCATGATCAAAGCGCTCGCACCTCGGTATACGCCTGGAAGCATCTCCTCGGCAATGGCGCCGAGCGCTATGACCTCTTGCTCAAGATCGAAGGCTTGAAGCATCGATTGGGTCGAGGGCGAACACGCCCCTGAGAGAAGAAGATCAAAGTCTTCTTTAAGCCCTGCATCCAAAAAGGCACGAATCAGGCCATCCACGTTCTTGTGGGGTTTTTGATTGCCCACATAAAGAAGATAGGGTCTTCGATGGGGGTAGGAGGGGCCTTTTTCTGAAAAGGCCTCATCCACCCCGTAGCCCGTGATCACAATCTGATCCTCTTTAAGCCCTGACCATTCCGCGATTCGGGCCTTTGAAAAGGAAGAGCCTGTAAAAACGCACGCGGCCCTCAAGGCGGCGGGGCGAAGATGATGTGCGTAATAGGCTTTTTTGAGCGCACTGCCTTCTTCCTTGATCGAGAGGTGAATCAGATCGTGGATCGTCAAGGAAAATGAACAGGGGGTACCAAAAGGTGCGTTGAAACCCGGGGAAAAAAAATGATCGGGTTTTTGCTCCTTCAGGCGCTGCTGAAGTCTCAAGGGGTCGAAAAGATCGAGGGGTTTCCCTGTCATCTTCAAGGCTGAAAAAGGACATCGCGCGCCCATCTCCCGAGCGAAACGGCCAATCCCGTGTAATCCGATCCAGCGTTCGTCAAAAGCAATGTTCATGAATGACGGAGGCGCATGGGCTGTATTTGGGGTCTTTAACAAGGAGGGCCATCGGCTTTTGGGAGTGACGATACCATTGACCCGTGGAGTTTGATATTCCATGCCCTAGAGGAAACGGTCATTTCAGAACCTTAAACCAGCCGCTGATAGGCGCTGATGGTCTCATGGACGGTGTTCGCCCAAGTAAATTGCGCGGCACGCTGGAGTCCTTTTTGTCGCAGCGCTTTCTGCTCATCGCCCTGTTCAAGAAGGGCATGAATGTTGGACCTAATGGACTCAAGGTCATAAGGATCAATGAACCGGGCGGAATCTCCAGCGACCTCTTTGAGTGAGGCGGCCTTTGAGGTGATGACGGGAACCCCAGAGGCCATGGCTTCAAGGACCGGGAGACCAAAGCCCTCATAAAGGGAAGCGCAGGCAAACACTTTGGCGCCTGCGTAAATCGCGGGGAGATCTTCTTCAGGGACATAGGAAAGATAAACTAGCCAGCCCTCCTTCTGTCCTTCCCGAATCTTTTGATGGATGGCTTCACTGTTCCACCCTTCAAAACCCACTAAGACCAGGGGAATATCGTTCCGCAACGTTTTTGGCAGTGATTGATACGCCTCAATCAATCGTTCGAGATTCTTTCGAGGCTCAATGGTCCCAACCGAAAGGCTATAGCCTTGAGGCCTTAACCCATAAGTAGCGAGGACCGGTTCTAGCTGAGCTTGGGCTTGTGGCTGAAAGCTGGCATCAACGCCCAATGGAATAGCGACCACCCGATCAGGTTCAATCTTAAAATAATCGATGATTTCGGTTCGAGAGAAATCTGAATCGGTCAGAAATAAATCGCCTCGGCGAAGAATGCTCGGAAAAAGCCGGTTCATATGATCCACCCGCTCTTTGGGATGAAATTCTGGGTGACGGATCACTGAAAGATCATGAATAGTGCTGACACAGCGCCCTGGCACTAGAGGTAAGGCATAGTTTGGGGAATGATAGAGGTAATCTTTGAAGGGCAGGCAGCGCAGCCATTTGATAGGGGGAGCTAAGGTTCTTCCGAGGGTCTGGATGAGGGGGTGGTTTGGCCGATGAAGCGTTGCAGCGCTCGGTGGGGTCAAGACGCCCATGAGGTCATCGGGGTGTGAGCACCAGCGAATCCGGTGGAGCAATTTAAGATCTGCGACATCAGGATGATTCTGAAGGCCTTTTGCAAGCTCATAGGCGTAACGCCCGATTCCGGTGAGAGGGCGGCGAATCGCATCGGTCGCTAGAATGACTTTTAAAGAGGACATGGGTTTCCTTAAGATCTCAAGCCGGGGGATTTTCCCTTCTCGAGGTGTCAGGAGGAGAGCATCCAGCCAAGAGTTTCAGCAAGACTGTAGGACGGTAAGATGCCCACGGTATGAAGAAGCTTTGTGGGATCTCCGCACAATCTTTTGACTTCGTTTTGTCTTACAAATTGGGGATTGACTTCAATGGCGGGGTGATGGCCGGTCATCTCGCTCAAGTGATCAATCACCGATTGAAGGGTATGGGGATGCCCCGTGCAAACGTTATAGGTCTCCTTTTCTACGCCCTTTTCAAGGAGCCGAAGATAGGCCTCACAAACCATCCGAATGTCGTTAAATTCGCGCTCCACGATCAGATTGCCAAGCTCGATGGCTGGCGCTCGATCCTGATAATGGCGGACGAGCTTAGGGATCACAAAAGACGCCGCTTGCCCGGGACCCGTGCTATTGAAGGGTCTTGCCATGACGATGGGGAGTCGATCAGCAAAAGTTTTGGCCATGTGCTCCATGGCTAATTTGCTGGTCGCGTAGTGATTAACGGGTTCTGGCATCCTTTTTTCATCAATCGGTGAAAGAGGGGTGTTACCGTAGACATTGGCGCTACTCGCGATGAGAACCTTTGAGGGATTGATCGACGCTTTGGTGAGCGCATCCAAAAAATTCAGGGTGCCAAAGAGGTTGACATCATAGAAAGCGCGCTCATCAGCATGTCCCACAAAACTGATGGCGGCTAAATGGACGACATGAGTGAAATCAAGTGTTGAGATTTCCTTCCTTAAGGCCGCTGGATCACAAAGATCCGATTCGCAGGCGACAACCTCATGGCCGGCCTTAACCGCGGCTTGGATCAAATGTTGGCCGGTGAAGCCTAAGGCGCCGGTAAGAAGGATTTTCAAGCGGTTTCAATCCTGATGGTTGCGGATAGATCAGACAATGAACATCATACGATTGGTTGGATTCACTTGAGGCGATGGGTTCATGTCATGCCTCACTTTGAAGGTATTCAAAGCCTTAAAAAGAAAATCCGACCTGATTTCTTTCAAGGTCCGCCTGAACCATCATCTGACAAAGGTCTTCAAGCGTGGTTTTCGGGCTCCAACCCAAGATGTCTTTAGCTTTTGATGGATTCCCAATCAGGAGCTCCACTTCGGCTGGGCGATAGAATTTGGGGTTGACCTTCATCACGGTCTGTCCCACTTTAAGGTTCGAATCCTTATTGAGTAGAGCGGGGTTGATGGCGGCCACCATGGCCTTTTCGTTCTCTTCTTGCCCTTGAAACTCAAGATCAATACCGACCGTCTTGAACGTCATTTGGACAAAGTCTCTGACCGTCTCGGTTCGGTTGGTGGCAAGAACAAAGGTATCCGCGGTATCCGCTTGCAGCATGAGCCACATGCCTTCGACGTATTCTTTGGCATAACCCCAGTCTCTTTTGGCATCAATGTTACCAAGCTCGAGGAGAGACGCTTGACCAAGGGCAATTTTTGCCACGGTGTCGGTGATTTTACGGGTGACGAACTCGCGTCCCCTTAGAGGCGATTCATGGTTAAAAAGAATCCCCGATGATCCAAATATATCGTAGGACTCACGGTAATTGATGGTCATCCAATGGGCATAGAGCTTGGCTACGCCATAAGGGCTTCGGGGGTAAAAGGGAGTGTCTTCCTGTTGTGGGACCGCTTGGACTTTACCAAACATCTCAGAGGTTGAGGCCTGATAAAAGCGAATCTTGGGGTTCACGATGCGAATCGCTTCAAGGAGGTTCAAAGCCCCAACACCGGTGATTTCTTGGGTCGTGATGGGCTGATCAAAGGAGACACCCACGAAGCTTTGCGCCGCGAGATTATAGACTTCGGAGGGCTTTGCTTTTTCTAAAAGCCTTATGCTCGAAGAAAGATCCGTGAGGTCATATTCGACGAGGTGAAGATTTGGGTGGGCGGTACATCCCAATTCATCGAGTCGCCAAAAGTTAACGGAGCTTGAGCGCCGGTAAGTCCCATAGACGCTATAGCCCTTCTTTAAAAGGAGCTCCGTAAGATAGGCGCCATCTTGTCCAGTGATGCCAGTGATTACAGCGGATGGTTGAGTCATAAGTGATGGGGTGTGGGCAGAATAGGGGCCACAAGGCCATGAATAAAAGGCGCTATGCGGGGTTTCATCAGCGGTGTGCCGGGGAGTTCCTTAATTGTAAGGCGGCCAATTTCGGTCTTAGTGGATCATGGCCTCTATTTTAGCGTTAAACCGAGGCCTTTTGGATCAAACCACCCTAAGGAGCGTTATGAAACGATCCATCCCTGCCTTTTTTGGGGATACCCAACGCAAAGGCGGTGATTCGCGTTTCTTTTCCTTTGGACCTTGGATCACCAAGCCCCTTACGACTGACCTCAATCTGAAGGTTCGTGGGCGGGCCTTTAAGTCCTAGGGATGAGAGGCTATGCCACGTCTTATCGGAGATAGCCGCCATCAGGGATTCTTCCCCGGTGTGGATAAAGACCCAAATGGGATTCTCTTTTGTTGCGGTTTCATCCCCCAATCGAATGGCCAAATCAGCATCCTTTAAGATTTGGGTGGAGAGATTCAATCGCCCGCCTTTTGAGCACCATTGTCCCTCCCAAGAATCATCTAATACTTCACCTTGATCGCAAGAGGCTTCCCTATCGATAGGTTCTAGAGGGCTTTTGGGGTCTTTAAAGACCATTAACCCTAGGCGCCTTCGATCTAAAGACATCTGCCGAACGTCCCTTAGGGGAATCATGCCGTTGTCGGTTTCAAGATGGAGGTTGATGGTGGGATTTTTAGCTTTTGATGGGTCAAGGCTATAGACCAGCCAGGCCTCTTGATCGGCGGGTAATTCAACCTCCTCTAGGGGCATGCCTTCGGCCATTCCCTGGATGTGGACCTTGGTCTGAGCGCCACTTTTGGAGACCGGATGGACGCGGGCAAAGGCGAAAGGTTGGCCCTTGATGGTTTGAATGGGGAGTTCAAGATCGAAGCGATCAGAACACCAGGTGATGATTTCAGAATGAGGCGGTGGCGTCATTTCTGGGGGGTAGCACCCCTCAAAGTGAGACGTCGTCGTGATCTTTCGGGTTTGGCCTGGAAAGCCAAACTCCCACCCAAGATGAACGATAAAAAGACTCATCAAAAGAATGCCTGAGTTCTTTAAGGCAGATCGGGACATCTTGATGGTCGGTGGGACCTCACGAACAGCGAATCCCAGAACCACGAACAGTAAAATCATCAGGGCCGGAATGTAAAAAAAATCATCGACCACGCCGTAGATGATGTAGGCCATGCTGGAACTGAAGGCCACCATGGCGAGGATTTTCTGCTGTTGGGTTAACCCCTGACCCTTGAGGACAAAGCCATTTTGGATGTGCCTCACCATCATGAGGGGGGTGATGAGGAGGAGAAACAAGAGGCTCATTAGCCCCCCTAGACCGCGGCCGGTTAAAACCTGAAGGTAGGTGTTGTGGGCATTGTTATAAAACTGCGCCAGTGGCTTAGGGTCATTGAAGTAGGTGCCGCTTGGAATCAGAAAATCGGTGACATAGCGGTAGGCGAAGGCGTCGCTGCCACCCCCTAGCATCGGGTGAAGGAGAGCCAATTTAAGCGCCACGGGAATATACATCGTTCTTTCACCGACACTGGTGATCGCCTTGAAGCGTTCGAGATATTTGTGCGGGAGTTCGCCGGTAACGGCCGTGATCAATGCCAGGGAGATGAGGAGCGTTAGGGGAACCGATAGCGCAATCTTTCTGGCTGATTCACGCACATGAACCCACATCGGGCGGTGATCCTGGTGGGGCTTTAGGACATAGATACAAAACCAGATGACCAGAAGGGTCAGGGGATAGGAGACCCATCCCCCGCGCTGAAAGGTCAACACCAAGACGTACTCCCCGATGACGAGGATCAAGAGCATGAGTGCGATCTGGACTTTTCGATTCATCTCGATGGTCAAAAGCACGAGGACGCTTGGGATCGCTATGGTGAGGTATTGGGCACACCAGGCCGAATGGCCAAAAAAGGATTGCAGCCGCTGCTGGATGTTATTGGGATTGACCCAATCTTCTAGGGGGCGGAGGGAGAGGAGGCTGATGGCGCCGTAGTAATCGAGAAGCCCGACGCTGAGGGTGGCGATGACGCTTCCGAGGATCGCGAACAGCCAGCCGGTGATCGAGGGATTCCATACCGTTGGATAGTTAATGATCAGGAGAAATAAAAAAAAGGACTGGAACTGGAGGAGGACCTTTAAGGCGGGATAGAGCACCCAGACTTCTTTCATAGAAAGAAACGGAAGCGCGTGCTGATCGCCCATTTGGGCCCAGCGGGTGATGGCTTCATCCAGGGGAAGGCTCACGAGGCTTAATAAGCCGATGATCACAAAGAGGGTGATCGCGAGCGCGATGGGGTTTTGAAGGGGGAGCCTTAGGGTCGAGCGATTTTTTATGAGGTGAAGGGTCCAGCGAAACCCAAGGCCGCTGACTAAGGCCCCCAACAATTGGAGGAAAAAAACCATTTGAGGCTTTGAGGCGTAATGCCCACCCCAGATGGGAAGGATCACTAGAAAGAACCCAATGCCCCGTGTGGGGCGGAGGGCGCTGAAGAGGGCCAGCACCATCACAAAGAGGATTTCAGGGGTGTGATGGACCTCCCATACGGAAGCTGCCTCCCACGCCGAAAGGCCTGAAACGAGGAGAATAAAGAGGAGGCTCAGAGATTGTCGCAGCATGAAGACCATGGGGCTTGGGGTGCCTACTAAAAAGAGGCCCACAGCATACTCGCCCTCAGGGGTCTCTGTCTTTGAAGATGGATCAAGAGCGATTTTTGAGCATTGGCCCCGTCACTGTCATCGGTTAATGAAAGCCAGCATCGATGGGCGGCTTAGATTTCGGGCCTCAACCAATAAGGCTTGTAGGGCATTTCAGCAGGCAGCAGTCCATGGGACATGGATGGGACACTTAGTAGCAAAAAACAGTACAAATGAGAAAAGTCGGCTGAAAATTAAAGGTCAGCCGCGTAGCGGCGAGACAGGGATGATTTTCATGCCCCCAGAAGGGCCAGGACCTTGCGGCTCACCATCTGTAAGGTGCAAGGTTTCCAGGAGACCCCTAGAGTCATCTACGAGTCACGTGAAGCGACCTTGTTGTCGCTACAAGGATCGAGCGGGGACGGCTGGGGCGCCGAAGGC
>RFVA01000066.1 GCA_009922685.1 Gammaproteobacteria bacterium | reverse complement strand
ATTTTTCATTATCAGTTCATTCACACTTTGTCTGTCCATGGGCGTGAGAAGATCAGGAGAAGATCTTGCGACGACAAGCTATTACATCCGCCGTTATTTCAGGGTGGCGCCCCTCTTCTACTTCTGGATTTTAATAATCCTGGCTATTGATTGGCTTGGGTATAATAAAACGCACTCCGCAGGCGAGATAGCTAAAAGCGTCTCATTTATGCTGAATTTCTATCCTGGGGATTCTGCTGGATTCGTGCCAAATAGCTGGACACTCGGCGTTGAGTTAATTTTTTACCTTATATTTCCATTGGTTATCAAGGTGGCCAGGAGCTTCCTATTGGTATCGGCCATTTTGATCGCCTCTATCATAATCTCTTGCTTATGGCATGAGATACTTCTTGCTGGCATGCCAGACATTAAGGTCGCTGAAGAATTCTACTGGATGAGTTTCATTCACAACCTGCCAAGTTTCTTAATAGGTGTTCTTGTATACAATATCTATCAAAGAGGATATTTTACCGTCTTAGAGAAGCATCTCGTCGGCCATCTTTTGGTCTTTTTATGGGCGCTAGTTTATTTTTCATATGCACGTGGACTCCTATCTATTGGAAGCGTTGACAAGATGTTTGCCGGGGCAATCCTTCATGGGCTTCTTGTTCTTGGGCTTTTAATCAACATGAACAGGCTGATGGTCAATAAAATTACTGGGTTTATGGGCATCATGAGCTATTCTCTATACTTGTTGCATGTTCCTGTCATCAAACTGATTTCACCATATCTTGAATCAATCTATAGAATCTTTGACAGCCCTACATCAGGTTATTTTTTAGCGGGATTGACGACCTTAATGTTTTGCACAGCCTTTTCATGTTTGACTTACAAATACATTGAGAGGCCAGGAATACGCTTTGGCGGAAGATTGATCAATGAACTCAAGAAGCGCTTCTGCTCAGATGACGCAGGAACCTCTACTCCGTTAGCGCTGTCTAGGAAGTCTTGAATTTAGGTTCGTCCGTCATTGTGACCACCGCCTTTAGAGCGCCTAAAAAGGCGTAGACCTAAGCGTAGGTCACCTCATCATGTTTTATTAGTTAATGAACACAGAAAAATAGAAGCTAGATTAATGCTAATGGCCATAATCTCGAACATGAGGATATGGGAATGATGCGGAAGTTTGAGGTTTACTAGTAAGTCATTGTTATGTTTGAACTAGTTATCCACGTTGGCCCATGGTCATTTAACAAAGCCCAGCGACATCGCATACAATCTATGTAGTGCCCGACAGAACCCCCCGATTTGCGAAACCCCTCCTCCCGAGATTGACCATAGGGCAATCTCGGGAAAGTCGCGAAGGGATTTTGCTTCGCTTACCGCGATAACTTTCGTTAGGTCTGATTTTTTAGGCGCAGGAATCCCAAAGATCAACGCTTGAAGACCCAGAGAGGGAGATCAGGCCGCTCATCAGGCGGCTTGGATGAAGGCGGCGATGGATTTTGAGACGGGGGTGAGCGCTTTGATGTGCCGCGTCCTCATTATGAGAGGTATGCGCGAGATGACGAAGGACTCATAGAAAGTAGCGGCGAGGTGGTGCGTCACCGGAGGCCACCTGAAGGCCGACTGCAAGGAGTTTCACGCGATGGTGAGGGGCGACAACCAGAAACCCATCACGATTTGCGACGGGAGAGAGATTGGCTGGCCCAGATGGAGCGGGAGGGGTGAAGAGCCTGGAGGTTGCGACATCGGGTGGAGAGGCGGCTCAGATGGTTAAGGCCTTTGCGGAGAAGCTGCAGAAGTCGGAGAAGACTCAGACCATCCATAGGGATCGGGATATTGAGCCATAGGGAGCATCGGAAGTCTCCAAAACCACGCCAGAAGAAGGTGAGCCCCCCCTTGGATGATGAGTGATATTGCCTGTGATATCATATGGCTATGGGAAAATCGGATAAAACGATTGCCAAGATGCGGAATAATCCGCGTGACTAGCGAATTGAGCAGCTTAAAACGGTGGCTGATGCTTATGACGTCGCCTATCGACAACCGGGTACTAGCCATGTGACCTTCCGTCATCTTAACGGTGCAAAGCTCACGGTCCCGGCACATCGTCCCATTCAGCCTGAATACTTCAAGAAGTTCGTCAGGCTGATTACTCAGGGAATTGGAGATTAAGCCTTGAATGACATTCCAGACTATCCTTTTGAAGTCCGTCCCTTGTCAGATAGCCATGGGTTTCTTATTACATTTCCAGATCTACCCGGCTGTATGGCCGATGGAGATACCGTTGATGAGGCGATTGCCAATGGCCGCGATGCGGTTCAAAGCTGGATTCTGACGGCGCGCGAGTTTGGTGATGCTGTCCCGTCACCTGGGAGTGGGGGCGAGCCAGGCAAATTTGTACAGCGTTTGCCAAGGTCTATGCACATGCGACTGGCAGCCAGAGCGAAGCAGGAGGGCGTCAGCTTGAATACCCTTGTGCTCTCCTTTATTGCCGAGGGATTGGGAAGTAGGGAAACCCATGTGTGATGGGGTATAACGCCTTCGCTCTTCATAGAGGGCTGATATTTGACGTGTCAAAGGCATCGAGTCGAAAATGTTCGCTCCACGTTAGGAGAACTTAATGAACAAATCGGAATTGATTGATGCTGTGACCCAGAAAACGGGTCAGACCTAGGGTGATACCGGAAAGTCTCTGGATGCCTTGATTGATGTGGTTATTGAAGCCGTTGTTGCTGGCGACAAGGTTCAGTGGGTAGGGTTTGGAACCTTCGAACCGCAGCACCGCGCCGCCCGCTCAGGACGGAATCCCTCTACGGGAGCTGCGATTGAGATTGCGGCATCGACCGCGCCGAAGTTTACGCCTGGCAAGGCCTTCAAAGACAAGGTTGCAGGTCGTTAGTCGAATTCCTTCATTCGAAAAGAAAGGCCTGTCATGAATTCCTTATGCCGGCCTTTTCTTTAGACAACCCCACTCTCCGAAACTTTCCATAGCTCTTTGAGTGACGGAGCAACAGTGAAGAGGGTGGTCGATTCTATGGGATGGCAAATTCATTGAAGGCTCAAACGGCCCATAAGATTATCCTGCCCTCCCCCAAACGAAAGAGCGCTAAAAAGGTGTAGACCTAAGCGTAGGTCACCTCGCTGAAAATCAAAGGTCAGCCGCGGAGCGGCGAGACCTTGATGATGTTCATGCCCCCCAGAAGGGTCAGGACCGGGCCGCTCACCATCGGTGAGCTGCAAGGTTTCCCGAAAGCCCGTAGAGTCATCTTTGAGTCAAGTGAAGCGACCTTGTGGTCGCTACAAGGATCGAGCGGGGACGGCTGGGGCGCCGAAGGCTTAACCGTTCTTCTCAATGCGGCCGTTCATCGCTGGGAGCGCTGTAGGCTTAGCATTTCGGAGAACTCACTGAGAAGTTGGATCAATGCTAATGGCCATAATCTCGAACATGAGGATATGGGCATGATGCGGGAGTTTGAGGTTTACTAACCATCGACGGAAAGGGGGGAGATTGAAAGCCTTCGCCCATCATGTCTTTCGAAGAGACAAAAGGCGCCCGTCTCCTTTTTTCTTGACGTCCATCAGGTCAAGCTCGACAAAAAGAGGACTCCGAGGGTTGGGCCGCCGAGAGTGAATTCCTCCCTCGGTCAATCAATCGTTGTCTTTGCCTTGATTTTGCGTCACAAGGTAAGCATCGTAAGGGAGGGCAACGGTATCGAGGATAACCGAAAACGGTGTATCTGCAATCAAGAAAGGCACCACTATGGCCATGGTCCACTGGGGCCCTTTAAGATGGCCCTCGAACGCCTTGAGAAGGTCAGACCCATCTTGCTGAACCCCTGGATAGACCGTCCACTCTTCACTCGGAGTCTCCGTCCGACTTCTGATGCTACTGCAACCGCTCACTGTCACCACGATCAGGGCGAGCATGGCACAATGAAAGCAATATTTTTTCAATCGATCAGCTCCTGTTCTCATTGTTATCGGTGCATTCGCGATGAGTTTAGCAAAATCATTTCAAACGGAGGTTGTTGGGTGTAACGCTATGCCAACTGGCGTTGGCCGTCAACTTTTTGAGATGATTCAAAAAGCACACACATTTCTTCCGTACCGGCCGATTCTAGCAAGCCTCATCGTCTTTGTGGCTATGACCTTAGTCGGCTGTGCGGGGGGACTTCCTTTTGAGAGCCCTAATGAGGACCAGCGCGGTGCCTGCGGTCTTCAGTGCTTGAGCAATGGGCAATCGTGCAGCCAGTTTTATGCTCGTATCAATGAAGCCCAACGCCTTGATTATGAGAAGGCGAAGGAAAACTATTGGATTTGTCTTCGAAAGTACCCTGGGGCCGTCGGCGGCCAAGGCCCCTGCATTACGCCTTTACCTAAAGAGCACCAATTTGATCAATGTGGCCCTGATCTTGATGCTTGCCTTGATCAATGTGGGACCAACCTTCAGGAGCTTGAAGATTTTCAGCGTATCGTGGCCACTAAAAAGCCGGGGTCTGAAAAGAAGCTCGTGGAACCACCGAGCTTTAATGTGGTCCCAGTGGCGCCCCAAGACAACCAGGAGAAAGCCCCATGAAACCCCTTATTGTTCTCTTAGCCCTGATGTTTTCCCACTCACCGATGGCGTTTTCACAAGGAGTGAAGGTGGGTGAAAAGGCCCCTCTGTTTGAGCTGAAGGACCAGAATGGCGCGGCTTTTTCTTTGGAGTCTCGGCGTGGGGTGGGTTGGACCGTGCTTTATTTTTATCCCAAGGCGGGGACTCCTGGATGCACGACACAGGCCTGCGCCTTTCGCGATGCCCTCAAGGCGGTCCGGGATCTTCATGCGGAGGTGTATGGAGTGAGTACCGATACCCCTTCGGCGCTAAAAGCCTTCCATGATGAACATCATCTTAATTTCACCTTATTTTCTGATACGGATGCCCGCGTCACGGAGGCTTATGGGGTCAAGATGCCGGTCGTTAACATGGCTAAACGCTGGACCTTCATTATCGATCCTGACCTCAACATTCGAGATATCAATGATGATGTCGATCCTGCCTTGGATGCGAAAGTCGTCGCTCAGCGCCTTCAAGGGCTGCAGATGGCTCATTAAGGCCACAAACGACTATTCATGGGCCGGTGCTTGAAGGAACGATGGGGTCTTGCTCTGGCCCTTGCCACCGTTGTGACGGGGGCTGCTGCCGATGGCGATTTCGGGCATAAAATCCTCGGAACCGTGGGGCTTGATGCGGGATCGCAACAGCCAGAAGGGGTCTACGCGGGCGATCGTTACATTCAATTTGATGCGGATCGTTACATTCTTGGGAATGGCCAAACCGCCCCGGTGAATGATCTCTCGGTGAGAGCCTTTGCCAATGTCTTCGGTGTGTCAGCAACCACCCGATGGTCTGATGAGGGCCCCTATTACAGTGCAAGCCTCGCAGCACCCGTTGCGGGGCTTCATCTCAGGAGTACAACGCCTTTTCAGGAGATGGACCAGGTGGGTCTTGGGGATCTCTATTTCGAACCCGTGAAGCTCGGTTGGCGCTTGCCGCGTCTTGATATCACCACGTCCTTCAGCCTTTATGCTCCGACCGGACAGCTGAACCGAAAGGGCTTAGCGCAACCTCAGTGGTCAGAACAAGTCTCTCTAGGGGGAACCGTCTTCTTTGATGATGCCCGCTCGCTGAGATTTTCAGCGCTCACCAGCTACAACATCTATCAGCGCAAAGAGCACATTGATATTACCCGGGGTGACAGCGTTCAGATTCAGGGGGGACTTGGGGCGCGCGTCTTTTCCTTGTTTGATATCGGTGTCACTGGATATGGCCTTTGGCAGGTCGCCAAGGATGAAGGCAGCGCCTTGCCGGTCATCGCCTACGGTCAGCGGGAGCGGGCGGCGGGTCTTGGGCCCGAAATCGGGATCATGATCCCGGACCTACGAAGCAAGGTCACCGCTCGCTATGAATGGGACCTTTGGTCACGCTCAAGGCTTGAAGGACAGGTCCTCGTCGTCAGTTGGTCGGTGTTGGCGTTAGCGCTTGGGGAGTCTCCCTGATGAAGGATTTTAGTCCCCCTTGGTGGTTGCCGGGGCCTCACCTCCAGACCCTTTGGCAACCCCTCTTTAGAGATCGTCCGGTCCCTTCAACCTATCGGGAAAGGCTAGTGACCCCGGATGAGGACTTCATCGATATCGATTGGTTTGAGCCTGGCCCCGATGGCCCCTTAGTGATCTTGTTGCATGGTTTGTCGGGTTCTTCGAAGTCCCCTTACATTCGGGGTATGCAGGTGGCGTTGGCCCTGAAAGGGTTTCGGACGGTGGCCCTCAACTTTAGAGGCTGCAGTGGGGAGCCTAATCACACGGCCTTGGGCTATCACTCTGGGGAAACCTCCGATCTTTCATTCCTCCTTCAACAGTTGCGGCTGCGAGAGCCTCAAACCCCTTTTCTAGCCATCGGATACTCTCTCGGTGGCAATGTCTTGCTGAAATGGCTCGGCGAGACCGGCAGCGGTGCCGATATTGAAGCGGCGGTGGCGGTTTCGGTCCCGCTTCGGCTGGATCTTTGTGCCACCCGTCTTGATCAGGGCTGCTCGAGGATCTACCGCAATCGTCTCCTTCAAGAATTAAAAGAGTATGTGGCCGGTAAGCTTTTAAGGCTGGAGGTGCTGGGACTTGAGGAGGAAGCACAGAAACTGAGGAACCTTGGGGACCTTCAGCCGATCAGGACCTTTTGGGATTACGATGCCCGTGTCGTTGGGGGGCTTTATGGTTTTGAGAGTGCTAAAGCCTACTATGATGCCTCGAGTAGTCGCGGTTACCTCTCGGGGATTAAACGGCCAACCCGCATTGTGCACGCCCTCGATGATCCTTTTATGACCCCTGAAGTCGTTCCTCTGGACGATGAACTTTCGCCCCTGGTCGAGCTGATCATCAGCCGCTCGGGTGGCCATGTCGGCTTTGTGGATGGGCCGTTTCCCTGGTCCCAAGGGTACTGGTTGGAGCGGATGGTCCCAGACTATTTCAGCAACGTCTTGAAGCCTCCAGGGGGGGGTTCTCCGGTTCCATCTTGACCTCGACCTGATCGATCAGCTGATCAATCTCGCTCGGTGTGATCATCGCGACGTCGGGCCGCCGGGCATTGGCGGAACCGGCGGCGGCTGCAAATCGAAGCCGTTCTTGAATCGACCACGCTTTGAGACTGCCATGAGCGAGACCTGCGAGGTAACAGTCACCACAGCCGACCGGATTGACTTCTCGAAGGGCTGGCGGGGTGACCCGCCAGTGACCTTCCGTTTGAGTGCGGACTTCAATGGGTAGAGGTCCATCGGTGATATGAACTTCAGGGACTCCCTCCCAGTTGTTGATCTCTTGAAATTCATCGCGATTGGGCTTGGCTAGTTGCGGGAGCAGGAGGCCACCCAGAGCTGCCTCGAGGCCTTTTCCATGGGCATCAAGCCAGATGGGAATCCCGAGCGACACACCCATGGCGATCATCTTTGGATAGGCGGAGGCCACCAACGGGTCTGGGACCGAGCCACTAATGATCACCAGGCCCGCCTTCTCGATCAAGGCCGCGACCCTTTCGAGCAGTTGGGTGATTTCCTCCTCAAGGACCTTAAAACCATCTGGAAGGAAGGTGGTGGGATGGGTCTCTTCCGGGGCTGAGGCCATAAACCCCATTCGCATCGGGGCCTTCGTCGGGATGAAGGAATCTTCAATACCATCGGCTTTGATGATCTCTCTGAGCCAGGCTCCTGAATGTCCGCCGGCAAACCCGGTGAGGTTTACTCGATGGCCGAGTCGAACCAGGACCCGGGCCACGTTGACTCCCTTGCCTTCGGCGTGGATCTTGAGTCCCTGAACGCGATGGATCGCGGCCGGCTTGAAGACATCCTGATGGACCAAATTGAGGAGGGGGTTGGTATTGACGATCAGGATATCAGCAGCCATGGACGATCTTAGACAAACCAGTACAGCATTGCATTACCGTTCTATATCAAGAACGGCTTTCACAGCTGCTTCTGCATCAATGATGCCGGGTCCGCAGAGTCCCTTGAGGCTGCTTCCGCACCTTGAAGGCACTTCCGTTTCTTCAACCACTTGGGTCTTAGCGTTCTGCACCAATTGGATCGTGGTGAGGGGAAATGGCCGCGCGGTTCCTTGGATGATGTCCTTGATTTTTTGAGGGGTTAATCGATGGTGCCGGTCAAGAGACAGCATCAGAGAGACAATCCCTGAAACCACAGGGGTTGCAATACTGGTGCCTTGATACCAGGCATAGCCCATGGCGTTGGGATCGGGACGTTCAAGGCTTAGATTCACCGGTGCATAAATCCCAAATGAAAGGATGTGTTTTGAATCAATGACCGTTCCGGCCTCATTCATAATGCTCCAACGGGTTTGGCCTCCAGGCGAGGCGATGGAGACAATCTTGCCAAAATTACTGTAATAGGCGAGATCACCTGTCGGGCCAACGGCAGAGACGGCGATCACCCCCCGGCACCCTGCGGGGGTAGACTGTTTCATGTCGATCGTACTGTTACCGCCCGCCACCACCACGGTGACCCCCCTTGATAGAGCATAGTCGATGGCTGCTTGGTCACTGTCAGAGCAAGGAACATCAACACCGAGGCTCATACTGAGAACCTCTATTTTGTTGCGGTTAGGCCTCGTGCCGGGGACATCCTTGCCGCCTACGGCCCAATAGATCCCATCATTGACATCGTCGAACGAGCCGCCACAGGCACCTAACACCCGGACGGGGACAACTTTGGCCTTGAAATTAATGCCGGCAACACCCTGGTGGTTGTTGGTGGTTGCAGCGACTATCCCCGTCATATGGCTACCATGCCAGCTGCTCGGGCTCGTATCGGTGTTGATGCTGCCAAGACACACCGCGGGGGTCCAATCGCCTTCATCCCCGGCATAGGCATCCCGGCCATCGCCGTCCCGGGCATTGGTCGGGTCTGAGATCAGGTCCCAGCCGCGCTCTTTCATTCTGGGGTGATTAGATCCCAAGGCCCGTTCAAGGTCTGGATGGCTAAAAAGGGCGCCGGTATCAATAACCCCAATGCCAATATTCGGTGTTCCTTTGGTGATAGTCCAGGCAGCTTGCACATTGGCACCACCAGCCGAGGTCATCGCATCATAAAGGTGCCACTGGCCATAAAAGTGAGGGTCATTAGGGACGATCGTTTGCTTCTTAGCCCATTGAAGGGGATCCGCGTAGAGGACCTCGGATAAGGATTCGAGGGCTTGTTCGATCACTGACGCTTGAGATTGGGTGACAGCTTTATCGAGCGTTAGGACCCTTGCAACGGTCGTGTTTCTTGAATAAGAAAGGGGCTGACCGATGGCTTTAGAAAGCTTTTCGAGAAGGCCTTGATCCGGGGGAACCTCTAATCGATCGTCCTTTAATTTGACCAGAAACTCCAAAATGACCGGAGGTTCTTCAGTCATGGATTGGGCGGCGGGTTTTCTGATGGGTTCCGCTTCAAGCTCTGCCCAGAGAACACCCTCCAGCTCACCCAGCCGATGGGTGGCCGCTTCGGCCTGCTCGAGGGTGACCCAACCCGTGATAGAGAGAATCTGCGCATGGGTCCGGGTCTGACCCACGAAGGTCAAAGGCACTCCGGCGATCAGTTCAAGCCGTTTCAGAAGGGCAGCATCGATCGCATGGGGCGAAGCCGTATCGACATCCTTCTTCATCATCACCACAAGATCTGGAACCATCCCGGCAGAGGTTTGGTTCGCCACACCCGAGAGGATAAGAGCCGTCAAGAGTATTCTGATGATCAAGGTGGGTTTCGATGCCTTCATGATGGGTGTCTCTAATGGGGCTTTGCATCTTCATGGACGATACGCCAGGATAATAGTCCCTGCAAGAATCTTTAGGAGTGGTGGGCTGCTATCGGCGGAAATTGAGACAGCGATAACGTGAGATGAGATCATTATCTCGACGGGGGCTTTGGTCCCCGTTACCTGATCGGAGGGGTAATTCTCAGGCCCCAAGACGTAACCTCTTGACACCCTCAGCCCCAAAAATGTTGTGCCGAAACAGCCATCATTCACCCCCCGAAGCAGTCCATCCTTGCGTTTATTCCGACCGGTCGTCACATGATAGGAAGGCTTTGCCATGATGAGTGCAGATCGCGATCCCACACTGGCAACATTGGGTGAAAAAGGCTCTGGTTTTTTTGTAATCAGGCTGGCACAACTTTTTTGGTCAGGAAATGAGATGATCATTGACAGATTTCTGGCTCAGGCCTACGACAGCCATGTTGGCGCGGAAGCCGGACGGCTGAAGGTGTCAGATCTCTTGGGCCTCTCTCCCGATTCTTTGCACATCGAAGAGTTGAGTATTGCAACGGCTGACCAAATGGGATTTATTGAACCCAATAATTTTTCAGGACTTCCCCTCAGGGATTGGGCGGATTACTGGGCACGTAAGGCTGAAGTGGCAAGAACTGTTTTTTTGTCAACCGATACCCATAATTCCTGATCTACCTTGAGTCCTTCAAACATTGAAATGAAACACCCCTCATTTCAAAAAACA
The DNA here is from genome assembly GCA_009922685.1 of Gammaproteobacteria bacterium. Taxonomy (GTDB): domain Bacteria; phylum Pseudomonadota; class Gammaproteobacteria; order Methylococcales; family Methylococcaceae; genus UBA6136. Next base: position 699 of record RFVA01000066.1, on the reverse strand, counting down.
GAAAGCCACATCAAGACTGCCGTGGAATGAGGCAGCGCCCAATAGAAATAGAAGAAGTAGCACAGTCGTTGATATTGAAGCGGAGGACATGTTTATGCCCACGAAGACATTTGTTTGCTTATGGGGGGTTATCCTGACCCTTGGGCTCTGTCCTTTCGCCCGTGCGGCAGGGTTTGATCAGACCCTCTCCCTAGAAGGCATCAGTTTCCACATAACCTGTGCCAACCAAGGTTCGATTAATCCATTGCGCATCGAACCCAAGGGCCTCAAGAAAAGGAATGACGTCATTACGCGAGATATCGAGGGAGCGGTCACGGGGGCTGAAGTGTCCGACCTCAATGCAGATGGGTCACCCGAAATCTATGTCTATGTGTCCTCTGCCGGCAGTGGATCTTATGGCACATTGGTGGCCTATAGCGCCAATAAGAAAAAATCCCTGTCGGAAATCTACTTGCCTCCTTTGGAAGAGACCCCCAAGGCAATGAAAGGCTACATGGGTCATGATGAATTTGCCGTGATCGAGAGCTCGCTGGCGCGAAGGTTTCCGCTCTATAAGGATGCCGATACGAATAGCGCGCCTTCAGGTGGCATGCGGCAGATTCAATACAAATTGAAGGCGGGTGAGGCGGGTTGGATTCTGAAGATTCACCGAATCGATCAGTTCTAGAGTCGTCCCGATCATGCAATCTTGGAATTCCA
>RFVA01000065.1 GCA_009922685.1 Gammaproteobacteria bacterium | reverse complement strand
CCACGATCACGGGTGCCGATACCAAAGAGCCGATGACTGATTTTCCAGTTTTGGTCCGGTTGCATCCTGGCAATTTCAGCTATTTCAGCGAAGTCAATAAAGACGGCAACGACATTCGGATGATGGCGGATGATAAGACGCCGTTGAAATTCCAAATCGAGAAGTTTGATGGTGTCAATGAGATGGCGCTGGTTTGGGTTCGCCAGCCGAACATCACGCCAGGTGCAAACACCGACGGTTTCTACATGTATTACGGCAACGAAGATGCCCCAAAGCCTGCTGCGGGGAATGACGTTTATAGTGATGACTTTGTCGCGGTTTATCACTTCAGTGATGAAGCAGGTCCGCCGCAAGACGCGACAGCGTATGCCAACCATGGCGATGCAACGACTGCCCAACCAGACCCGACGGGTTGGATTGGTGGTGCCCTCAAATTTGCTGGCAGCACCTCCTTGAGTATCAAACCTGCGCCTTCTCTGGCCATCGACCCGCAGAAGGGTTGGACCTTTGCTGCCTGGATCAAGGCCGATCAATTGGTCGGCGATACCTATATCCTCAATGCGGTCTCAGGATCCAATGAGCTTGCTCTTTTGACGCGTAATAATCTTTTAATCGCTCGCTACAGCGTCAATGGTCAGGTGCTTGAGACGGCCCCGGCTGACCTTGGGCAGCCGGGCCAGTGGCATCATGTGGGTCTTGTCCTTAGGGCAGACAAAGTCGAACTGTTCCTCGATGGGGCTAATACGTCATCGGTTCCCGTGGTGGCTCAAGCCATGAACCCCCAGATCATTTTGGGTGCATCGGCAGCCGGCGGAAACTTCCAAGGTTCCATCGATGAAGTCCAGATTTCAAAGGTCCAACGTCATGTTGATTGGATGAAGCTTCTTCATCGGAGCCAGAGCCCTGATTTCATGGTCACCACCATGGGCCAGGATGAATCTGGAGAAGCCGGCGGTGGTGTCAACTCCTTTGCCGTGATTGTCGCCAACGTCACCATCGACGGCTGGATCGTTATTGGTCTCACCGGCATCATGTTTGTGGTGGCGATGATCGTCATGGTTGTCAAAATCATCGTGATTGGTCGGACCCGAAAGGATAACAAGGCCTTCATGACTGCTTATGATGCCTTGGAGTCGGAGGACGATATTGCTTCTTTGGATCGTGAAGCGACTGAGGAAGAAAGAGCGCTTCAGGAGAGTGAATTCTTGACGGCGGTTTTAGGAAGCCATGACCACTATCAAAGTTCGCCGCTTTATCAGGTTTACCATACCGGTATCCGTGAAATGAAAAAGCGGGTTGCCGCCGCCAAAGGTCAGACGTCATTGACCCCTGAATCGATTAATGTGATTCGGGTCATGCTTGATTCCATCATGGTCCGTGAAGGTCAAAAGCTCAATTCCAACCTCGTTCTTTTGACTATTGCGATCGCCGGCGGTCCTTTCCTTGGGCTCTTGGGGACCGTTGTCGGGGTTATGATCACCTTCGCCGTCATCGCGGCAAGTGGAAACGTCGATATCAATTCAATCGCACCCGGTATTGCAGCGGCTCTTCTAGCGACAGTTGCAGGTCTTGCGGTCGCTATCCCCGCGCTTTTTGCCTACAACTATCTCCTGGTTCAGATTAAAGACATTCAGGCCGACATGCGCGTCTTCGCGGATGAATTCCTCGCCATGCTGGAAGAAAAGGCGGTAGAGCACTTGGGTGGGTCTAAGTCATGAAGGTTGAGTCTGAAGAGAAACCCTACGATGACATCAACATCACCCCCATGTTGGATGTGGCCTACGTCCTTTTGCTGATTTTCATCATCATGACGACCGCCACGGTTCAGGGCATCACGGTCAATCTTCCGAAGGCCAGCAGTACGCCAAGTCTTGCAAAACCCAAGACCAAGGCAATCTCCATTACGCCTGAAGGGAATATTTATCTCGACACCTATCCCGTGACCTTGACGGAGCTTGAAAGTCGGCTGCAGCAGTATAAGGCGGCGACCCCTGATCTTCCGGTGGTCTTGAAGGCCGATGCCACCATTCAGTATCAGAAAGTGGTGGAAGTCTTGGATGTGGTGACGCGCCTTGAAATCAGTCAGTTGGGGTTGGTGACCGCAAAGTTGGTGAAATAGCACCTGTTGCGAGTGACATCAAAGGATGACATCGGCGACATTCATTTGAAGCCCCGAGAATTGATTAAATCCCTATGACCCAAGGAAACTGGAAGCGATATATCCCGCACATGATTGTGGGCGGCGTGGTGCTGATTGTCGGCATCCTTGTTTTCATTTTCAAGGATGGGTTTGAAAAGCCGCAGCAGGTGAAAAAGGCGGTGCAGCAGGTGCAGGTTGTTCAGGCACCCCCGCCGCCACCCCCACCGCCGCCACCGCCGCCGCCGGATATGAAGCAGCCGGAAATTAAGGAAGAGAAAATGCCGGAACCTGAGCCGGAACCGGAGCCTGAAGCGGCTGATGAACCGCCGCCTGGGGAAGATTTAGGTGTCGACTCCGATGGCGCTGCCGGGAGTGATGGTTTTGGCCTTGTTGGAAAGAAAGGGGGCGCTGGGCTTTTAGGCGGTGGTGGCGGTAATGCCTTCATTTTCTATGGGCAGCATGTACAGCGTGAGTTGGTCAACGAGCTTCAGAATAGCTTGAAAGACAAGGCCAGAAATAGCCGATATACCGCGGTATTGCATGTGTGGATCGCACCAAATGGCGATATCAGTAAGGTGGAACTCGCGAATTCCAGCGGCACCTCTGAAATTGATGAGGCCCTCCACAAGGCGATTAGCCAAATTCGTGGTCGTTTTAAGCCGCCACCTGAAAGGTTGCCGCAACCCTTAAAAATAAGAATCAAATCTTAAAAACTCTTCTTAAGAATTCGCCTGAAATCAGATCGTCATGGATCAATCAACAAAAACAATGACTGGGTATCCCATCATGAACATCAGATTAGTCACTGTCCTCTTTCTGCTGGCCACCGGGTTCTCCTTGAATGCGACCGCAGCAAGCGAAAAGGAGGAATTGCTCAAGATTAAGAATACGACCCTGAACCTGATCGACATGCTGGTCCAAGAAGGGATTCTTGATAAGAAAAAAGCCGAAGCCATGGTCAATAAGGCTGAGAAAAAGGCGAATGATGAGGCCAAGGCCTCTTCCCGGGAAGAAGAGCAGGCGGCTAAATCTGAGGTGGCCGCGGGTAAGCCTAAGGGGGATGGTAAGGGTCCAGTTCGGGTGACCTACGTTCCTGATTTCGTAAAAGATGAAATCAGAAAAGATGTCGAGCGTCAGTTGAAGGAAGACGTGGTCAAGCAAGTCAAATCGGAAGCTAAACAGGAAAAGTGGGGTATCCCCGCAGCACTTCCTGAGTGGGTGAGCCGAATTAAACCTTATGGCGACGTCCGTCTCCGTTACGAAGGCGATTATTATGGGTCTAACAACGTCAAGAATGCTTATTACAATTGGCCTTTGATCAACGCCAATGGCGGTATCGCCAAGACTGCTGATCCTTATCTCAATACCACGCAAGATAGGAATCGTGAACGCGTCCGACTTCGTTTTGGTGCGGAGGCCCAGATTGTCGAGGGCCTCAAAGCCAATTTTCGGGTCACCACCAGCAACGATTACAGTCCGATTTCTCTCAATCAGACCCTTGGCAACTATAACAAGGGGTACATCGTCCAGTTGGACCGGGCTTTCCTGCAATATGATTACCTGGATGATCAGGGTCATGATTGGTTCACCGTCTGGGGAGGACGAACACCCAATCCGTTCTTTGCCACGGACAACGTCTGGTATACCGACGTGAGTCTCGAGGGGTTCTCTGGAACCTTCCGTTTTCCTTTTGGGCAGGAAGATCCTGAGCTGCGCGGTTACAATGCCCCCAATACGGCAGGCCGGCTCTGGTTTACCAACTTGAGTCAGGGTTTTACCAAGCCGAATGAACTCTACTTCACCGGGGGTCTTTTTCCGTTACAGGAATTCCAATTTACCTCACATGATAAATGGCTAGGAGCCGCTCAGGCTGGTTTTGACTGGTTGTTCCTCGGCAACAACAAGGTAAAGACCGGTGTGGCTTACTACAGCTATCAAAACACCCAGGCCAAGAAGGATCCTCTGGGCAGCACGGTCAATGACTACACAGCGCCCGGATTCTTTACTCAGGGTAATAGTCTTGCAGTGATTAGTAACGGCCTTGATCCGGCGCTTGAGCCTCAGTTGGTGGGCCTCGCTTCTAAATTCCAGATGCTGGACGTGATTGCGCAGTATGACTACACGGGGTTTGCGCCGAATCACATTCTTTTGACCGGGAACTACACCAAGAATCTGGGTTTGGTGATTGGAACGTATGGGCTGCTTACAAGTATCTTCAGCGTGACTCGGTCATGGATGCGTTTACCGATGCCAACTTCCACATGTCCGGTACCAATGCTAAAGGCTATGTCCTGGGCGCCAATTATGGCCTGGCCAATAACGTTTGGAGTAACCTTCGCTGGCTTTCAGCCTCAGCTATCACAGGCCCTACCTATGACGTCAATGTCTTCCTTGCGGACATCAACGTTCGTTTCTAAGTCTTTGACCCTTAATCCTACGATCTGAATTACGATCAAGATTGATTATGCGACACTTATTTTTCCTGCTGCTTCCCTTGCTGGTTTCAGGCGCTGTCCATGCGGAGGCTCCTAAGGGCGGTGGTGATGCCGAAATTGTAGCCACCCTTAAGAAGGCTCAAGGGATGCTTCGTCAGTTGTCGCAGGAAAAAGCGGATCTTGAGGCGAAGCTCGCAGCCGCTGAAAAGGAGCTCGCTGAAAAGAAGAAGCTCTCTGAGGACAAATCAAAGGAAGCGGAAGGTCTTCAGAATGCGCTTAAACAGAAGGAGCCGGTGCTGACGGCCCTTCAAAGCAATAACGACGTCTTAAAGACTAACAATGATCGCTATCGCGGGAAATTAGGGACGGTTATCCAACAGCTCCGTGACGCTAAAAAAGACAACATTCTCTTGGTGAATGCGGTCAAGGAACGGACGCAATGGATTGAGCAGTGCACTCAGAAAAATAAGGAATTCGTGACGCTCTACGGCAAAGTGCTCGAAGAATACCAAGAGCCTGATTTTCTTGAGAATCTAAAGACTTTGGAGCCCCTGACGGGCATAACGAAGGTCGCCAAGGAAAATCAGGCGCAAGATTACCGCTATAAACTGTCTGATCTCAAAATCACTCCTTGGGTAGAGCCTGTCTCTGGCCCTGTGGAGAAGGCGACTCAGGCCCCTCCCCAAGAACAACCTGAACAGGACGTTCCTGAGGAAGAATAAAGCCTAAGGCTTTATCCTGTATCTCTCGTGCTCAACCCCCTCAGGGATTCCTTCAATAAGGCCTCGTCATCATCGATTCTTTGAAGCGGCGCCTCACTCAGGGGTTGCTGATTCAAGCCCTATGTTTCTCTGGCTCAGGGTGAGGCCAGCCTGGGGTGAATGAAGCTCAAAGAATAAGGGTAAGTCATCACTAAAATCCATCCTAGCCGATGGTTTTGAGCGTGTCTTAAGCGTGGGAGAGTAGCGGCTCAAAGACCCTAAAGGGGGGCTCCTTCGGCTCGTGCTGGCCAAAGAATAAGAGGCTAGAGGATTTGATGGTATTCGTGTGCCGCCTTGGCGGCACACGAACCCTAAAGAGCCTTGATTGAGGGTCGAGGGCTCTTGGCTTACTTGGCCGGTGCGGCCATGGAAGAAAGACTCTTCGCCTGTTCCGCTGACTTCTTATGATCCGCATCCGGGAGAGCAATCAGCCCTTTGTCGGTGAGATAGCCCTCAGGACCTGAGGCCTTCTCACTGGTGAATTCCGCAACATACTCTTGAATGCCTGGAACAACACCCACATGACCTTTCTTTACATAGATGAACAGAGGACGTGAAATAGGGTACTTGCCTTCTGCAATCGCTTCATAAGTCGGTGCGCGGCCATCGATTTTGGACGCCTTCAGTTTGTCTTCATTGAGTGACAGGTAGCTGTAGCCAAAGACGCCGGCAGCATTCGGATTGGCTTCAAGCTTCTGAACAATCAAGTTGTCATTTTCACCGGCTTCAATGTAGGCACCATCTTCACGGACGGTCATGCAGACATTTTTGAACCAGGCATCATCGGTTTCCTTTTTGGCCTTGATCCAAGGGATCTGCTGGCAACCGCCTTCAAGGGCAAGTTCTGCAAAGGCATCACGGGTACCGGAGCTTGGGGGTGGCCCGAGGACTTCAATTTTGGTCTTTGGAAGCGATGGATTAATTTCGCTCCAGGTCTTGTAAGGGTTCTCAACCAGTTCACCGCCCTCAGGGCTCTTGGGGTCTGGAACGCGCTTTGCCAAAGCAAGGAATACTTCCTTACGGGTCAACACCAGTTCGTTTTTAGCCTTTTTGGATTGGGCGATGACGATGCCGTCAAAGCCGATCTTGACTTCAGTGATGTCCTTCACACCAGCCTTCTGGCAAGCCTCGTATTCAGACTTTTTCATAGCCCTTGAAGCGTTTGCAATATCAGGATATTGCATGCCAACACCGCCACAGAAGAGCTTGATGCCGCCACCCGTGCCGGTGGACTCCACTTTTGGGGTTTTAAACGCCCCTTTTTTGCCAAATTGTTCTGCAACAGCCGCTGAGAAAGGGTAGACCGTTGAAGAGCCGACAATGCTGATGGCATCGCGCGTGCCTTCTGCCAGTGCCTCTTGAGTGGCCAGCGGGGTGCTAGCCGCCATGAGGGCGATCAATAAAGCCTTCTTATTCATGATGAGAGCCTCTTGCTGTGATGGAAGAAAAAGTGAGATCCCGATGGATGTTTCGATGAAGCGATCAGATTCATCGCTGATTCATGATGATGGTTTTCAAGTCCCATGAAGAGGGCGTCAGGCTCTTGATGGGATAGGGAGAGATCTTGGGATCTAAGTCGACGCTTTATAACTCAGTAGTTGGCGGAGCAGCGATAGCCAAAGCCACGAACCGTCTGGATCAGGTTCTCCCGATCAAACTCCGACAAGAGTTTCCTCAGGCGTCTAATATGAACGTCCACGGTTCTTTCTTCAATGAAGGTATGTCGTCCCCAGACCTGATCCAATAATTGAGCTCGGCTGTAAACCCTTTCAGGGTGTGATAGGAGAAATTCGAGTAAACGGAACTCTGTTGGGCTGATGGTGACCGGGACACCCGTAATCGTAATGCGATGCTGATCCGGGAGGAGGGTGATTCCTCCGAGTTCTATCTTGTCGCTACTCTGATTTTTGCCGCAGCGACGAAGAACGGCCTTGATGCGCGCGATCAATTCCCGGTTTGAGAAGGGTTTGGTGATGTGATCGTCGATGCCGATATCAAGACTCCGAACCTTATCATCGACTTCACCTCGAGCCGTGAGCATCATGATGGGAATCGAGGCGTAGCTGGTTTCCTTTTTGAGGCGTTTAGCCCACTCAATGCCGCTTTGTCCTGGCAGCATCCAGTCAAGGAGGATCAAGTCAGGCACTTCCCGTTGAAGGCTGACCATGGCCTTTTGAGTATCTGAAGCGGTTTGTACCGAGAAATCATCCTGTTCAAGCATGTCTTTCAGCATATCGCGGATGCCGATGTCATCTTCGACGGCCAGAATTTTAAGCATGTTGGTCTTCAGCCTGCGTGATCAGTTGTTGACGCACGATAACGCTGAAATATGACAGAATCATGAAATGTGGCAGAGGCCGTCGGTGGTTTCTGATCCATCCACCGAAAATTCAGGTTTGGATCGTAGTGCCCCCCTCCCGTATGATTCGCTCCACTATGGGCACTTTTACTAAGGGGATTCATTGTTTACTTTGTATGACGCACTTTAACCGCCTCTTATCTTGTTTGTTGATGGCGCTTTTTCTCTCAGGCTGCACCAGTCTTGAAGGGATGATTTATCAGGAAAAGGCTTTGGAGCATTCAGAATGTCAGGCTTTTTCAAAGCGGAAGTACGAGGAACTGAGTCAGTACCTTCAGGCCGTCTGTTTGACCCATGGCCAACTTCAGCGGATTAGAGCCATTGATGATACCCATGGCCTGCCGGCGCTTCAGGAAAAAATCTATCAGATTTGCGTGAAGGAAGAGGACACGACTCTTGAAGTCTTACTCTTCAAGGACTATGGGGTCACTATCGATGGGGATCTTCCAGGAGTAGACCCCGATAGCGCCGCGTGCCAACAGCAAAAGGGTCAGGGGTCCCCATAGAGCCCTCTTCAAGGCTTGGGCGCCGATGCATCGACGCCCAAGCATCACAGGTCTTAAGGATTCACAGGGCTTTGGGTGGTGGGGAGCCAGTAACGGCTGACTTTTTGAAGGCATTCTGATCAAGGTTCACGGTTGAACAGAAGTCTGAGATGACAGCGGCCTCAGCCAGTTGCCGAAGAGTCTGTTGCTGGGCTTCGCCGATGAGCTTGCTCACCTTTTCATCGACCCGATGCAGGGAAGGTTCAAAGCGTAATTCAACATTGACCGGGCGTTCTTCGGTCTTGGTTTCTTTCGATAAAGGGGCTTCTGACACCAGGAGTGAGGTCAGAGACAGCAAAAGGATTTTTTTCCACATGAGGGTCAGGTCTCCTTGAATAGCGACGGTAATGAGGGGGGATCTAGCGGGCTTTGATGCCGCCGCGTTTGATGCTAGGCGTCGGTCTCGCCGGATGGTTGCCCTGTCCGAAGCTCCCAGCCTGGCCACGCCCCGGCCGGTTTCTTGAAGGGTTATTCACCGTCACGTTATTGGTGTGGTTGATGGTGTTACCGCTGACGCGATTATAGCGAGCGCTGCCGCCGTAACCGCCGTAGTAGCCTGAGCCGCCATAATAATTGTTATTGTTGTTGTTACTGAGCGCAACGCCCAGGGCTGCAGCACCCATGGCGGCACCAGCGAGCCCTGCTGATTTTCCGTAATCAATATCCTCATGACCCGTTGCAGGGTTATAGGTGGTGCAACCGCTGATTAAAAGTTGAATGGCGAGGGCCCCAAGAAGGCCGCGGGCGCCTTGGACTGTTCTGTCATGCATGATTAAGAAAACCTCTTTGAGTTGGATGTGGCCGAATCCATCTAGAGGATATGGCCACGTTTCTGTCATCTGGGCGACGCTGGATAAACATCCCTATAGATTAGAGCATGCCCCAAGAAAGATTGAAAAGACCTCTTCAAACTTGGCTTTTTTGTTCATCCTTGGGTGCGAGACCACGTCTATAGGAAATGAGCTCGGCAACGATCGAGAGGGCAATCTCTCGGTGGGTCTTTGAACCAATCATGATCCCTGCGGGAGCCTTGATGCGGGTAAGGTGCTGATCTGAAATGCCTTCTTTCCTCAGGCGATTGAGAATCAGTCCAGAACGGTGCTGGCTTGCAATCAAACCAATATATGCCGCTTCTGAGCGTATGGCTTGATGGAGCGCTAAAATATCCCCTTTATGATGCGTTGCAATCACGACCAGATCCGAAGGCTGAGGGAGAAGCTTTTCATAGCGCTCATCGCCATGGATCACGCGAATGGCAGGAGTTTCCTGGGTGGGTTGGGCGCCATTGTGATGGAGAATGACATCAAACCCCATGTCCGATGCGAGATGACACAAGTAGTCAACCAAGGCTCCGTGACCGAGTAACCAGAGCACGGGGTTAGGGTGGCAAGGTTCGATAAAAACGCGCATATGACCTCCACAAGGCATTCCTGCACCGAAGATTTCATCCGTCAGATCAATATCAATGATGTTTGGTCGACGATCTTCAAGACTCTCAAGAGCCGCATGAACCACCATGTTATGGGCGCAGCCGCCACCCACCCATCCCATGATGAGATTTCCCTCAGCATCGAACACGGCACGGGATCCAATGGGAGCAGAGGACGAACCAATGACCTCAATCACTGTGGCAACGCAATAACTAGCCCGCTGTTCGGTGAGAGATCCAATCAATGAAAGAAATTCACGATTCATAGGCGAATCAGGAGAGTCGTTTATGAGCGAAAGAAACCAAGTCCCTGGGGGTGTCGATATCCAGTAAAATTCCGGCATCATCAAAGGGCATTTCGATGCCGTCAGCCGCATGGTCTTCCACGATAGCGCGCGCGCCTTGATCCCCTTTCAGTGCGGTCAGGCGCTCATAATGACGGGATCCAAATCCGACCGGATGGCCTCTTCGGCCCTGGTGGATCGGGATGACCATGGATTTGCCAGATCGTAAGGCATCGGTCAGGGCGTGAATGGTCGATACCTTGATAGAGGGCATATCGCCCAGGGCAATCAGCCAACCCAAAGACGTGGCGGATGAGGACACCCCAAAGGCTAACGTCGCCCCCATACCAAGATGAGCGTTGTCAAAATGGATGACCTCCGCCCCTTCCTGGGCTAATACATGACTCAGATCTTGATCATCGGGACGCACAACAGCCACCACATGGTCAGTCCCCGCCCGAAGGTTTCGGCAAGCCATGCCCGCCACACAGTCGCCGGAGGGCAGAGGTTCAAGAAGTTTTTGTGAGCCGTATCGCCTGCTAAAGCCTGCAGCCAAAAGGAGTCCGACGACACTGTTCATCAGGTGTCTATGCGCTTTCAATCAGGATCCGCTGGAGGTTTTTCGATTTCAGAACAGCGCAACGATTTGGAAAATCATGGAGGTCATGGATGGGCATGATGCAGTGCAGCCTGAGATGGTCTTGCCGGGAGCGAGATGATCCCCGGGGTTTGGGACATAAGAGAACGTGGGTTGAAAGTAGATATCACCAATGAGATGAGCCTGATAATAGAACTGCGTGAGGATCTCCGTGCTGGTGCTCTGGTCGCTAGGCGGTTCATTGAGCCATGAAACCCCGATACCTAAACCCGCTGAATCGCGCGGCCTAAAAGGCACAATGCCAATGCCGGTCAAGCCACCACCGACAAACTGGTTGGCGATCATCGTTCTCGAATTATTAATACCATATTGGAAATAACCAAGGAGGACACCCGTCCCGCCTTCATGGGTAACATTCATCAGACGATTGGATGCCGTGGTGTAGATCCCCTGGGCGCCATTTTGATTTAAACGCGCACCCGTTGATGCATTGGGTAAAACAGATCCCATGTCGCCTCCTTGTCCCCAGCCACCCACTGCAAATCTTCCAGGTAAATCACTGCCCCAAGAGATCCCGGCTTCGCCGATGGTGAAGTAAGTGTCGAAGATGGGTCCGGCGTGGATGCCTGTTTGACGGTTTAAGCCGAGACTCCCATCATAAAGACCGTAGGTTAGATAGGTGTTATCGCTCGGGGTTGCTGAGAGGGTGAGGCCCCAAGCCGAATTGTAGTAGCCCGGCATGACCCCAAGAATCGACGGATTGACAAAAATAGGGGTGAAAAGGAGGCCTGAAACGGCTGCGACATAGGGTTTCTCGTCTGGAATGGGGAGCCTGCGGCTTACATTGTTGAAGTCAAATGTCGGCACACTCTTACCGGCTCGAATACTGAGCTTGTTATCAAAGAGCAGCTGTCGCCACCACAGTTCATAAAGCTCACTGCGATTCAATGGAGCCTGTTCCGTAAGGCCGTTGTAGCCTGTCATGACCCCCGCTCGCGTGTTGCTTGGCTGGCCGTCGAACTGAAGAAAGGTCGCTGCGAAGGAGCCGCCTTCAATGTTGGCGACTTTGTCCATATCGATCAGGACGTCAACAATTCCAAGACTATTGAATGATGCGCTTCCTGGGAGTCTACCCGACATTTGGATATCAGCATTGCCAAGCCAAAGTCCTCCGAGGCGGACGCCAGAAGATTCTGTAAGACCTAATTCTCTGCCTAGCCAGCCGGTACCAAAGAGCACGTTATCAGCGCCGGGGTTACCTGGAACGCTGATTTGATCTCGCTCGAGCAGG
>RFVA01000064.1 GCA_009922685.1 Gammaproteobacteria bacterium | reverse complement strand
AGCAGCGAGTGAATCATGAAGTGCATGTGGAGTCTCCTTAGTTCTTTAAGAAATAGCGCTGGACAAGTGCGATGAGCCCTCGCTGTTATTGGATCTGAGCCTCGTATTCCGCCTTGTCCTTTTCATAAAGCCGCTGCAGGCTATCGCAGTTGGCTGAGCCTGGATGGCGAACGCTGACACAATCGTTGTACTCCTGCTGAGATTCTTCCATCCGAGTTGCGGCTTCGACGGCATCGGGTCCACCCACCACCGTTTTGTTGCGGTTAGAGCATCCCATCTGGGAGATGCCAATAAAGAGACTGATGACAGCAAGGATCAGGTATCGCATGAAGGGCCTTCAAGGTAGGGTTTAGCCTCTTAGTCAATCACATGTGGTGCGTCCTGGCAAAGCCTAGCCGCTTTGCTCTGAGGCGTCCGGACCTCAAGGCGGTCTTCTCTCCTTTAGAAGCCCCAAGACGGACCTTCGTGACGGGCTATGCTGACCTCTAGGGATTGATCAGAAGGTTTATTATTTTCCGATACAAAAGCTTGCAAAGATGCGGCCCAAAAGGTCATCGCTACTAAAGTCCCCAGTGATCTCAGACAGCGCCCGCTGACTCAGGCGCAACTGTTCTGCGGCGAGATCTTGGGACCCCGCCTGACATTCCCTTTGCGCTCCTAGGACCCCTGACAAGGCCACTTCGAGCGCTTCAAGGTGACGCCGTCTGGCGGTGAAGGCCCCTTCCTGCTCCGGTTCGATACCGAGTTGGTGGGTCAAGACGCTTAAAAGATCGTCGATGCCGTCACCGCTTTTGAGTGAAATCCTCACCTTGATGCCTCGATCGGATGGGACTCTTCCTGCGGCATTTCCGGACAGATCAATCTTGTTGTGGATGAAGATCATAGGAATCCCATCGGGTAACGCATCGATCAGCGCCCCATCAGGCTTCACGTCATTATCATCGACCATCAGCAGGATTACATCGGCTACGGCGATGGCCGCTCGGGTCCTTTGGATGCCTTCCCGCTCAACCGGGTCTGTGGCGTCATCCCGAAGCCCTGCCGTGTCGATGATATGAAGCGGAATCCCCTCGAGCTGAATGGCTTCTCGGAGGGTATCGCGGGTGGTGCCGGGGATGGGGGTCACGATGGCTCGATCTTCACCGGCGAGTCGATTGAGGAGGCTCGATTTGCCGGCGTTGGGGCGACCCACCAGGACCAGGGTGGCCCCTTCGCGCAAGCGTTGACCCTTAAGCGCCATGGATCTGATCGACGCTAGCTGCTTTTCCATCGCCTTGAGCTGGTCTATCACCTTGGCTTCGGTGAGAAAGTCGATCTCCTCATCACTGAAATCGATGGCCGCCTCGATCAATAGACGGAGCTCGATCAGAGTCTCTACCAGCGCATGGATCTGCTCTGAAAAGACGCCTTTGAGCGATCTTTGAGCGGCCCGCGCGGCAGCCGCCGTCGCGCTGTCAATCAGATCAGCGATGGCCTCCGCTTGTGTAAGGTCCATTTTGCGGTTTAGAAACGCACGCTCACTGAATTCCCCCGGTCGGGCTAGCCTACATTCCAGCTGAATCAGTCGCTCCAAGAGGAGATCGAGGACCACCGGACTGCCGTGGGCATGAAGCTCAAGAACATGTTCGCCGGTAAACGAATGAGGTGCAGGAAAATAAAGCGCGAGACCTTGATCGATGGCTTGGCCATGATGATCCAGAAACCCCCCAAACGAGGCATGGCGGGGTTCTGGTCTTTTTCCGAGAAGTGGCCCGAAAAGGCTTGGAACGGCGTCCCCCGAAATGCGGATCACACCAACGCCACCGCGACCCCTTGGTGTCGCGATGGCTGCAATCGTATCGCCGGAGGCATGAATCATCTTGAATGATGGGATCGACCGGTTCCTTTTGGGGACCGGTCAACGTCCATTAGGCCTTGGCGGTGGCTGCTTCACCAATAGTCTTGTTGATGTACCACTGCTGGAGGATCGACAACAGGTTGTTGACCACCCAGTAAAGAACCAGACCCGAGGGGAAAAAGGCAAAGAACCCGGTGAACATGATGGGGAAAAACTGCATGATTTTCGCTTGCAGTGGATCCGATGGTGGCGGGCTCAGCCGTTGTTGGATGAACATCGAGACACCCATCAAGAGGGGCAGGATGAAATAGGGGTCTTTCGAGGAGAGATCAGTCAGCCAGCCGATAAAGGGGGCTTGGCGCATCTCGACGGTTTCAATCAGTACCCAGTAGAGTGAGATAAACACGGGGATCTGAACCAGGATTGGAAGGCAGCCGCCTAAGGGATTGACCTTTTCCTTCCGGTACATCTCCATCATGGCTTGATTCAGCTTTTGCTTATCCGGACCGAAGCGCTCCTTGAGCTCGGCCAGCTTCGGCTGCATCTTCCGCATATTGGCCATGGAGCGATAACTCGCGGCGGATAGGCGGAAGAAGAGCGCTTTCAGGGTGACGGTCACCAGAATGATCGCCCAGCCCCAGTTATCGAAAATCTTGTGAAATTGCTCGAGGAGCCAGAAGATGGGTTTGGCGATCAGCGTCAGGGCCCCGTAATCGACAGTCAGATCTAGCCCTGGGGCTGTCGTTTCAAGGACCCGCTGCAATTTAGGCCCTGCGAAAAGCTGGGCCGAGAAGGACTGACTGGATCCTGAAGGAATCTCCGTCGACGGACCGTAGGCGCCGATCACAAAATGATTGTCAGCCAACGCTTTGGTGTAGAACCCGGTCTCCTCACCGACCTTCGGTATCCACGCTGCCGCGAAATAATGTTGAATCATGGCGATCCAGCCGTCTTTGCCAGATTTATCGAGGTTTTCCCCGGCCATATCCTTGAAGCTGATCTTCTTGTATTTCTCTTCAGGCGTGTAAAGAACAGCGCCGGTATAGGTTCTTACAAACTGATCCTTATTCTTATCGCCAGGGTCCTTTCGTTGGAGCTGGAGGTATTGCCGCCCAGTCCATGGCTTAGCGCTTTGATTATTGACCGTCTGTTCGAGCACGATGTCATAGCTGCCGCGCGTCAATACATAGGTCTTTGTGACCGTCACGCCCTGGCCATTGGTCCAGCTCAGTGGGATACGAAGGACATTCTCACCCTTCGCGAGGGTGAAGGCAGTAGCGGGTGCCTGCCAGGCCGAGTGATGCGTTGGGGCTTCGTTGTCGGCCCCGATAAATCCATTTTGGGAGATAAAGACCAGGTCTTGATCGGTGAACAGCTTCACGGGCTTGTCTGGGTTTTCCTTCGCTTCTGGATACTGAAGGAGTTCGAGAACACGGATATCGCCGCCCTCACTATCAAGCTCCATGCGCACCACGTCGGTGGTGACCTCTATCCGTTGTCGGCTGACGAGCTCTGGGGCCTGGGGGCTGTTGGATGCCACGCTTTCAGGGCTGGCTCCTTGAGTGACCGGCAGGTCCGGACTATCTTGCCTTGCTTCTGGGGTGGCGCTGGTGGTGATTTGTGGCTTGGGCCCGTAATCCATCTGCCATTGCTGGTACAGCATGACACTCAGGAAGAAGAAGAACACAATCAGTACGAACCTTGCATTATCCATTGGTTATTTCCGGTTTCTTATTGGGCACAGGGTCAAATCCGCCATCGTGCCATGGATGGCATTTGGAGAGCCGCCTCACGGTCAGGCCCGTTCCACGAAGGGCGCCAAACCGCTCGATTGCCGTTAGAGCATAAACCGAGCAAGTCGGTTCAAATCGGCAATGTTGACCCACCCAGGGACTGATTAGGTAACGGTAGATTTGGATGAGGCCGATGAGAATGGTTTGCATTGCCTCAGCAGATGGGCCCAGTGCTTACGGAGCGAAAGCGCGAGTGTTTCATAGTCTGCCGTTAATGCGCCACCGCGTGCCATGACAACAATATCAAGCCCGGTAAGCGCTGTCTGATGGTGTCTGAAGGCCTCTCTGGCCAGACGCTTGATTCGGTTCCGGTCCGTCGCATGACGGATGCTGCGCTTGGAGATGGCGAGCCCTAGGCGCGGCACCTCAAGACCGTTGCTTCTGGCAAGAATCGTCAGATAAGCGTCAGAGGACTTGGCCGCGTCAGCAAAAACCCCCTTGAAAGCCGCCGCCGTTAAAAGGCGGTGCGAGCGGGGGAACCCAAAGCGCGGGACCGGCAAATCGTCAGACGGCGAGCCGCTTCCGACCCTTTGCGCGACGTGCGTTGATGACCAGACGACCGCCACGGGTCTTCATGCGAGCGCGAAAGCCGTGTGTGCGAACACGTTTGATCTTGCTGGGCTGGTAAGTTCTTTTCATGGTGGATGCCTTGCAAAACGAAGATACAAAAGAGGCGGAATGCTATAGCACGCAGGGTTTGTATGTCAAATGTTGGGTCACCCCTAGGATGGGTTATAGTAGTGTCGCCGCCATCAAAGCCCTTGCGATGACCCCTAGACCCACCATCTTTAAGCCGAGATCCTAGCCTGTCCCCATGAGCATTATATGGTCTGAATGCCTGAATCGCCTGGAGGGTGAACTGCCTCCCCAGCAGTTCAATACGTGGATTCGGCCCTTGCAGCCGCTTGAGGAAGGTCAGGTCCTGAAGCTTTTAGCCCCCAACAAGTTTGTTTTGGACTGGATACGCCAGCATTTTTTGGGCCGTATAGAAGAAATCCTGGCCGCTCAAAATGATCCTGCGCCGATGGTTATGCTCGAAATAGGCAGTCGTCCGGGTGAACATGAGTCACCCAAGTCGCCGCCGCCATCGACTCGCGCCTCGCCGGGGCGAAAGGTTTTTCCAAGCAACCTCAACCCGAGTTTCAATTTTGATAACTTTGTTGAAGGGAAATCCAATCAGCTGGCCAAGGCGGCCTCCATGCGGGTGGCTCAGGATGTGGGTCGGGCTTACAATCCCCTGTTCATTTATGGTGGGGTGGGGCTAGGCAAAACGCATCTGATGCATGCGATTGGCAATGAGATTCTAAAGGCTAATCCCGGCGCTAACATTATTTATCTGCATTCTGAGCGATTCGTATCGGACATGGTAAAGGCGCTCCAGCACAACGCCATCAACGCCTTCAAAGAATTTTATCGGACAGTCGATGCCCTATTGATTGACGACATTCAGTTTTTTGCGGGCAAAGAACGCTCGCAGGAAGAGTTCTTTCATACCTTCAATACCCTCTTAGAAAACAAGCACCAGATTGTTCTGACCTGCGATCGTTACCCCAAGGAAATAAAGGGCCTTGAAGAGCGACTCAAATCGAGATTTGGATGGGGATTGCCCGTTGCTGTAGAGCCGCCAGATCTTGAAACTCGCGTTGCCATTCTGATGAGCAAGGCGCAGCAGGCCGGGGTTGAATTGCCCGATGAGGTCGCTTTCTTGATGGGTAAGCGAATTCGCTCCAATGTCCGTGAACTCGAAGGGGCCCTGAGGCGCGTCATGGCCAATGCGCATTTCACAGGGAAGCCCATTACCCTTGATTTTGCCCGAGACGCTTTAAAGGATCTGATCGCTCTGCAAGACCGTCTGGTCAATGTTGAAAACATTCAGAAAACGGTGGCCGAATACTTTAAAATCCGGGTTGCGGACCTGTTGTCGGCCAAACGGACCCGGGCGGTCACTCGTCCTCGCCAAGCGGCCATGGCGTTGGCCAAAGAATTAACGAATCACAGCCTTCCTGAAATTGGCCAATGGTTCGGCGGTCGCGATCACACCACCGTCCTCCATGCCTGCCGAAAGGTGCAGGAGCTTAAGGAAAGTGACAGCAAGTTCGCGGAAGACTACAACAATCTCAAACGGACGCTCTCAGCCTAAGTGTTGGGCGCTCTCGTTAAACGAACCCTCAGGACCCCGCCATGAAATTTTCCATTGCACGAGAGACCTTTCTCGCACCACTGTCGCATGTGGCAAGTGTCATCGAAAAAAACCAGGTTATCCCGATCCTTGCCAACGTGGTTCTCTCGGCCAAGGAGGGAGGGCTTGAGTTGATCGGGTCTGACCAGGAGGTCCAATTGGAGGGGCGAGTGGTGACGGCCGTGGAAGAAGAGGGCGCGGTGACGGTCCCTGCTCGAAGGCTTCTCGATATTTTTAGACTGTTGCCGGATCACAGCCGAGTTAGTTTTGAACGTCGTGATGATCGCCTCTTGATTCGATCTGGAAGTAGTCGGTTCAATCTCATTACACTGCCGGTTGAGAATTATCCGGCCTTCGATGTGGGTGTGCCTGAACTCGAGGTGAGCATCGAAACGATGGTCTTTCGCAAAGCGCTCGAGAAGACCATTTTTGCCATCGCTCAGCAGGATGTTCGCAACTATCTCAAGGGCCTGCTGATTGACTTTGAGGGGAAAACGTTGCGGACCGTCGCCTCTGATGGTCATCGTCTCGCGGTCTATCAAGAGGTATTGCCTGAACCCTTTGGGGCCAATCGACAGATCATCGTGCCGCGAAAGGGGATCTTGGAGCTCTACCGGCTCCTAGGGGACGCCGATGACAGGGTCACCATTCAGATATCCCCTAATACCGTCCATATCAATCTTGGGGCGGTTACTTTTTCATCTAAACTGATCGAGGGGCGTTATCCCGATTACCAGAAGGTCATGCCGGATCCCCCCTTAATGACCTATATCGCGGGACGTGATGAATTTAAGGGCGCGCTCAGTCGTGTTGCCGTGATGACCAGTGAAAAACAGAAATGCATCGGTCTCGAGGTCGGCGCTGATGGGGATATGGTGCTGAAGGGCCATAATCAGGAACATGATGAAGCCGAGGAACGCTTAACGGTGGATGCCGATGGCGGCCCGGTTTCAGTTGGGTTTAACGCGGCCTACCTGATGGATGTCGTCAACCACATTGATTCGAAGGATCTCAGGCTCTCCTTTACCTCAGCAGCCACCAGCTGTCTGGTGGAGGATCTCCTCGATACCCGTTTCCGCTATGTTGTTATGCCCATGCGACTTTAGAATGCCCGCTCAGGTCCTCAGAGTCCTTTTCTGGTGAGTCTGATCAAGCTGAGGATTGAGGGTCTTCGCAACCTGTCGCCGGCATCGATTGAGCCCGAGCCGGGTCTCAACTACATTGTCGGCCCAAATGCCAGTGGCAAGACCTCACTTCTTGAGGCCATCTACCTTCTGAGTCGAGCCCGCTCCTTCAGAAGCCCCCATGTTCATCAGCTGGTTCAATTTGGGGCCCCTCTCCTGACCGTTTCAGGACAGGTGGTTTCTCCTGAGGCCGACAGGGTCACCCTGGGGATTCAGCTCGCCAAAGGGCACCGCGAGATACACCTCAAGGGCCGTCCCGTGGCCTCCAGTGCGGCCTTGATGCGGGTCTTCCCGCTGCTGGTCATTCAGCCTTCGGGTATCGCCCTCTTGGAAGGCCCGCCGAAGCTTCGGCGAAACTTTATGGATTTTGGTGTTTTCCATCAGGACCCCGACTATCTCGAGGGTTGGCGCCGTTATACGCGCGCCCTTCATCATCGGAATGCGCTACTCAGGGCCTCAAGGGTTCGCGAGTTGACCCCTTGGAATCATGAAATGGCCCGGTGCGGTATAATGGTGCACCAGGCACGAACGGCTTATCTTGAGCAGTTGAAGCCGCTTTTTGAAGAGATTGGGGGACGCTTTTTTAAGGATACGCCTTTGGGGCTGCGTATCCATCCCGGTTGGGACATCAGCCAGCCGCTTGAAACTATCCTCGACAGAGAACATGGGTTGGATCTTCGTTACGGACATACCCAGGCGGGGCCCCATAAAGGCGATTTTTCGGTCCTTTTTGGGCAGAAGCCGGTCAAGGGCTTTGTCTCCAGAGGGCAGATGAAACTTCTGGTTTATGCCCTGTTGCTGGCGCAATCCCGATTGATGGAGGAGCGTTACGGATCGAGTGGTTGTGTGCTGATAGACGATATCGCTTCAGAGCTCGACGAACCCAATCAACAGGCGCTTATGACTATATTGGCTGGTCGTAAGACCCAGTTTTTTATTACCGCCACCCACCGCGACGAGGGTGTGACCCAAGGATCCAATGGGGTGGGCGTGTTTGAGATTGCACAAGGCCGGATCATCAAGGCATAACAGGATATGACCAACAACGCACAAGCTTCCGATTACGATAGCAGTTCCATCAAGGTACTGAAGGGCCTTGATGCCGTTCGCAAACGGCCAGGCATGTACATTGGTGATACGGATGATGGAACCGGATTGCACCACATGGTTTTCGAGGTGGTCGATAACGCGATCGATGAGGCGCTCGCCGGGTATTGCAAGAACGTCGGAGTCTTCATCCACAGTGATGAATCGATCACGGTCACGGATGATGGCCGAGGGATTCCGGTGGATATTCACCAAGAGGAAGGGCGCTCTGCGGCTGAAGTGATCATGACGGTGCTGCATGCCGGCGGCAAATTCGATGACAACTCCTACAAGGTCTCAGGGGGTCTTCATGGGGTGGGCGTATCGGTCGTCAATGCCCTGTCTGAAAGTCTGCGACTTGAGATAGCGAGAGGCGGCCAGAAGTATCTGCAACATTATGTTCATGGGGTGCCTCAGGCACCGCTTAAAAGTGTGGGTTCTTCTGAAACCACAGGCACTAGCGTTCATTTCAAGCCAAGCGCTGAAACCTTCAACAACATTGAGTTCCATTACGAGATTTTGGCGAAGCGCTTGCGTGAGTTGTCGTTCCTCAATTCCGGTGTTGCCATCAGGTTGCAGGATGAGCGTACGGATAAATCCGACCATTTTGAGTACGAAGGCGGCATCAGGGCCTTCGTCGAGCATCTCAACAAAAACAAGAACCCGCTGTTTGATCGCGTCTTCTATTTCTCGACGGAAAAGGAGGGAATCACGGTGGAGGCCGCTCTCCAATGGAATGATTCCTATCAAGAAAACATCTACTGTTTCACCAACAACATTCCACAACGCGACGGCGGGACGCATCTTGCCGGTTTTAGGGGAGCGTTGACCCGTACATTGAATCTCTATATCGATGAACAGGGCCTGCTGAAGAAACAAAAAGTCGACACCTCCGGTGACGATGCCCGCGAGGGATTGACCGCCATTCTCTCGGTGAAGGTGCCGGATCCTAAATTTTCCTCTCAAACCAAGGACAAGCTCGTCTCCTCTGAGGTGAAAGCGGTGGTCGAGTCGGCGATGGGCGAAAAGTTTCAGGAATTCATGCAGGAAAATCCTGGGATTGCGAAGTCGATTGCGAACAAGATGATCGAGGCGGCGCGTGCTCGCGAGGCGGCCCGTAAAGCCCGAGAAATGACCCGGAGGAAAACAGCGCTGGATATCGCGGGCCTCCCTGGAAAATTGGCGGATTGTCAGGAAAAGGATCCGGCCCTGTCTGAACTCTTCATTGTCGAGGGTGATTCTGCAGGAGGCTCAGCAAAGCAGGGTCGAGACCGCAGAACGCAGGCCATTCTTCCGCTGAAGGGCAAGATTCTCAATGTTGAACGGGCCCGCTTTGACCGAATGATCTCCTCGGAAGAAGTCGGCACGCTTATCACGGCCATGGGGTGTGGTATCGGTCGAGAGGAGTACGATCCTGACAAGCTGCGTTACCATCGGATCATCATCATGACCGATGCCGATGTCGACGGCTCTCACATCAGGACCCTCTTGCTGACCTTTTTTTACCGGCAGATGCCCGAATTGATCGAGCGTGGTCATATTTATATTGCCCAGCCACCCCTTTACAAGGTCAAGAAGGGCAAGCAGGAACAGTATGTGAAGGATGATCAGGAGCTCAATAACTATCTCTTGCAGCTCGCGCTTGAAAAGACCCGATTGCACCCTGACGAGGATACCCCGCCGATTCAAGGCGCCGGGCTTGAAACGTTAGCCCGCGATTACCTCGCGGTTCGCTCCATTGTCGTGCGCTTAGGCCATCGCTACGATGAATCTCTGCTGAATGCGTTGACTGAGCTGCCGGCGCTTGAAACCGGCATGATGGCCGATCCCATCGCCTTTAAGCAGTGGTTGGATGTTCTTTTGGCACGCCTCAACAACATCGAACTCGGCGCACAATTTTCGATCGAGCCTGAGTTTAGTGAGTCAGCGGAGAACTTTCGACTGGTCGTCAGCAAACGTCTCCACGGCGTCTATAAGCATTTTGAGTTGGGCGCGGGTTTCTTTAATTCCATGGACTATCGCCGACTCGGCGGCTTTTCAAAGCAGGTGGAAGGCCTTTTCGGCAGTGATACTTTCGTTGCGTCTGATGACAGGCGTGCCAGCGTAGAAAACTTCCAGGCAACCTTTGACTGGATGATGAGCGAGGCTCGGCGAGGCCAGCACATTCAGCGCTATAAAGGTCTTGGTGAAATGAATCCGGACCAGCTTTTTGAGACGACGCTGGATTCTAATACCCGTCGTCTGTTGCAGGTGAAGATTGAAGATGCGATCACCGCCGATGAGATTTTCACGACCTTGATGGGCGATCAGGTTGAACCCCGTCGCGATTTCATTGAAAAAAATGCGTTGGAAGTGTCGAATCTCGACATTTGATCGGCGCCCGTCGTGGGCGCCTAGGCTGAGTGATCTTTTGGGTGCCCGATGATTTCCTACAACCCCAAATCCTGGTGGGGTCTCATTTTCAAGTTCCATAAAAGTGACACCTTCAGAAGGTTGTTGCCGAACATGGTCACCATCGCGGGATATGTCCTCGGCATAGCCTATCTTCATCAGACCCTTTTTAAAGGCACCCTGACCTTCACGCCGGTGATCCACTCGCTGTTGGGTTTTGTGATTTCCTTGTTGCTCGTCTTCAGAACGAATACGGCCTATGAGCGGTGGTGGGAGGCTCGCAGGTTTTGGGGGCAGCTGATCAACGTCTCGCGAAATTTGGCCCTAAAGCTGAATGCCGTACTGCCGGGGGGACACCCTGCGAGAGCCTCCCTCTCGGGGTTTTTAGCGCGATTCCCAAGGGCCCTGGTCCACCATCTCCGCGATCTCTCTTTTGAGACCGGATCGACGATACAACATGCGCCCTCTGCCATCATTTCATCGATTTATGCTGAGCTCTCTATGCTTCGGCGCCAAGGTGACTTAGCCCTTGAGGATATCCTGTTCCTCGATGCCACCCTCGCCCAGCTCCTTGAGATCTGTGGCGGGTGCGAGCGGATCAATAAGACACCGATACCCTACTCCTATCATCTGTTCATCAAGAAATTCATCTTTGCCTATATCGTTTCCTTGCCCTTTTTGTTTGTCTCGGAGTTTGGCTATTGGACCGCGCTCTTTGCAACCTTTCTTTTTTATGTGCTGGGGAGTCTAGAGATTTTGGCTGAGGAGGTAGAAAACCCATTTGGCACGGACGCCAATGACCTTCCTTTGGAAGATTTCTGTGTGACCATAAGAGTCAACGTTGAAGAGATCCTTCTCCCCGAAGAGCCGTCGTTGATTGCCGAGATCTCCCCTCGGTGACGACCCAAAAAACTAAACGCCGAAGCCCGAGGCGGGTTGATATAATCGCCGACCCACTGCACCTCAAGTAAACGTTCCTCCATGGCCGAACACATTCTGTTTCTCACCGGAAAGTTGGCTGAAAAACAGTTGATTCGGACGCTAGGAGATATGCAGACTGATTTCACTTGGACCGTTCACGCGCTTGGAGTCTCAGTTGCGGCCTTGATGACCGCCGATATGATCAGACGCCGCTTAAAGGAGACCTTTGGCGCCGACAGAATCATCATCCCAGGGCGCTGCCGGGGTGACCTTGACGCCCTTTCCGTTGATTTAGGTCTTAAGGTTGAGCGAGGACCTGAAGAAATTCACGATCTACCGGAATTCTTCGGCAAGCAGCGCCATCCGTTGGATCTTTCCCGTTACGAACTTCGGATCTTTGCCGAAATTGTCGATGCCCCTCAATTGAGTGTTGATGATATCGTTCAAAGGGCGGAGCGATACGCGTCAAATGGCGCCAATGTCATTGATCTTGGCTGTCTACCGGAAACCCCGTTTCCCCATTTGGTGGAGGCGGTCAGGGCACTCAAATTGAAAGGGTTTGAGGTCAGCGTCGACTCG
>RFVA01000063.1 GCA_009922685.1 Gammaproteobacteria bacterium | reverse complement strand
GGCCTTGATGTCGTTATTGGCGAGGGTGTGAACGCCCTCGACTTTGGTTTTGAAGGCATCGCTTTGGGGCGGTTCACTCAGAATAATCGACAGAAACTCTTTAACGCGGCTATCCAGTTCGTCTCGTTTCTCGGGGCTGATCTTGACCAGCCCCTCCAGACCTTCCGGGGTCAGGGGTGAGACGGTTTTAGGAGGGATCAATTCAAGGGGCTGTTCGCTATCAGTATTCACGATGCACGACCATCAGTTGGAAGAGGAGGAGCATTTTTAGCTCGAAATTTGAGGAGGATCATTCGAGGGGGTCCTTGATCACGATTGTATCTTAATCGTTGATGATCGCTTCAAATGAGGGGCTTTACTGGACTGAACAAGGCTTAATTGCTATATTAGGATCACGATAGGGGGGGCGTCAGGCGGTGTCTGGCGACCCTTCGGGCGCCTTGCAGGGGTTGCCGCATCGGGCTTCAAATGCTGTTCAGCGCCTCTGATTCGAAACGAGATTCTTTCGTGCGCTAGCGGTTTTTTTGTCCAGGCACCAAGGATAAGTGGACTTTACTGTCCACGGCCAGAATCCCCGCAATGCGCTGGTATGACACCGGCAGACGCTACGGCCTTGATTCAGATGGATCCTGTCAAAGAATCCAAGGTCTTATGGAGGGTCTCCCTTAAGGGCAGATGTTCTGGGGCAAGCTGCACACTTTCTCCGTGCGATTTCGCACATCACACAATGGGACAGACAACTCATGACGATTAAAGTTGCTATCAACGGTTATGGCCGAATTGGACGAAACGTACTGCGGGCCCTTTTTGAGTCCGGCCGCACCGACGTAGAGATTGTGGCGATTAATGATCTTGGGGATGCCCAGATCAACGCCCACCTGACCAAGCGCGATACGGTGCATGGTCCCTTTAACGGCACGGTTGAAGTTGGCGAGGGCGCCATTATCGTCAATGGCAAGTCCATCAAGGCTTTTTCAGAGCGTGATCCTGCGAAGTTGCCTTGGGCGGCTTTGGGTGTGGATGTGGTTCTTGAGTGCACCGGTATCTTCCGTAATAAGGAAAGGTGCATGGCGCATATCCATGCGGGTGCCAAGAAGGTCATTATCTCTGCGCCAGCGGATAAGAATGAAGCCGATGCAACCATTGTTTACGGGGTCAATCATGGCGTTTTGAAGGCTACGGATACGGTCATCTCGAACGCTTCGTGTACCACGAACTGCCTGGCTCCATTGGTGCAGCCTTTGCACGACAAGCTGGGTGTGGTCTCAGGCCTCATGACCACGATCCATTCCTACACGAACGATCAGGTTTTGACCGATGTTTACCACAGCGATATGTATCGTGCCCGTGCCGCAGCCCTCAACATGATTCCGACCAAGACCGGCGCGGCGCAGGCCGTTGGTCTCGTGCTTCCGGAGCTCAATGGCAAACTTTCAGGTTTCGCCATTCGTGTCCCAACGGCCAACGTCTCCGTGGTTGATCTGACCTTCGTGGCCAGTCGCGAGACCACGAAGGATGAAGTGAATGCTATTTTGAAGGACGCCTCTACCGGCGCCCTCAAGGGGATCCTCGGTTACAACATCGAGCCATTGGTCTCAAGCGACTTCAATCACACCACGACGTCTTCCAATTTTGATGCGACCCAGACACAGGTGATTGGCAATCTGGTCAAGGTTCTCTCTTGGTATGACAATGAGTGGGGTTTCTCAAACCGCATGCTCGATACCACCGTTGCATTGATGCACGCCAAGTAATCGGTTTTCGACCTGCTTCGTCCCTTTCACCAGTAGGGCCACATTCATGTGGCCCTACGCGTACCTGATAGATGATTACCCATGTCAAACGTGTTTCGTCGAACTAAGATCATCGCCACTTTAGGACCGGCCTCAGAGTCTCCTGAAGTTCTCGAGAAATTAATCCGAGCCGGGGCTGATGTGGTCCGTCTCAACTTTTCCCATGGTACTGCCGATGAGCATCGGGCAAGGGCCGAACGCGTTCGCGCGATTGCTAAGACGCTCAATCGACATGTGGGCATCCTCGCGGACCTTCAGGGCCCCAAAATCCGTATTGCCCGCTTCAAGGACAATGGGAAGATCATGCTCGAAGTGGGGCAGAAATTTGATCTTGATACCTCGTTTCCCCCAGATCAGGGGGATGAGACCCAGGTGGGTTGTAGCTACGAAGCCTTGCCCCGCGATGTGAAAACAGGGGATATCCTGCTGCTCAACGACGGACTCATTGTGATGAAGGTCGATGCGGTAGTCGGTACTCGGGTCAAATGCACCGTCACCGTCGGCGGCGTTCTGTCGAACCACAAGGGGATCAACAAGCAAGGTGGCGGGCTGTCGGCACCGGCCCTGACCGAAAAGGATAAGCAAGATCTCAAGACGGCAGTGGATATTGGCGCTGATTATCTCGCGATTTCGTTCCCTCGCTCACGTGAGGATATGGAGGAAGCCCGTCAGATGCTGAAGGATCTAGGGAGCGATATGGGGCTGGTCGCTAAGGTTGAACGGGCAGAAGCGATTCTCGAAGGAACCATTGAAGGCATCGTCGAGGCCTCCGATGTGATCATGGTGGCCCGCGGTGATTTGGGCGTCGAAATCGGCGATGCTCGTCTTCCCCATGTCCAGAAGCACCTGATTCGTCTGGCCAGAACCTATAACAAGGTTGCTATCACGGCGACCCAAATGATGGAATCGATGATCAATAACCCGGTTCCAACCCGAGCGGAAGTCTCGGATGTCGCGAACGCTGTCTTTGACGGGACGGATGCGGTGATGTTGTCGGCAGAAACCGCCTCCGGTGATTATCCGGATCTGGCCGTTAAGGCCATGGCGCAGATCTGTCTTGAAGCGGAGAAATATCCCCGCGAAAAGTCGAAGCATCGACTTCATGAGCGGTTCCAGAAGATTGACGAAACGGTGGCCCTGTCGGCCATGTATGCGGCGAATCATTTGGAAGTGCGGGCGATCGGTTCGCTCACAGAAACCGGTTCAACCCCGTTATGGATGTCCCGAATCAGTTCGGGAATGCCGATCTATGCGCTGACCCCTCATGAGAAGACCTGTCGTCGTGTCACCCTGTATCGTGGTGTCTACCCGATTAGTTTTAACCCGGTGGGCATCCATGACCATTCCGTCTTGAACCGAGCGATTGTTGATGAATTTCAAAAGCGCGGACTGGTGGAACCTAGTGATATTTTGATCCTCACGAAGGGCGACCTGGTGGGTGCCTGTGGGGGCACCAACGCTCTCAAGATAGCGAGTGTCGATCAGATCCTCGCAGCGGCTCCCGATGATTGGAAGTCGCAGTGCCCCGCCTGTGAGTAAAATGACCTCAAATAATAAGAACGGGAGAACGACATGATTGGTCAACACCTGACCCAATTTTTGATCGCTGAACAGCGAAAGATTGCTGGTGCTACGGGCGAATTGACGCTGCTACTGAGTGACATTGCCACCGCCTGTAAGGCCATTGGCCATGAGGTCAACCGAGGCGCACTGGCCGGCAACCTCGATGTCATTGGTACTGAAAATATCCAGGGTGAAGTCCAGAAGAAGCTGGATATTCTGTCCAACGAGATTTTCATCCGATCGCTGGAATGGACGGGCCATCTCGCCGCCATGGCCTCGGAGGAGAATGATGAAATCATTCCGATTCCCCCTCAATTTCCTAAGGGGAAGTATCTGGTGGCCTTCGATCCTTTGGATGGTTCAGGGAATATTGAAGTAAACCTCTCTATTGGGACGATCTTCTCCATCTTGAGGGCGCCGGAAGGAAAAGAAACCATTACGGCTGAAGATTTCATGCAGAAAGGAACCGCTCAGGTCGCTGCAGGTTTCTGCATTTATGGGCCAACCACGATCATGATTCTGACCACGGGTCAGGGTGTGAATGGTTTTACGCTGGATCGCAACGTGGGTGAATTTGTACTGACCCATCCCAATATTCGGGTTCCGGTGGATACCTCGGAATTCGCGATCAACATGTCCAACCACCGATTCTGGGAAGAGCCGGTTCGCCGTTATGTGGATGAATGCGTTCAGGGTAAGGCCGGCGGTCGTGAAAAGGACTTTAATATGCGCTGGCTGGCTTCCATGGTGGCCGAAGTCTATCGGGTCCTCATGCGCGGCGGACTCTTTACCTACCCTATGGATGAAAAGCTAAAATCCAAAGGCGGGCGTCTTCGCCTCCTTTATGAAGCCAATCCCATGGGCTTTATTGTCGAACAAGCTGGGGGCGTGGCATCGACCGGTCGGGAACGGATCATGGAGATTCAGCCCACGGATGTCCATCAGCGGGTACCGGTCATCCTAGGCTCAAAAAATGAGGTCGAGCGACTGGTTTCTTATCACTCATAGAACGGTTCGCTTTGATCGATAAAACCCGGCCTTAGCCGGGTTTTTTTAGCCTCAGGGGAGGCTCCCCTCGGGCGCGCTGGTGGCTTCTGATGGGGCGTTGCTGAGCTTGAGGCCATGGGGCCTAATCCAACCACGGGTAAAAGCGATCAGCAATAGAACGAAAAGGGCAAGGGAGAGTCCGATACGCAGGGTGAGCGCCTTGACCGTTCTGGCTGATCGCTCTTGATCCTTCAGGAGAAAGTAGAGCGCCGATCCAAGACTTCCTATAATAACCAGTAAAATCAAAAGGATGACGATTTTCAAGGGATACACCATGAGGGTGGCGGAGTCATCCGTCATCGGCATCTGCCGGAGCGATGACGGCCATGCGCCATTATAGCTTCAAGCCGAGTCTTTTCAGTCTGATCCTGTTGTTGGCGGGCTTGACCCTTTTTACCCGCCTCGGATTGTGGCAGCTCGATCGGGCGGCCGAGCGCGATGCAGTTAATCACGAAAGAGAACAACGCGCCATGGCGCCCACGCTGGCCTTGGCATCCCCGGAGACGGTTGACCTTGGGGCTCTTCGCTATCGATCGGTCACCCTTTTTGGGGAATACGATCGTGATCATGAATTTCTTCTCGATAATCAACCGGAGGCAGGAGCTGTTGGGTTTCATGTCTTGACCCCCTTTAGGGTCCAGGGAAGTTCCATAGCCGTCATCATCAATCGCGGCTGGATTCCTGTGGGCCCTGATCGCTTGCACCCGGTGATCCCAAGCCCACCCCCCGAGGG
Source organism: Gammaproteobacteria bacterium (assembly GCA_009922685.1). GTDB lineage: Bacteria > Pseudomonadota > Gammaproteobacteria > Methylococcales > Methylococcaceae > UBA6136. The sequence goes on along the minus strand of RFVA01000063.1, from coordinate 7,064 downwards.
TCCGGTGATGCTTTTGGGTCTGATCGACGATCTCTACCGGGTCGGTTTCCAATTGGAAGGGGCCGGCGTCCCTGGGGCTGGCTGGCCATCCCTTGTTCAGGTTCCTGATACGGGCCAAATGAGTGCGCGACTTGGCTATCCCTTGAGTGCCTATCAGGTATTATTGAGCGCTAAGGCCGAGGGAGGATTCGGGCGATCGTGGCATACGAGACGCCTGGATGCTGACAAAAATCGGGGCTATGCCCTTCAGTGGTTTTTGTTGGCCGCCCTCGCTTTGGTTTTGTTTGTCCGCCATGGATTGAAACGTTCTCCCACATGAAGCCATCATCGTCCACCAAAAAACCTGCCTCAGGTCTCCGCAATAAAGTCTTGATCTTGATGATTGGCTTGAGTGCGATCATCCCTTTTGGTCTGGCATGGACCTACGCGCAGCACCCTGAATGGATTGAAAAAACCAGCAACTACGGCATGCTGATCGCACCGGGCCTGGTGCTCGAGCGGGATGAATTATTCGCGGTCCCACTCAATGACCCTCAAGGTTTTGAGCAGATTCGTGGTCGCTGGATTTTGCTCCAGGTCGCTCGAGAAACCTGCGCTGAGGCGTGCAGCGAAAGCCTCCATAAGACCCATCAGGGTTGGTTAATGCTCAACAAGGAGATGCCTAGGGTCAAACGCTTGCTCTTGGTTCAAAGTCCAAAAACCATGGAGGCATCCCCTGCGATTCAGCAAGATGATGCGCTCCAAGTGGCTCTTTTGAAGCCTTCTATTCTTGATGCGCTGACGCGTGCAATAGGCCGTCCCCCAGAGGATGGCATGCTCGTTCTGATGGATCCCCAGGCCAACTTGGTGCTCTGGTATGAGGGCGGTTTTGATCCCTATAAGATGGTCCGCGATCTCAAGCATCTCCTCAAGGCTTCACAGATCGGTTAATAAAGATCAACGTTAGCCTGCTTCCTTCCATTTCCTGTCAGTGCCCATCATCTCCATGAAGACGTTTTTTCGACATTACACCCAGGTCTTTCTGCTGGTTTCGATCCTTTTTTACCTTTTGGGGGTCCTAACGCAACTGGGACAATCCCCTCTAGGGTGTCCCGATTGGCCGGGCTGCTTTGGTGAGGTGCTGATTGTTCCGAGGCTCTTTTCGGCAGGTTGGTTTGCACCGCTCATGACGCTTTGGAGCCAGAATCAGTTGATGATTCCATGGCTGATGGTGGGTCTTTCTGGCCTCCTGCTCTTGTTGAGTCTTGGTGAGCGTCGACAGGGTCTGAGGGGGATCGTGCTGGCTTCCTTGATCCTGGTTTTGACTTCTTTTATCGCCATGCGAGCGATTCCGATAGACCATCCAACGCCCCTCAGTCTCTTATTAGGCGTTGTGATGGTGTGCCTCATTCACCGACTTTTCGTCGCGGGTTCAGCCATGGAGCCTCCTAGAGAGGCGTTGCCCTTCTTGACCTGGCTAAGCCGCTTCGGTCTCCTCTTGCTCTTGATGGATGCGTATCTCGGTGGGTGGCTCTCACTCGCCGGCGGTGGGCTTTCTTGCCCTGAGGTTCCGACCTGCCTAGGCCATTGGCTGCCAACAGCCGATTATCTTGGCCTGATGAAGGCCTTCCTTGGGTCTCAAGGAGGTGATGCGGCGCTGCGATCGCCAGGCGCCTTGATTGCACTCAACGTGCTGCACCGGATCCTTTCGGTCCTCGTTTTTCTCCTGCTGACCCTGCTGGCGCAAGGACTGACCTCGAACCCAAAGGCACCGGCTCTCAGTAAAGAGGGGCTTTGGCTGAGTGCCTTGCTGTTGATGGAAGTGGCGCTCGGTCTTGGGCTGGTTCTTTTACGGTTGCCTGTTGTTCTCGGGGTGGCACATGCCTTCGTCGCTCTATTACTCATTCTGAGGGTCTCTCGAATCGAGCAGCGTCTGGGACGGGCACCCGTGGGTTCCCTGGAGCCTCAACCCACGGAATGGTCTTCTCGGTCGGAACCGCCGCCGATGGCCCCGGTTTCTCCTCCTGCGCCCCATGAATTACCGACTGCCGGGGGGGCGAAAGGAGATTGACCAGGCGTTTTTGGAGGAACTCGAGGGGCAGCTCCTCATGGCGGATATGGGGGTGACGGTCACTCGTGACATCATTCGCCATCTCACCGATAGCCTGGACCGTCAGGAGCTCCGAGATGTCTCCGTGGTCAAAGAGCACCTCAAACGCTATCTCCATCAGCTCATCGAGCCGGTGAGTAAGCCCCTTGAGATGGCTGACACCAAGAGGCCGTTTGTTATTTTGGTCGTGGGTGTTAACGGTGTGGGTAAGACCACGACCATCGGTAAGCTCGCCAAGCGGCTTCAGCTTCAAGGTCTGAGTGTCATGTTAGCCGCGGGTGATACCTTCAGAGCCGCGGCAGTCGAGCAGCTCCAGACCTGGGGTGAAAGAAACCAAGTCCCGGTCATTGCCCAACATACGGGGGCTGATTCGGCATCGGTGATTTACGATGCGCTTGAGGCGGCCAAGGCTCGAAGTGTCGATGTCCTCATTGCAGATACTGCAGGGCGTCTCCACAACAAGTCCAATCTGATGGAAGAACTGAGTAAGATCAAACGGATTATGGCGCGGCTTGATCCCGCTGCGCCCCAAGAGGTCTTATTGGTGCTCGATGGAGGGACCGGGCAGAATGCGCTCAATCAGGCAAGGGAGTTCCATGAAGCTGTCGGGCTGACGGGTCAGGACTTTAATGCGGACCAATTTATCGGCGCTCTCTTTGATGAAAACGACCTAAGCTGATGTTTTTTGGGGATCTGATTCTGTGAGGCTTTTATGTTAATCCGCTTTATTCTCTCGCTGCTGCTGGTGCTTTCGACCTGGAATCCGACGGGGTACTGCTATGTGGACTGGTTTATGGCGCATTTTCCGGCGATCAGCGCGGAGGTCGCCTTTGTCGGTGTGGTCCTCTTGATTGGATGGGCTCTTTTTCTTAACGCAACATTAGCCGCCTTGGGGTTTTTTGGAATTCTTCTGGCAACCGCCTTCTTTGGGACATTAACCTGGGTTCTGTTTGATCAGGGCCTGATGACGGCCAAGAATGACGTTGTCACATGGGTGACTCTGGTGGTGCTTTCCGGCATTCTCGCATTGGGTATGTCTTGGGGACATGTCTGGCGCAAACTCTCAGGGCAGGTCGAGGTTCGTGAGGATCATCATCATTAATCGCGCTAAGTGACTACGCGTTTTTGGTTTAACCATCGCTCAAGAACGCAGCCAAGAGTTTTTTGAGCCAAAGCTGATCAAGAACGCCGGCACTTTCCCGAATACTGTGCATGGCCCACATCGGAGCGCCACAATCGAGGGTCGGTATTCCAAGCCTTGAGGCGCTTAAGGGTCCAATGGTGGAGCCACAGCCAAGATTGTTTCGGTGAACATAGATCTGTCCTGGCACTTCGGCCATGTCTAATAAATGTCGAAACACGGCCTCGCCATCGCCGTTGGTGGCATAACGCTGATTAACGTTCAGTTTGAGGGCAGGACCTTCATTGATCCTCACGTGATGATGAGGTTCGAAAGCGGCGGGGAAATTGGGGTGAAACCCGTGCGCACCATCGGCACTCACCAGGAGGCTCCGGGCCAGCGACCGATGGAGGTCTTCCGGATGGTGGCGTATTTCGGACGTGAAGTGTAGTCGTTCGAGAAGGTCCGAGAGGAAGCGGCCATCAGCACCCTGGTAGCTCTGACTACCCACTTCTTCATGGTCAAAAAACGCGCAGACGACCGTTTGGCTTTGGTTTGTGTGCTCCAGCAAGGCCAAGAGGCTCGCATGACAGGATGCGAGATTGTCAATTTGTCGATGGGCAATGAATTCTTCATCCGCCCCCCAGAATCCACCCGGTTGCGTGTCATAAACTCCCAACTCGAAACTTCGAATCTGTTCCTTTGAAACGCTGAGCGCCTCGGCTAAAACCGTGAGAAAGAATCCCTCCGGAAGGTCACTGGATCTTCCAAGGAGAAGAGGTAATTCGGTTTGAAGGTGGAGCTTAAGGCCCTCGTCGTTGACGTGCCGGTTGAGGTGAATGGCGAGGTTTGGAAGCCTTAGAAGGGGTTTTTTGAAGCGAATGAGACGATGAGTGAGTTGAGTCTCCTCTTTGATCGTGACCCGTCCTGCAAGGCTTAAATCGCGATCGCCATAGGTGGCGAGAATCGGGCTGCCATAAACCTCGACGCCCAAGCGGACCAAATGATCCTGCTGATCCATGCCCTGGGGTTTGATTCTGAGTCCGGGGGAATCGGTGTGCGCACCAATGATCCTAAAACCGACATCAGCAGGTGGCTTGGATCCGATTTGGAAGGCAATAAGGGAAGATCCGCCGCGGATGACGTAAGCCTTTTGGCCCTCACTCAAGGTCCAGCGGTCTTTTTCATCCAGTGGGGCGAACCCCTCTTTCTGGAGTCTTGATGCGAGGGTTTCTACCGCGTGCCAAGGGGTTGGACTCTGATCGATGAACTCAATCAGGTCTTCAGCATGTTGACGGTGTTCTTGGCTGATCGTCATGGTTCTATAGTAGCTGAATTTGCATTTGTGGGGGGCCTTCATCCTTAATTGCCCGCATGGCTGAGCGCAAATCTGGGATAATAACCGCCATGAAGTATGCAAAGACCCCTGGGATTTTTTGATGGCGATACCTCCCCTGTTGGCGGTAAGAAATCTCAGCTGTTGTCGTGGCGAGGCCTTGCTTTTTGAGGGGCTTGATTTTTCGCTGGAGGAGGGCGAAGGCCTTCAGGTGGAGGGTGCCAATGGTTCTGGAAAAACCAGCCTATTGAGGATTCTGGCGGGATTCGTCCAGCCGGATGAAGGGGATGTCCTCTGGCGGGGGGTTGCGATTAACCGGCAACGTTCAGCCTTCAGCGCCCAGTTGGGCTATTTGGGGCATCATCTTGGGCTGAAGCAGGACCTTTCGGTGACAGAGAACCTCAACATGGCGCTGGCGCTGAGACAGAGGATCCCGGAACCGTCGGCGCTCATGAAGGTCCTTGATCGCTTGGGGCTGAGTGATAAACGAGAGCTTTTGGTGCGCTATCTTTCTCAAGGTCAACGTCAGCGCGTCGCCCTCGCGGGCCTTCTCCTCTCAGGAGCCAGACTTTGGATTCTGGATGAACCTTTTACCGCACTCGATGCGGAGGGTATCCGAGAGATTCAGGGGGTGGTGACGGAGCATCTTGGCCTTGGGGGTCTGGCGATTTTGACCTCGCATCAGGCGCTGAGCCTTAGCCGACCGCTGTTGACGTTACGTCTTGGGTAAGGATGTGATCAAGGCTTTCATTGCATTGGTGCGCCGTGATCTTCTGCTGGCGTTTAGGCATCGTGCCGAGTGGTTTAATCCCCTTTTGTTTTTCGGGATGATTGTCACCTTGTTTCCTTTAGGGGTGAGCCCTGAAGCGTCTGTCTTGAGAGTGATGGCCCCCGGGGTGATTTGGATCGCTGTTCTTTTAGCGGGACTTTTCTCTCTCGACAGTATGTTTCGTTCAGATTTTGATGATGGCGCCCTGGAGCAAATGGTCTTGAGCCCTTATCCCCTGCCTCTGTTGGTGCTAGCCAAGGTCTTGGCGCACTGGCTGGTCAGTGGTCTCCCCATGTTACTGATGGCGCCTCTCCTCGCTTTATTGATGACCATGCCGCAGGATGGGATCGCGATGTTGGAATGGACGCTCTTGGTGGGGACCCCGCTGCTGAGCTTGACCGGGTCGATTGGTGTCGCTCTGACGGTGGGGCTTCGGCGCGGGGGCGTTTTGCTGACCCTGATTGTGTTACCGCTCTATATCCCGGTCCTGATTTTCTCTACCAATGCGGTATCGGCGGCTGTGGCGGGACTTCCGATGGGCGGTCAGCTTGATTTTCTGCTGGCGCTTTTGGTCTTGGCGCTGACTTTGGCTCCCTTCGCAACCGCGCAGGCTCTGCGCATCAGTTTGAGTTGACATCATCATGTGGAACGCGATTTGGGTCTTTTTTCACAAGTGGGCTTCGCCGAGGTATTTCTACCGACTCAGTGGTGCGGTGATTCCATGGCTATGGGCGTTGACCCTCCTGCTCCTTCTCGGCGGCCTCTACCTTGGGCTCTTTGTTGCACCGCCTGACTATCAGCAGGGTCAAAGCTACAGAATCATCTTTGTTCATGTGCCTAGCGCCTGGATGTCCCTGTTTATCTATACCTTCATGGCCGTGCTGAGCGGCATCTACCTGATTTGGAACATCAAGCTCGCGGATGTCATGGTGCGAAGTTCGGCCATGTTGGGTGCTTCATTCACCTTCCTCGCGCTTGCGACCGGATCACTTTGGGGTAAACCCATGTGGGGAGCCTGGTGGGTCTGGGATGCGCGGCTGACGTCCGAATTGATTCTGCTGTTTCTTTACCTGGGTTACCTCGCGCTGGTCAATGCCATCGAAGATACCCGGACCGCGGCGAGGGCCGGTGGTGTCTTGATTCTGGTCGGTGTCGTCAATATTCCAATCATTCATTACTCGGTGGAATGGTGGAACACGCTGCATCAAGGAGCGACGGTCACCAAACTGGATAAGCCGTCCATCCATGTGTCGATGTTGATCCCGCTGCTCTTGATGGCAGGCGCTTTCCAGTTGTATTACTTCTCCCTCGTCTTAATGCGGGCCCGCGTCGAACTCCTTGAGCGCGAGTGGCGGAGCGAGTGGGTTCGCGAGATGATGGGTCGGGGTTCTGATGGCTGATCCTCGTAGTTTATTCTTCGTCATGCCGGCAGGCGACCTGATGGCCGGCTTTCTGGTCTCCATTTCCATTCTGTAGACGGACTTTTTCATGACTCAAGAACAGCAGCAAACGCCCGCCGGCCTGACCAAGGCCCAACAGGCCGTTCAAAACCTTCAAAACCACGTCAGCGCTCAAGTGATTGGTCAGGAACGTCTCATTGAGAGCATGCTGATGGCCCTCTTGGCAGACGGCCACCTCCTGGTCGAGGGTGCCCCAGGCCTTGCCAAGACCCGGGCCATCAATGTCCTGAGCCGCGGGATTGAGGCCGATTTTCACCGCATCCAATTTACCCCAGATCTGTTGCCTGCCG
>RFVA01000062.1 GCA_009922685.1 Gammaproteobacteria bacterium | reverse complement strand
GGGTACCTACTCGTTCCCGAACCAGCTCAACATCGTTAAGCTGGGTTACACCGGTACGAACCCACTGGGCATCACCGATAGCTATGCTAACGTTTCTTCAATCAGCAACATTTCAACCGCAACCAGAGGCGGTTTCTTGAAGCTGGTTGGTGACTCAACCGCTGCAGCATCTACTTCTGGCTTTGCTGCTGGTGCATACTCTTCAGTTGTTCTTTTCTCTATCCCAACCTCAAACGTTGTTGGTAGCGAAGATTCCTCTGAATTCGCAGTGGACACTGGGTTCTTCACCCAAAACTAATAACCGCCGCCCTTGGGGCGGAATAGAAGGTCGATACCCATCGACCTTCGGTTAGAGAGTTGAACGGCCCGGACGAGAGTTCGGGCCGTTTTTATTTGGGGGTCCCGCAAGCGCTCACCTTAGGGGTGAGTCTTGTATTTTGTAGCGTCCAATCACGATGCGGAATCTGATGTCGAAAAAGTTATTTTTTGGAAGAGATGGATTATTGCTCTTGACCCTTCTGTTTTCAGGCTGTGATGCCATCGATGGAGTGACTGGACAGCAGCGTTCTGAGGCGAAAACCGAGGAGAGTCTTCCCTTTGACGGTGAAGTCTTCGATCTGTTGCTTCATGCCCCTGATGCCTTCGGACGTCGAAATGTCTCTGCCATTGACCATAGCCGCGGTGATGTCGTAACCTTCAAACACGTTGAGCCGAGGACATTCAAAGGTGATGCGCCTCAGCACATCGGCTTTCATCCAGGGGTCATGACCCTTTTTAATCAACAATCATCCATCGTCATTCATGCGGCAGAAGGCGAAGATGCGATGAAAGCAGTGACGTTTGATCCTCAGTTTAAGGTGACGTCGTCTCTGGCCGAAGGGGCGCCTCGCTATGTCTCCATCGTGGACTGGCCTTCCTGGGGGAAGACCTTGGCCGTATCGCCCTATCGAAATGGCTATCTGGATCTCTTGAAGGACTACAATCCAGAGAACGGTGAAGCCAGTGAAAGAATAATTGTTCCACTGGCAGCCTCTCCAAACACCATCCGGGCCGCTGAAAAAATCACCGTTGGGGATCTTGATGGCGATGGGATTGCTGAACTCTTAGTGGTGTTCTCCAGTACTAACGAGATGTTTGTGATCAAGTACCCTGGTGAAGGGGTCGCTCAGCCACCGAAAGCCGAGTTGCTTTTCAAGGACGATCGTTGGGGCATGCCGAATGAGGCGCAGATCTTCGACCTGGATGGCGATGGTGATCATGATATTTTACTGCCGGACGAAGCAAAGCCCAGTAAGATTAATGTCCTGGTGAATGATGGCAAAGGCCAATTCACCCCCGAAAAGCCCATCGATTTCCCTGGTCAAGAGGGCATCATGGAACTGCGGATCGCCAAAGACAAGGACGGTAGGGTTTATCTTCTTGCTGCAGGGTTCGGCACCATCGTCCTCTATCAGAAACCGGAACATTGGACTTGGGGTGATCCCATGCCTTTTAAGCAGGTTGGCTGGATCAAGGATATTGCCCATGACATGGCCTTTGAGGACCTCGATGGTGATGGCTGGCTAGATGGTGTTTTAGGAAGAGTGTCTGGAAAAAAGAATATCTGGCTTGTTTATGGGCCACTTTGGGATCAATTCTCGAAACTTTCAGATGAGCATTTTGTTCTTCAATAAGGATTTATCGTGAGTACTACATTACAGTCAATTAATCGTCTTTTGGTGCCTTTGAGGGCTTTTGGTTTGAGCGCGCTTCTGGTAGCTGCCACTTCAGTTGACGCCGCTGACAAGAAACCAAAAATAGACGCAGCAGCCCCGTTGGCTAAAGAGGAGCTCGCCCCCATGGATGAGCCTCTGATGAAGGTGGATGGTGCGGCCATTACCGGGAGAGAGTACATGGGATTCCTGCAAGCCCATCCCGAGATTATTGCAAGGGCTTCCCATTCAGATGAAGGGAAGAAGGCCGCCTTTCGGGAGCTGGTGACGGCTTTTTTGTTGCAAAAAGCCATGTATACGGATGGTTTGTTGAAAAAAGAGGATAAGAATCCATCACAGCAGCAGGTCGTGGAGGCCTTTGAGAAGCTGGCAGAGCGCCATTTTCCGCTGCCGCCAAGTCCAGATGATGCCGCAGGGTTTGCTTATTATCAGGCGCATCAAAACGAATTTGGTATCCCGCCGATGATCCGAATGAATGAAATCCTCATCAAGATTTCACCCAAGGCCGATCAAGCCACTCAAAATAGCGCGAGGGAGCGTGCTGAGAAGGCGTTAAATCGGGTCATTAAAGGTGAGAAGTTTGTAACGGTTGCGGCCGAAGTCACTGAAAATCCGGTGGGCAAGGTGACCGGCGGTGACATCGGCTTTGTCGAACCTCAAAAAGAACCCTGGATGGCCGAGGCCATCAAGAATCTCAAGGTGGGTGAGAAAACCGGCATTTTGAAATCGCCCACAGGATTTGTCATTCTTGAAGTCTCTGATATTCGCGCCGGGATCACGTCCCCCTATGCAAACGTCAGAGATAAGGTCATCAAAATGTTACGTGATACCAAGCAGCGAGAACTGAGGGATCCTTATGTCAAGGGGCTTGCTCAGAGCTCAAAGATAGAGGTTATATCGCCTGACCTCAAGGCATTGTTCCCTGAAGGCGTCTTCCAGGACTAGTTCCTCGGTGCAGCTTAATCCTCGGTGAGTTGATGGTGTGTAAAGAGATAGGTTCATGAATAAAACAGGGTGGTGGACGGGATTGATAGTGCTGGTGGCGGTGGGTCTTCTCTATCAGGGGCTCAGCTACTATGAGAGGCACCGGGAGGCAACGCTGCTTAAGCGTGCCGATACCTATTGGAGTGCTTTGGCCGCCCATGACCTTGAGACGGCCTATCACCTTGAAGCCGAGACCGCGAATGGGCTCCTTCGGCCTGATGAGGTGGAATTAGTTCGTGAGTGGGGGGTCCGGTTGGTTCGCTTCAAGTTTGGCGAAATTAACTACTATGACCATTATGCTGAAATCATGGTCACCCGGGATCTGACGTACCCCAACTCTGAGAGCGGAAAAATCAGAACTAAACCCCCCATCAAGGATCTTTGGGTGTTTTTCAAAGGCGAGTGGTACCACGGAGCCCCTGAAAAGGGGGGGGCCGGCATCAGGAAGCGTTGAGGCTTCAGTGTGTCATCAGATCGTGACGCTCCAGACCTTAAAAGCCCACCAAAGAGGACGCATGTTGAGTCAGAAAAAGGCCTAGGCGCATCTAGGATACAGGATGGGGAAGAGCGGTTGTCGGCTTTAAAAGGGCCGCATCGAGGCGCCTTGGTCTCTCAGAACGTCCTGCTTGTTTCTGATGATCTGGGCCAGCGAAAGGCTTCGCCTTTGGCGGCATCTATTCATAGTGCGATGGGTTGGGAGGCGTTCCTTAGGGCCGATGATCCATCGAAGGAGCGCGCCCAATACGGCCAGATCATTCTCGATTTTCACTCTCCGCTTCCCCCCTTTTGGGATCTCCTTCGGGCGCTGGAAGGTCACCTGTTGATGGGTGGGGGTTTGGTCCTGGAGGGCATGTCGCTAGGGGCTTTTTCTGAGGCTCATACCCGCTTCTCTGAGCCTCAGGCCCATTTGATCGCCCTCTTAAGGCTGGTTGGCTTTACCGTTGAAGCACCCATCGGCGATGAGTCTCAAGACGTCACAGCTTGTCTTTTATCACGGCGAGGATATCCTCGTTGGCGTCTTCAGGAGGTCAGACCTGAGGATGTTAATGAGGCGCTCGAGCTCTTTCAGCGGGTGTTCAAGTCGGAGATAAGCCGAGCTTTTTGGGCGTGGAAATACGGGGAGGGCCGCGGCCATTCAATTCTGGCGCGGGCATCCAGCGGGGCGCTTGTTGCCCATTATGGGGCCAGTCGTCGACGCCTTCAGTGGCGGGGGCAGGCCGTTTTGGGTCTTCAAATCGGGGATGTCATGGTGGACTCTCAGGAGCGGGGAGTCCTGAGTCATCAGGGGGCTTTTTTCAAGGTCGCCGCGGCGTTTCAGGAAAGTTACTATGGCTATACCCGACGCTTTGAAATCGCCTATGGATTCCCCAATCATCGAGCCATGCGGGTCGCTGAAAGGCTGTCGCTCTATAAAAAAGTGGATCGGATCTTGGAGGTTCGCTGGCCTCATCGAGCGCGTAGGCGTTTTACCTTGACCAAGAGCCAATTGATAACGGCGGCCTCTTATTCGAGCGGTATTCCAGATCAGTTATGGGGTTCGATGCGGGAGAATCTAAAGGATCAGCTTCTCGTCATTCGAGATGGGGCTTATCTTCGGTTTCGTTACCGAGATCATCCTGAGGGTGGTTATGAGGGCTATTTAATCACCCATCGCATCACGCGACGCCCCATCGGTTGGGTTGTTCTTAAGGAGGAGGAGGATCATGTCCGCTTGATGGATATTGTGGCAAGGCCCCAAGAGATTTCTTGGGTTATCGAAAGCGTCCGACAGCGCTTCAGTCAAACCCATCAAAAGGCGCTCAGGGCTTGGATCACACCCGCGCAGATGCCCTATTATCAATCCCCTGAGGCCCAGGTGAGCGAGACCGATATCGAGATCCCTACCCACGCATTGACCCGAGGTGTTCCCCCTGAAGAACTTGAAGGGCGCTGGTGGGTTTCTATGGGAGATACCGATTTTTTATGAATGATACGATGTCCCCAATCCCTGTGTTCATTGGTAACTTCAGAAGTGGCACGACCCTTTTGGCCAATCTTTTGGGTTTCCATGAACAAATCTCCCCCTGGTTTGAGACGAAGGGGCTTTGTGAGCTCCTCCGTTGGCAACGGGTCCTGAAAGATCCCATAAACGGTTCTTTTGAATCCTCCTTGATTCAGCCCAAGCATCCTATAGGTTTTGATGCGGATGTCGTGAGCTTTCGATTTGAAAGCGATCTTCGAGAGACCTTGGACCGCATCTCGGGTGCGAAGATGAGTGGTAAGGGTTCACATGAAAGCTACCCGGTGGGTCATGATCGACTTTTGTATGGTCTTGAGGAGGCTTTGGATCTTCTTTCCCAATGGCGATCTGTTGTTGGAAAATGTCAATCGCATGAGGTTTTAGCAAAAGCAAATGGCGATTTGATCAAGGGCTTGGGAATGCTTCATTTGGGCTATGACCAAAAGCTCTTTTGGGTGAATAAAACCCCTGAAATCACCCGCTTTGGCGAAGAGCTTGAGTCGGCACTGGGCCCCACAAAGCGAATTCTCATGCTTCGGGATGGTCGGGATGTCATCCAGTCAGCTAGCAAGCTGGGTTGGGCTGATCCCGCTGAGATTGGTGCTTGGTGGAAAGGGATGATTCTTGAATCACGAGGTGGTGGATCGACTTCCAAGGATCTCTATCTTGAGATTCGTTATGAAGATCTTCTCAAAGACCCTGTGGGCGGACTCAATCAGGTGCTCCATTTTCTAGAGGTTGAAGAACGAGGTCTAGAGATGGTGGAACAATACCGTCAGTTTGTTGGACTATCAGATAAACCACCACGATCGCTATCAGAGGATGGCCGAAATCAGTTTCTGCCCTTTCTTGATGTTGCTTTTCTTGAGCAATTGGGTTATCCCATCTGATGGTTGAATGACCTTTCAACAGTTTTCAAAAAGGAAAAAAGGGGATGTGGGGCCAATTCTTAGATCAGGTGTTGAATCAAAGCCATCTCGATGTCTTTAGCCGCTATGGGGCGTTGCCGCTGATTTTGCTTCTGGAGAGGCTGTTTCCGATGAGAAAGACTCCGCTTTTTGGGCGGGGCTGGTTGAGTGATTCTTTTTATTACTATGAGCCTTGGATCAAGTCAGCCATTTTTGGATGGTTTTTGGTGGAAGCGACAAAAAGGGTCTCCATCCCTGAGATCCGGGCTTTTACCCAATCCCTGCCCCTGGTGGGCCAGTTCTTTTTGGTCTTTGTCCTGACCGAACTGGTTTTCTATGTCATGCACCGGATGATGCATGCCATTCCTTTTCTTTGGGAGTTTCACCGGGTCCATCATAGCTCGACGCAGTATTATGCTTTGATGACCAAACGCCTTCATCTTCTCGATGAAACCCTCTTTGGATTTCCTACGCTCAGCATGGTGTTGCTGCTAAGCCCTGATCCACAAGTCGCATTTTTCTTGGTTTTCTTTCGCCGCTTCATGGATCTTTATGGCCACAGCAACATCAACGGCCCAAGGTTTACCGGCTTCTTTTTGGTGACACCCCATTTTCATGCCTGGCACCACTCCAATCACCCCGCGGCGATGGATAAAAACTTCAGTCGAGATACCGTCTTTTTAGACTATCTCTTTGGGACAGCCTATTATCCAAAGGGTCAGATCCCGACGACCTTTGGTGAGCCCACCTACACCACCAATTATTTCCGGCAACAAATTCAGCCCTTCATCGAAATCTTTCGCCGAAAGGCCGCTCTCAACCCGAAAAAAACCGCACAGCGTCAGATGTATCAGGCTGAGCCTTGAGGGGGTTAGAAAAAATGGTGCCGGCTCCGCCTCTGAGAGGCGGATTTAACGGCTCGCTGGATGGGCTGCGAGGCCTTGCTGCCTTGAATGTGGTCTTTGCTCACTACATCTTGGCTTTTTTCCCCTTTCTCTTGAAGGGTCAATACCAAGACCTTTTCATCACGCGAACCTTTGAAGGGCCTTGGGTTGATCTTTTGACTTTTCCCCTGGTGTCCGTTTTTTATAACGGGCATTTCGCGGTCATGGTCTTTTTTGTGCTTTCAGGCTATGTCATGGCCTTGCCGGCTTATCGAGGTGATCGGCTGACTCTGAAAAGGAGGATCTTGGGGCGCTATCTTCGTCTGAATGGCCCTGTCTTTGTGGTCGTTCTTCTGTCCTATTTTCTGAGTCTTAAGGGGCTTTATTTCAACCAATTGGCCGGGGTCTTATCGGGGTCTCGCTGGCTCACTGGATTTTTTAGAGAGATCCAAGAGCCTTTTGACGCACTAAGGTCAGCCCTTTATGGATCGATCATCTCGGGAGATGTTCGATTGGTGCCGCCACTTTGGACTATTCGGATTGAGCTTTTAGGATCCTTAGGGGTTCTTTTTTGTTACCTCGCTCCCTCGATCAGGTCTCGATGTTTTGTCGTGCTCCTCGGAGCGATCCTTCTTTGGGTCTTTCAATATGACCAGGCGATCTTTTTTTTCACCCTCTTAGCCGGATCCTTCTTGCCTCTGATCCCTTCTATCAAAAGGCGTTGGCCCCTCTATTTTTTGGCGGGACTAGGCCTTTTTTTAGGGGGTTATAGTACGAACTTCTTTTGCTACCAAATTCTTCCCGAACCCGTTCTTTTAGGGGTTCAGCTGTCGGATAAAAAGACCTTTTATAATGGACTCGCTGCCATCTCTTTGGTGCTTTCGGTGATCCAGGGCTTTGGCAGTGTCTTCCTTCAAAGCCCCCTCTGCCGTTATTTAGGTCGATGGTCCTACGCCCTCTACCTCATCCATTTTTTGGTTTTGGCTTCATGGGCGTCCTGGCTTTATGGCTTCCTTGAACATGAGCCGTTTCAGGACCCTTTGACACTGATCGGTTATCTTGTCGCCTCTTTTTGTCTCAGCGCCATCCTGACCCGCCTCGTGGATCAACCCACCGTCAGATGGAGTCATGCCTTTTCGAAGTGGCTCCTTCCAAGGCCATGAAGAATCTTGATTTTTAGACGCTCATAAAGCCCATGCTCAGTTATCGTCACGGTTTTCATGCGGGTAATCATGCAGATGTTTTAAAGCACCTGACGTTGTCGCTTTTGCTTCAAAGCCTCCTGAAGAAAGAAAAGCCTTTTTTCTTTATGGATACCCACGGCGGAGCCGGGCGCTATGCTTTGAATGCTGAATGGGCCATAAAAAACCGAGAGTTTGAAAGTGGTATTGGAAGGATTTGGCAACGATCTTCTCTTCCCAAGGGCCTATCGCCTTATCTTGATGCGGTTCGGACCACCAATCCTTCAAGTCAGCTTCGCTGGTACCCAGGATCCCCAAGGATCGCTCGTCACTTTCTAAGGCCCCAAGATCGAATGGTTCTTGCGGAGCTTCATCCCAAGGAATCCCTGGAATTAGCCAGGGAGTTTGAGGGCGACCGTCAGGTGAAGGTCGAGGCGCTCGATGGCTATCAGTCGCTCAAAGCCCATCTCCCGCCCAAAGAACGCCGAGGTCTCATCCACATTGATCCTGCCTATGAAGTCAAGGATGAGCGAAGGCGGGTCCTTGAGGCTCTTCTCGATGCCACCCGGCGCTGGCCGACAGGAATCTTTGCGGTGTGGTATCCCATTCAAGATGGGGCCACGCGGGATGAATTTCTGAAGCGGGTGGAGAAGCTCAAGATCCCAAAGACCATGGTGGTCGAACTCATGGTGCGCCCTGAGGAGGCTTTTAGGCTCAATGGGAGCGGCATGATCCTCATCAACCCCCCCTGGCAACTTGATCAGGAGCTGAGTCTTTTGTTGCCTATTCTTGTCGATCATCTCGGAGAGGGGGGTCAAGGCTCCTCGCAGCTTCAATGGCTGCATGGCGAATTACCAGCCCCTTGAGCCCTTTTTCTGAAGCCAAGCTTGAAAGCGCTGGCCTAGGGTTAAAAAACTCCTTTTGAGGATGTCCATCGCCCCTTTCTCACCCCCAAGGCGCTGCTTTAAGGTGATGAGAAGGTGACGCTTTACGCCCTGAAGCTTCAGCGTGATGGGGCTAAGGTCCATCGCCCTGTCAGCGATCGCTTCTTTGCCAATCAGCCATCGGATCAGCCCTGAAAGATAGAGAAGGGGTAAAAGAAGCCCTGAAAGGAAATAAAGGGTGTGACCCCAACCACCCGAGATCTCCCCCGTATGGACGGGCCATACCGCGGTTAGGAATGTTTCAGCTATCGAAAAGCGCAGCGCATTGCGGACCTCCCTGATCTGTCCACTGTATTGATCCACCCAGACCGCCGTCATGGGGTGGCGATCATTGACTTCGCCGCGCTGTTTAAAAGTAATCCGGTAGGTGCCCTCTGGGCCCTCTGGCGTCGTGAGTAACCGAACCTCTGACTTGGGGAAAGGACCCCGGGCTAAGAGGATCGCTTCATCAAGGCTCACGGGGCGATGACTGGAGCCTTGCCCACTACTTTTGATGGCAGGGCCCTTCTCCCCATGGGCCATGCCGGTGATTCCAAGGATTGATTCAAGAGGGCCCTCGAAGACGAGAAGAAAACCGGTGAAAGCCAGGACGAAGAGGAGGGGGAAGCCAAGAAGACCTAACCAACGATGAAGATCGAGGAGGAAGCGGTTGAGGCCCTGATTCGTCCTGATGGCAAAGGCTGATCGCAAAGCCAAGCGATCGGGCCTCCAAAGGATGATCCCGCTAGTCAGGGAGAGGATCAGAATCAAACCAAGACCTCCGACAACCCTTTGCCCCAGGAGTCCCGCCTGAAGCTGACTATGAAGGTCTAAGAGCCAGGTTCTAAAGGTCTCGCCCCAAAGCCTCGATGTGAGAATCTCGCCGGTGTAGGGGTTTACCGCGACCATGAGGGGAGCATAAAGCTTTCCAAAGGATTCCGGGGGACGTTCAAAGAAGGCTGTCACAGGATCGTCTTTGGTCCTTGGGAGTTCAAGGGTCCAGGATCCCTTAAGATCAGGATGTGCTTTTTTAATCTCTGCCATCAGGAGATCGAGAGAGAGTGGCGTTTGTCCTTTGGTCTCGATGCGAAGGGAGGGGTTCAAAAGGTGATCAAGACCCTCCCCGAGCATGCTGAGACTTCCTGTGAGCCCAAGAAGAGCCAAAAGGAGCCCAATCGAAAGGGCTAAAAATCGATGGATCTTGAGCCAGGAGGAGCGAGCTTTGAGAGTCGATAACGGGAGCTTAGACATGAGGGGGTGGCACACTTCTGCAGCGGGACTTCCAGGCGTTGGGGTCTGGATGCTGACACAGCCAAAGCACCTCGTCGAGTGCCGCTTCAAGGTGCAGGCGGGCTTTTGGGCTAAGGCTTTCTCCAAGCTCAAAGGATTCAGCGCAAAGGCCAAGCTGAAAGGCGGGTGGCGAGATCACTTGGTGCAAATCTTCAAACACCTTCAAAACCGCCGCTGGAGACAAAGCATGAGTGCTGACGCTGCGGTTGGTTTGTGATTGGATAAAGGTCAGTTCAAAGGGGGCTAAGCAATCGACATGGGCATCGACAAAGAGCACCAGCGATCGATTCAAAAGATCAAGGGCGTGTTCAATCTGCAGCTGGAAGTCGGTGAGGAGCTCGATCCCCCCAGGAGCCCCTTTTTGTTCCTGGGTCCATAAGGTTTCGAGCTGTTCAATCAAGAGAGGCCCTAAGGCGTCATCCCCTCGGCTGGGATTGCCGACGCCAACAATGAGGACAGAAGGGGTCATCAATCTCCCCTTCAAGCGCTACGTTTGAAACGGTTGATCAGCGCTCCCTCCTCGTTGAGGATCTCAAGCTCCAGAGGCATTTTTCCAAGCGCATGGGTGGCACAGGAAAGACAAGGGTCATAGGCCCTGATGGCCACCTCCAGATGATTGAGAAGGCCTTCATGGGGTTCTTGACCATGGAGGTAAGTGGCGGCCACCTGACGGATCGACTCATTCATCGCCTGATTGTTACTGGTCGTTGAGACGATGAGGTTGGCTTTGACGACCAGGTCGTCCTCATTAATGACATAGTGATGGAACAAAGTGCCGCGGGGTGCTTCAATGACGCCGATGCCCTCAAAGCGTTTTTCCCCTTGAACGAGAAGGTCCGGCCCCATCAGATCTCCATCCTGAAGGTCTCTTTCGATGCCTTCGGCGGCATGAAGGGCTTCAATCATTCGCGCCCAATGAAAAGCCAGCGTACTCTGGACAGGTCCTCCTGCTCCTTCAAGCATAAATTCCTTGCGAGCAGCTTCAGCGAGCGGGGTATCGATAAAGCTTGCATTGTTGATCCTGGCTAAAGGGCCCACCCGATACCATCCCGCTTCCTTCCCAAGCGCTATCAGATAGGGGAATTTCATGTAGGTCCAAGGGCGCACTTCCTCCCGAATCAGATCGGTATAGGTCCTGTAATCGACATGATCCAACAGCATGCCACCCTGGGCGTCTTTCACCCGAAGCCCCCCATGGTAGAGATCGAGAGCACCATCATCCCTGATGAGGCTCATAAAGTTCGAGTGAATGAGCGCAAATGATGCGTGTTGCTCACGATGGGTTTGGAAGAGGGTTTTTGAAAGTTCAACCGCCCCTTGGGCAAATCGAACGGCCTCCTGAATCCCTTCTCGAAGGTAGCGGATGTCCTCTATCGTCAGTGATTTATTCATCCCGCCAGGGAGTGCCCCGGTGCCATGAACCCTTTTCCCGGTGATGACCCTGATCACTTCTTGGCCGTATTTCCTGAGGGTCACCCCTTGCATTGCAATCTTGGGATAAGCCTCTAAAACGCCGACAATGTTTCGCCTTTGAAGATCACTGCCGAATCCAAAGAGGAGGTCGGGTGATGAAAGGTGAAAAAAATGAAGGGCGTGCGATTGGAGGATCTGCCCCAAATGAAGGAGGCGCCTGAGCTTTTCGGCGGTGGGGGTTAAGGTGTCGACGCCGACCAGTTGATCGACCGCCTTGGCAGCCGCCAAATGATGGCTCACGGGACAAATGCCGCAAAGCCTTTGAACCAGAACTGGAAGCTCCCAGTAAGGCCGGCCTTGAATAAATCGTTCAAATCCCCGAAATTCAACGATATGGAGACGGGCCTGAAGGACTTGATGCTGATCATCCATCAAGAGTGTCACCTTGCCGTGCCCTTCAACGCGGCTCAAAGGGTCGATGACGATGCGCCGAAGGCCTTCTGGGTGTTCTGCCGTTTCAAGCGTGCTCATGGGGTGATCACCAGATGAGTGAGGCGCTCTGGCGCCATAAGTTTTGAGATTAACACAGACGAATTCAAGGGGAATCAGAGGTGATGAGCGGTGACATCAAGGCGTTTGAAGCGTTTCCTTTTTCGATGGCCTTGGCTTCATCCCAGAAGGCATCGAGGGCTTCAAGCGGAAGATCACTGACCTGGAGTCCCTGATCCTTAACCCGCGACTCAATGTGGTTAAAGCGCCGGGTAAATTTCTGATTGCCGCCCCGTAGAGAGGCTTCTGCATCCATCTCAAGGTGTCGAGCAATATTGGCTATCACAAAGAGAACATCTCCAAGCTCCTCTTGAATATGCGTTTGATCACCAAGTGTTACGGCTTCCTTCAGTTCATCGATCTCTTCATGGAGTTTCTCAAACACAGGGCCAAGGTCTGGCCAATCAAAGCCATG
>RFVA01000061.1 GCA_009922685.1 Gammaproteobacteria bacterium | reverse complement strand
ACCAAAACATCGAGCGCCTGACCGAGGGCGAGAATCGGCTTTGAAAATACCGCGTTGAAATCATAATCATTGGCAATCGAGGTGATGGCCGCCATATCGGAGGGGAGGGCGATGGCGGGAAGGCCGGGTCGGTCCCTGTCATAGCGATTGAGGAGCTCTGATGAAAGGTGCAGCGCTTCACACGCCGATCCCCCATTGCCGCAGGTCAGGATTTTTCCATCGTCGAGAAGGCAGTTGGAAAGGCGAATCGCAGCGGCTTCAATCCGGTCACTCAGCCGAAGAAGCGTTTCCTGAATCGTTTCCTGGTGGGCGGAAAACTGTTGAAAGATACGGGCTTGTTGATTCATGTAGGGAGGATGGCAAAGAGATTGGCTAAGAAGGTGTCGCGTGAATCATGGATTCGATCCCTGAGGCGCGACGTCTTCAGGACGACGGCTTACCCATTCACGGCAGGTGAGATCCCGCTTGATCTGATGAGCGGCGTTGATGTGGAGCCTACCGGTCTCACCCTCCAAACGCCAATCAGAATCGAGCCTTTGGGCCTTCAGTTCTGAAAGGATCCGGTAGGCATCACGGCCAAAAGCGATAAGGCGTGCGGACTCGGCGTGATCCTCCTTTGGTGCGGCCAAAAGGGCCGGCATATCGCAATAAATCACACCGTTCAGAGCCTGGTTGCCGAAATCGTCACGAAGGTCTTCAAAGATTTTGGAGGTCGCGTAGATCTTAGGAGCATGGGCGTCATGCAGCATGGGCACCAAGGTCTTCGCTTGTTGGGGGTCAGCGATTAAAAAGATCATGTCAGTCGCCGCTAAAGATCCCAATGAGGTCTGATCTTTGAACGTCGTCAGAGCGGCCTCTTGATAGGCCCTGTCATCGAGAAGGCGGCCACCCAGAGCCCGCCAAGCGTGCTTGAAGTGTTCTGCCAGTCGGTGGCCAAAGGCGGTTTCAGGGTAAAAGATCCTCGCGACACGGCGACCATCGGCAAAGGCTTTGGCGGCCACCTGTTCGACTTCATCCTCAGGCGTTAGACCGAACTGGAAGAAATCTTTGGTGGCCTGACCTTCCACCTGATTGAGCGCGAGCACCGGAATCTGGGTGGGCTGCAGCATGAGGGCGGTCACATCCTCCTTGATCAGGGGGCCAATGATCCCTATCCCCCCCTCGCTCTCCAGCGTGTGAAGGTCTCCTAAAAGATGCCCGGACGCGGAGTTGAGTACCCGAAGAGCGGGCTTTTGAGGCTGAGAATCACCGGCATGGGCGCTTTCAAGGCCCTTCCGGATGATCTCAGCAGCGGAGGCGTAGGGTCCTTCCTGAGGCAAAAGAACACCGATAAAGGGCCCTTTCGTGGCGTCTTTATCGATGGCCTTTGAGGCTTGTTGGGGTTCATTCGATGAGCCTTTGAGTCCCTTTAAGAATCGGCCGCCGGCGGGGTGTTGAGGATATTGGCTCTGCCATTGATTGAGCGCCGTGGCGACCCCATCGCCTGAGGTTTTCATGACCAGCGCCAAGGCCCGCCAGCCGGCCATCTCGGGGGGTGGCCGCCGCCAGGAGGATTTGAGCTCCTGGCTTGGGAGACGTTTGAGGGTCTCAAGGATCGTTTCAAAGTTCCGATCGATGTCCACCTGACGGTTCAGCAGCGGAGTCAAGGCCATGCGTTCTAGGGCGCTCCCATTAAGATCGCCTTGCTGGTTGAGAGCAGAGGCTTTAAGGACATGAAAATTCCGCTGGTCTGCTTCTGAGAGGCGCTGTTCCGGTAGACTGTTGAGCTTGACGAGCGCTTCTTGTGCCCGGCCCTCACTGAGATCCAGTCGGCTTGAAAAAAGCGCCCAACGATCACGGTCAACTTGAGAGAGATTCTGGACCTTCAGTTTGTCGGCCCATTGCCGTGCCTCTAACGCATCGCCTGAACGAAGCGCGGTATCGGCCGCTTCGAGCCAATAGTGATCGGGCTGGCCGGTCGTTTTAGCCAATTGTTCGTAGCGGCGTATGGCGCTTTGAAATTGGCCCGATCGCTTGAGGGCTTCGGCTTGGGGGTCCTCAGGCGGTGTGCCGGCGATGAAGCGTTGGAGGCCCCCTTGACAGGCAACCTGACTGACCAGCAGGCACAGCAACACAAAGGAACGACAGATTCGCATGGAGAAAATCCCTAGTCGGCGGCTCTCAACGAGCCAAAATACAAGGCCTGAAGCCGGTCTACTATACCTAGTCGCCACGCCGATCGGCAATCTAGAGGACTTAAGCTTTCATGCCCTTGAGGTTCTTAAAGGGGTCGATGGCATTGCCTGTGAAGATACCCGTCACAGTCGACCTTTGCTCGATCATTATGGCATCGACCGCCCTCTCATCGCGCTTCATGAACATAATGAGGACCGCATTTCAAACGGTCTGGTTGAGCGGCTTTTGGCCGGAGAAAATTTGGCCCTGATTTCAGATGCCGGAACCCCTCTGATCAACGACCCAGGGTTTCCTTTGGTTCGGGCGGCACGGGCGATGGGCATCGTGATACGTCCTATTCCAGGTCCTTGTGCCCTGATTGCCGCCTTGTCGGCCTCCGGGCTTCCGAGTCACCGTTTTACATTTGAGGGCTTTCCACCGAGGAAATCAGCTGCCCGTCAGACGCTCTTTGAATCGCTGAAAGAGGACCCTAGAACCCTCCTCTTTTATGAGTCCTCCCACCGCATCCTTGAGACCCTGGTCGATGTCGGCAAAGTCTTTGAATCCGATCGTCGAGTGGTCATTGCGCGAGAATTGACCAAGCGGTTTGAAACCATCGTTGAAACCACCGCGGGGGGAGCTGAAGCGTGCGTCCTTGAATCCCAGGCCATGCAGCGCGGAGAGTTTGTTTTATTGATTGAAGGATCCCCACCAAGGCGTCATGATGACGCGCTTACGGCGGAACAGGAGCGCATTTTGACCATCCTTCTGAAGCATCAGTCGGTCAAGTCGGCCTCGGCGATGACCGCGGAGATCACCGGCGCGAGGCGCGAGACCCTTTATCGGGAGGCCTTGAAGATGCGGGGTGAGACCAGCGATTGAGCCGGTCTCAAACAGCGGCTACTGAGCTGCCGGGGAGGCGGGTGTGGCTTCAGGGGCCGGTTCGCGCGCTGAACGGGTGTTGCTCCTCAGGGGTTGGGCCGTCCGCTGGTTGGCATCACTATTGCCATCACCTGCCGTGGTTCCAAGCCCCACCAGATTATCCCAGCTCCCGTATTTGACGAGGTCGGGATCACCCGCAGCGATCCGCTTGCTGACCTCGATTCGAGCTAACTCAATGATTTCATCAGGGTTTTTACCATCGACAAAAGGCAGGAAAGCGTCGGGACCCTCTTTCGATTTGATGGCACCGAGAACCCCATAGGAGGTTTCAAAGATGTGCTGCTGCTGGGTGGTCATATATCGCTTCAGCTTCTTCACCGAGTTAGCGGCTGATCGCTGGCTAGACCCGTCGATGCCGCGGGCGCTGTGAGTGAAGACAGACATAAAGTAAATCACGGCCAGAAAGCCCATGACCCAAAAGATAAGTTTCATAATAGTTCCCGTCGACGTTTCTTGAATGTGGACACTATAGTCGGTTTGAAACCATAGCCTCAACCCTCCCGCCGATCTATGACCGTCAGAAAGGCCATTGGTTTCTCAATCGGGCCTTAAAGTGAGTAAAAAACCTTAAATAAAAAGGGGTTTGTTACGACAAGCGAATACCATAACCCATGGCTCGACGCGTCAGCAGCCGTTTAGCGGGCGGCAACCGGTCCAGAGCGATCAGCGCCAGATTGCGGAGAGCCACTAGGGGTGGGAAGGTGTTGGAAAACACCTTGACCAGGCCATCGGTGAATCGGATGACCGTCTTAAGATCCTCTTGACGGGCGCGAGCATAGTGGTGAAGGAAATCGGGATCCCCAAGATCGTTCCCCAAGCGATGTTGGGTCAATAGCCGGTCAGCGAGCACGGCGGCATCGCGGAGACCGAGGTTAAAACCTTGCCCTGCGACGGGATGAATTTGATGCATGGCATTCCCGATGAGGACCACCCGCTGATGGACCATGCTTTCAGCTTGAATAAGGCGAAGGGGAAAGCCAACCGGAGGGTTGGCCAGGGTCAAATCACCGAGCCAGAAGCCAAAAGCCTCCCGAAGGCGGTCGGTCAGTTCTTTGTCGCCCTGCCGGAGCACCTCCTCGGCGTCTTCGCGGCCCAGCGTCCAGACCACGGAGCACCGATGTGCTTCGAGGGGGAGCAACGCTAAGGGCCCTGATGGGGTGAACCGTTCAAAGGCGGTGTGGCGGGTGTCCTCCTCCGTGTGGACGTCGGTCACGATGGCCGTCTGCTGATAGTCATGGATTTCCTGCTCGATACCAAGAAGGCTCCTGACGGTTGAAGTCCCCCCATCGGCGGCCACGACGAGTCGCGCTGAGACCACTACATCGTTATCGCCCTCTCGAAGAGCGACCGCGACCCTGTCAGGACCCGCCTTGAGGCTCATGACACGGGCGGGACAGAACCTTTGGATTTGGCTTTCAGCCAGTTGCTGATCAATCACCTTTTCAAGCACTCGAGCGACCACCACGTGACCCAGCGCCTCCACTCCCGGATCATCGGCCTTGAGTCGCGTTTTTCCAAAGTGTCCCTGATCAGAGACATGAATATGGCGAATGGCCATGCTATTGGCCGCCACCTCGGTCCATAACCCGAGCGCTTTTAATTGCTGGACGGTTCCCCGAGACAGGGCGAGCGCTCGATCGCCGCTGGTTGAAGCGGCCCGCTCGGGGGTCGATAGGGCTTCCACCAGTCCGATTCTTAGGGGCTGATCCCTTAGGGCCAGGGCGAGGCTCCCCCCGACGAGGCCTCCTCCTACGATTAAGACATCGATGTCGATGGTCACTTGGGGCTCGCCATCAGGGCTTCGATGTCTTTAACGGTTTTTGGAAGGTCTCTGGTCAAGACCTCGACACCGTCCTTGGTTACGAGAACATCGTCCTCTATCCGTATGCCGATACCGCGCCAGCAAGGATCCACTTCAAGACAATCGGGCGGAACATAGAGCCCTGGCTCCACCGTCAACACCATCCCAGGTTGAAAGGCTCGCCATTTGCCGTTTTGGCGGTAGTCGCCGACATCATGGACATCCATGCCTAGCCAATGTCCGGTTCGGTGCATGAAAAACTTCTTGTAGCCTTCGCTCTTGATCAGGTTGGCGGCTTTCCCTTCAATCAGGCCCAGCCTTAAAAGGCCTTTGGTGAGAACCTTCACGGCGGCCTCATGCGGCGCATTCCAGCGGTTTTGAGGCTTGATGGCCTCGATCGCTGCCTGCTGTGCCGCCAGCACCAACTCATACAACAACCGTTGCGGTTTGGTGAAGCGGCCATTCACCGGATAGGTTCGGGTGACATCGGCGGCATAGCACTGATGTTCGGCCCCCGCATCGATCAGCAATAAGTCGCCATTGGCCAGCATGGCATCGTTCTGGGTGTAATGGAGGACACACGCGTTGGTGCCTCCGGCCACGATGCTGGGATAGGCGGTGTTTCTTAAGCCATGGCGGGTAAATTCATGGAGCAGTTCCGCTTCGATCTCGTATTCCCAAAGACCCGGCCGGCACTGGCGCATGGCCCGAAGATGGCCCTTCACGGTCACCTCACAGGCTTTTTTGATCAGGTCAATTTCCTGAGGCGACTTGATCAGGCGCTGTTCATGAAGGAGATGTTCAAGCGCAATGAAGTCATAGGGTGCCGAGGTACCCGCCCTCGATTGGCGCTTAAGAACCTCGACGGCCGCCCTGATCACCTCATCGAGGTCGCTATCCTGACCGATCGGGTAATAGACGCGATCTTTTTGAGACAGAAGCCGAGGCAGTTCGTCCTCCAGATCATCGATGGCATAGGCTTCATCCGCGCCGAAGCACTGAAGGGCGCCCTCAAGACCCGCATGACGACCCGTCCAGATGGCTTTTTCGGGGTCATATTCGCGGCAAAAAAGGACATACTCCCCTTGTTTTCTGCCAGGAATCAGCACCAAAACCGCCTCAGCCTCATCTAGCCCTGTCAGGTAGTGAAAATCACTGCTTTGCCGGTAGGGGTATTCCACATCCCGGTTTCTGATCACGGCGGGGGCGCTGGCGATGATGGCGACAGCATTTTTTTTCATCTGCCGCATGAGCTGTTGGCGACGATGCTTGAACTCACTGTTTTTTAACATGCACGACATCCTAGTGCTGCTGGGTTGATGTGGGGTTCTCGAATTCGCTACGAATTACTTGGACGCCGACTCTGACATATTCCGAAAGCTCGGTGAACGCCTGTTCATCCGTTTCACCGGTAACCGTTGCATCCAGCCGGACGATTTCAAGAAAATCCTGAAGAATTTCCGAGCACTCACCGGGCCACGCGCCGGATGGCCCGGAATAGCCAATACCTTGAAGAAAACCATGGCACCAGTCGCTCAAGGCAAGGGCGCGGTCCTCAAGGGGGGCCTCTTCATCCGGGAGGAGCGGCTCAAAGCTGAAATCGAAGTCGGCCAATTGACCGCGGGTCTGATGAAACAGACGATGGAGTTCGTCCCGACACGCTGCCTCAATATGGATCAGTTCAGGTCCAAAGAAATGCGATAACCACTGCTCAGAATCCATGGATACATCCATGCAGAGCATCCCCGACAAGACGCCATGAACTTCCGACGCATTCCCTGAAAGGTCGCTCTTCAAAAGAGCTTCATGGATGTCATCGTAGCTGACGGATGGATTCATGTTGGGTTTGCCTTGTCGGCACCTGGTTAATTCTTTATCCTAACATTGGACCCTGATTCTTCCCACCTTTCCTCGAAACGAGAGTTGCCATGAGTGAAACCATCCCGCTGATCAAGGTGCAGATCCTTGGCAAGGAATATCCTGTCTCCTGCCCACAGGACGAGCAGCATGAATTACTCCTCGCGGCGCGCTATTTGGATGAGAAAACTCGGGAGATCCGGGATACCGGACGCATTATTGGTACCGAACGTATCGCGGTGATGGCCGCACTCAACATTGCGCATGAACTGCTTCAGATCAAACAGCGCCGGATCGACTGATGGTTGCGGTTACCGCCTCAGGCGTTAGAATTCAGGGGTATTTCCTGCAGCGTTCGAGGGTCGCTGGGTTACTTCTTGAGCCTAATGACAAACCCCGGGAGCTTTAGAACCTCGATGTGCGCAGGTCCGCCCTGAGCGGAAAGCCTGATTCAAGGTTCGCTGATCCCACCTGAACCTCTGGTTCAAGGGCGAAAGCGCCCCACGGCGCCGGCGGGAAATACCTCACCCCTTGACCCCCTTCTTTTTTCCACCGGCAATGAACTACTGGCTGATGAAATCCGAACCGAGTGCGTTCAGCCTCGATGATCTTCAAGGCCGGCCAGGTCAGATAGAGCCGTGGGATGGTGTCCGCAACTATCAGGCGCGCAATATGATGCGGGACGAGATGGCGGTCGGTGATGGGATTTTTTTCTATCACTCTAATTGTGATGTCCCAGGCATCGTCGGTATCGCGAAGGTCGTCCGAGAAGCCTATCCCGATCACACGGCGTTTGATCCACATTCAAAACATTATGATCCCAAGAGTCTTGGCGAGAGCCCTCGATGGTTCATGGTGGATGTTGGTTTTGTCCGAAAGCTTTCAAGAACGATCACACTCACGGAATTGAAAGAAGATCCCGCGCTCGATGGTTTTCCACTGACCCGCCGCGGCAATAGGCTTTCGGTTATGCCGCTGACCAAGGCGCAGTGGGACTATATTTTGAGCCTCGAATGAGTTGGCTTTATCTCTTGGTGGCGGGGCTCTTTGAGGTTGGCTGGCCCGTCGGAATCAAGGTCGCTCAAGATCCGTCTTTGCGTTGGCTAGGGCTATTGATGGCCATTTCCTGCATGGGTCTGAGTGGTTTCTTTATGTGGCTGGCGCAACGCGATATCACCATGGGAACCGCCTATGCGGTTTGGACCGGCATTGGGGCGGCGGGAACTTTTCTCGTCGGCATCTTCTTTTTTGGTGACCCCAGCAGCCTCGGCCGCTATCTCGGCGTTTTCTTGATCATGGCAGGCGTTGCGGCCTTAAAACTGGCGCATTGACAGTGATCTAAGCCCAAAGGCGCCTTCAGCGCACAAGAATCTAGACAACGTAGGACCTTAAAAGGAGAGGAAGAACACCATGACGCAGGATGAACTCAAACAAAAAGTAGCGGAAGCGGCCCTTGATTATGTCAAAGGCTATTCGATTCTCGGGATCGGGACCGGCTCCACCACCCGGCTTTTTATCGATGGCTTGGCGGATTTTCGGAAAGACATTGAAGGGGCCGTCTCAAGCTCCAATGCGAGTAGCGAACAATTAAAGAAAATCGGAATACCCGTCCTTGAACTGAATGATGTGGGGACGTTGGATGTCTATGTGGATGGCGCTGATGAGATTAATCCTCAGAAGCAGTTGATCAAAGGCGGTGGCGCGGCGCTCACCCGAGAAAAGATTATTGCGGGGGCCAGCAAGAAATTCATCTGCATTGCTGACGATACGAAATGTGTCGATGTTCTCGGTAAGTTTCCGCTCCCGATTGAGGTGATCCCGATGGCACGGAGCTTCGTGGCGCGCGAAATGGTGAAGCTTGGGGGTCAGCCGGTGTGGCGCGAAAATTGTGTTACCGATAATGGCGGACAGATCCTTGATGTCTGGAATCTCTCCATTTTGAATCCTTTAGAGATGGAACAGGTGATCAATAACATCCCTGGTGTGATCACCGTGGGTATTTTTGCGATGCGCCCTGCCGATGTGGTCTTGGTCGGGGGGGAAAATGGGGTTCGGACGCTCGTTTAAGGCCGATGTGACCTCAGCGCTCCAGAGCCACCCGCATGGACAGATCGATCGCCCTGATGTTTTTGGTCAGGGCACCGACCGAAATATAGTCGACGCCGGTAGCGGCAATCGTCGGGATCTCTTCTAGGCGGACGTTCCCAGAGACCTCGAGAAGGGCTTTTCCCTTTGCCATGGCCACTGCCGTTTGCATCATCTCAAGACTGAATTCATCAAGAAGGATTCGCTCACAACCACCGATCAGCGCCTCTTCAAGCTCCTTGAGGGTTTCGACCTCAATTTCAATCATCACGCTGTCTGCACTTTGCCGGGCGAGAGCGAGAGCGAGAGCGATCGAGCCGGCTGCCTCGATGTGATTTTCCTTGATCAAGATGGCATCGTAGAGCCCCATCCGATGGTTGTCACAGCCGCCACAGCGGACGGCGTATTTCTGCGCAAGGCGAAGACCTGGAATCGTCTTCCGCGTGTCGAGGATCCGAACAGGGGTCCCTCGGGCCGCCTCGGCATACTGCCTTGAAAGGGTGGCGGTCCCTGAAAGGGTCTGTAAGAGGTTGAGAGCGGTTCGCTCGCCGGTCAACAGGGGCCGGGCGAATCCTTTCAGTGAACAGAGGACCTGGTCCTTTTGAGCGGAAGCCCCTTCATCGAGGTGCCAACGAATTTCCACCGTTGGATCAAGACGTTTAAAAACCGCATCAAACCATTCACGGCCACTCAAGAAAGCGATCGATCGCTTTAAGGTCGACGAACTCCGAGGAAGACGTGATCATTTTGAGGGGAGATAGGGTCTAGTACACCGAGACTTTGTTGGGTGGTTCAAGGTGAACCACCCAACGGTATGCCCTATTTCTTCTTACTGGTGGTGCCTTGGGATGGCTTTGTAGGAGCGCCCGCATGGGCCGGAGACACCCCGGCCTCTCTCAGGAGGGCGACGATGGCGGAACGGTCTTGGGCCGGGAGGGTAATGAGGCCCGCTTTCCTGAGATAGCCTTTGTCACCAGAAGCCGTCTCACTGGTGATTTCAGCCAGAAACTCCGAGAGGCCTGGGGTCACCCCGACATTGCGGGCTTTGACGTAAAGGTAAAGAGGACGTGCGCCAGGATAGGTGTCGCTTGAGATGTTGGCATAGCTTGGTTCGATCCCATCGATGGGAATAGCCCGCAGCTTGCCACTATGATCCGTGAGCATTTTGTAACCAAACAGGCCAATGGTTTGGGTCGGATTGCTGGCGACCATGTCCACATGCGATAGGTCATTGTCACGGCCTTCCTTGTAAATCCCATCTTCACGGACGGAGCGGCACTTTCTCTGCAGATCGGCGGTGATCTCCTTCGGGCCTTCGGGGACCCAGGGCCGTTTTTTGCACTCGAGTTCGGAGAGGAGGTCGAGGAACGCATCATGGGTGCCTGAGGTTGCAGGCGGACCCAGTAATTCAATTCGGGTATTGGGCAGCGAGGCCTTCACGTCCTTCCATTGATGGTGAGGGTTGAGTGCCATCGTCCCGTCACCGGACACGAGCCACTTGGCGAATGCCATTCGGGCTTCATCGTGGGTGAGCGTCCAAGGCTCGGCTTTGGCTGATTGGGCCAAAATCAGGGCGTCATAACCAATCTTGACCTCAAGGATCTTAGCGATCCCATTCCGTTCACACTCTTCGCGCTCTTTGGGCTTCATCGCCCGTGAGGCCAAGGCCACATCGGGTGATTCAGGGCCAAACCCTTCACAAAAGAGCTTGATACCACCGCCGGTTCCTGAGGCCTGAATTAATGGAGCATGGATATGCGCATGGCTAGTGGCCTTTTCTGCTGCTTCCTTGACAAAAGGAACGATCGTTGAAGAGCCCATCATGGCGACATAACCGCGTTGAAATTCAGCAAGGGATGGGCTGGCATGAAGGCTTAGGCCAACAAGGGCGCTCGCGATAAGACGGGTTCTTTTGATCATAAGAGAGGGTCTTGAGTGATGACGGTTAAAAACTCATTGTAAGCCTAAATGGGTCTTCTGATCGAATCTCCAGGGGGCCTTTTTAAGACGCCAGAAAAAGTAAACCCGCCATAAGGCGGGTTTACTCGGCACCAGGTGACCGGAGTCACCCAAGGTTCATGAGGCTAAGCTCAGTCACCCATCCAGCGCAGTTCAACACGACGGTTCTTGACGCGGCCATCTTCGGTTGCATTGTCAGCAACCGGGAATTCCGTGCCATAGCCCTTCGCGAACAGATTGTTGCTGACGCCTTTCTTACGAAGGTAAGCCGCAACGGACTCTGAACGACGTTGTGACAGGTGCAGGTTGTGCTGCTCTTTGCCCTTATTACCTTCGAAGCTGGCGTAACCTGCAACTTCGATGTCCTTCTTAGAAGGCATGGCCACGAGCTGCTCAACGACACCATCAAGGATGGTCTTAGCGCCCGGGGTCAGTTCATGAGAGTCATACTTGAAGTTAACGCCACGGAGTTCCATGACGATCGGGCAGCCTTGATCATCAACCTTGGTGCCTGACGCGGTGCCTGGGCACTTGTCATCACAGTCATTGACGCCATCCGCATCGGAGTCACGGCTTGCGCAAGCATCCGCCACCATCGGAGCCGCTGCGGCACCTGGCTTGTCACCGAAAGGAACCACGAAGCCAACGTTCACAACCAAGTCATTGAAGACCGAGGTGTGGCTGTTGAGGCCGTAGTTGTTGTAGTAGCTGCCTGCAGCGGTGTCACCGCGGTAGCGAGCGTCAGCACGCAGCAGGAAGTTGTCAGCCAGTTCATACGTTGCACCCGCACCTGCTTCAAAGATGAAAGAGGACGTCTGGGTGTGAAGATGCGCCGCTGGGTAAGGGGTGTTGCTGGTCAGACCGCGCCAGCTGTTGTTGGCTCCACCCACTGCAAATACAGCATACGGCGAGAAAGTATCGCGCATGAAGTAGTACTGCAGGTCGATGGTGCCGCCGGTCATGTCGGTTGCGCCATGCTTAAAGCCTTGCGCTGCACCCGTGGCATACAGCTCGCCAGGGCGGCTGGTGTTGGCAATCCCGTTGTTGCCCCAATTCTGCCAGAACCCACGAACTTCCACGTTGAAGTATTCGTTAATGATTTTACCGAGTGCGAGACCACCGCCCCAGCCACCCTGTGCATTTCTGTCGCCGCTTGTCTGTACGAAGCTGCCGAATGGCGCAGCGTACCAACGGTCATCGGTGAAGGTGGAGCTGCTAGCAGGTGCTGCAACTTCAGGGGTTGCCACTCCATCAGTGGTGGTATCCATGGTTTCGGCGTGGGCAACGGTCATGGCCGTCATTCCCGCCAGGCTCAAGGCCATCAAAGTTTTCTTAAACATGTTTTGCTCCCAATTAGCCCTAAAACAACAATTGTTGAGAAATTCGCAACAAGTCTAATGGTAGCCTCAGCTGTTTTGTGATGCAACTACAATTTATTGTTTTTTTTCAACGATGTTTTTGTTTGCACCGTTATTGAGCTTGATGGATGTTCTTTAAGGCAACTTGACGATGCGTTCTGCCTTAAAACGGCAACTGAAGGTACTGCCTTTGCCGACGGTGCTGGCGATGGTAAATTCCGCGCCGTGGCGGGCCATCACGTGCTTCACGATGGCCAGCCCCAACCCGGTTCCGCCGGGTCCTCTGGAGGCATCTACTCGATAAAAGCGTTCGGTGAGCCTCGGCAGATATTCAGGGGCGATACCGGGCCCGGTATC
>RFVA01000007.1 GCA_009922685.1 Gammaproteobacteria bacterium | reverse complement strand
ACGAGCACAGGCCGCAATCAGAAAGGCAGAAGAATTACGTGAGGCAATGCACTCAACTCGTGGGGATGCTTGGTCCATAGAAAAATACAAAGAGGCATTGTCTGCTTTCAAATCGGCACAGTCAGCTAACAGCGAAGGAGCCGATAGATGGCGTAAGGAAATTGGATATGCGAAAAAAAGGATTGAGGCAATCCAAGAGGCTAGTCGGGGACCCAGTTCCAGCTCACCAGGAAAGGCACAAGATAAAACGGATCCACGGGTACTTCGTTGGGCAGCTAGAAACCCGTGGTTTGGTAATGACAAGTCAATGACCGACTTTGCTATTCAGAAGGGACATGAGTTGTCTAGGGACGGGTACGAACCCGGTTCTGATGCATTCTTCCGAAATATTGACCTTGCCGTCAGAGAACAATTTCCAAGTCATTTTCAAAGGAACAACGCATCGCCAACTATTGACCCCAAGGCAGAGCAGTGGGCAGCCAGAAATCCATGGTTTGGGCAGAGGAAAGATATGACGGACTATGCGATGTCTATTCACAAAAGCCTGATTGAGCGTGGAGTCGACCCAGAATCCGATGAATATTATCGGATCATTGATGCTTCGATGAGGAAGAAATTCTCATCATACTTTAATTGATATATACACCATGTGGCGAAATAACTTTTTTATTATAATGGTTTACCTATCTAAGACCAGGAGGCTATGGTCGCATTTATATTTATATTATTATTAACAATCCATACAGCAGATAAATAAAAAAATGCTTTGTCCTGGATGCTTCTCAGAAGAGACGGAAAGCGAATGCAGATCATGTGGTTATGATCTTTCCTTAAAAAGATCTCACCTTTTATTGCCTCATTTGTCAAAATTAAACCATGGGCGATATTCTATTGGTCGTCTTATTGGGCGATTGGGTGGATTTGGGGTTACCTATCTTGCTTTTGACAATCGCCTTCAGACTACTGTAGCTATCAAAGAATATCTGCCTCGTGATATTGCTGGTCGAGAACCAAATCATCGAACAGTCCATTACCACACCAGTGAGGACGAAGAAATATTCAAATACGGTTTAACACGCTTCCTGGAAGAAGCTAGAACACTCGCGAAATTAGATCATCCCAACATCGTAAGGGTTCGAGACTTTTTTGAAGAGAATGGGACCGCTTATCTGGTGATGGACTATTGTCAGGGCTTAACGCTCTCAGAGTACATCAAGATACAGCCTACTGGGAGGGTGGATCCAGAGCTGGCTGTATCGATCCTGATCCCGATTCTCGACGGGCTCAGAGAAGTGCATCAGAAGGGCTTTCTCCATCGAGACGTCAAGCCCCATAACATATATTTGTCATCCGATGAACGTCCTATATTGCTCGACTTTGGGGCTGCGCGGCAGTCAATGGGTGAGAAGAGTAAGTCGCTTTCAGTGATTCTATCCGAGGGCTATGCGCCCTTTGAGCAATATCAAAGAAACGGAAACCAGGGACCTTGGACGGATATTTATGGGGTAGCGGCGACGCTCTACACCATGGTCACAGGAGAGGTTCCACCGAGCGCAATGGATCGTATTGCTGACGACTCTGGACTTCCGCATCTCAATTTGATCCCGGAATCTTTGCGCCAGGCAATCGAACACGGAATGCATGTTTCAACTACCAGCAGAACTCAGGATGTCATTAGATTCCAGAAGGAGTTGCTGATTAGCCTTGGAAAATCCTCATCCTCAGCACAATCGTCATTCATAGAAAGTTCTCCGGTAATTGCTCAGCCGACAGTGCCACCAAAGGCAGCAGCGCGGTCAAGCACTGCGAAGCAAGCCCTATCGGGAAGCTATTTCCTATGGGCGGTGGTGTTGATAGTCATCTATTCTTCCTTCAGCACCTGGATGCAAAAGAAAGAGATAGGAGGCTTAGCTACCTTTCTAGTTTGGCTGGATACAAAAATAGGCCCGCAACGGGATGATACTTCCACACCCAACAACTCCCTGCCATCACCACCAGTTGCAGAAGCAACAACAAAAACATTAGAACCAGATAAAGCTGTAACTAATTCCAATACGAAACAGGATGCCACGATAGAACGGCATGATCCGGTAGTTCAACATGAGCCATCAGAAATTCAAAACTCCCGTGAGCTCGCAGAGCAGGCTAGCCGCAAAGCATTGGATATGGCCCGGACTGCAGACGTCTTGGCAAAAAAAGCTCGTGATATCTCTGCGCCCGCAGCCGAAGAAGCTCGCGATCGGGCAATACAGGCTCAAACTATTGGCAATAAATATTATGGAAATACGGAATACTGGGTCTGGAAAGGTGCTAATGGGGATAGCTACGCTGGTGAGGCAGATAAGATTGATGGCAAAGGTTGTTATGGAGTTTATACCTGGTCTTACGGCGCTAGGTATTCAGGTATTTTCAGAGAACGTAAAATGAATGGCCTTGGTGTAACAAGGTTATCCGATGGGGCTCGATATGAAGGTGAGCATAACCATGGTTCTAGAACAGGAATAGGAGTCTTTGCATGGGCTAATGGGGAGGTCTATAAAGGCAATTTAAGAAACTCCGAGGGAGAAGGCTATGGAGTTCATTATTGGCCTGATGGACAGATGTATGAGGGAAATCAGCATAAAAACAAATATCATGGCCATGGCGTCATGATATTCAGAAATGGCGATAGATATGAGGGTGGATGGAAAAATGGCGAGCAAGATGGCTACGGGATTATTATTGGAAAAGACAAATCGGTGATACAAATGGGTCGATGGGCAGCTGGAAGGTATATAGGGATCAAATAGCCGAGAACGCGGAACCTTGTCGTCCAATTATTGATTATCGCGTCAATTTCATACGTCTTTTTCCCGGTTTCGACGGGTGGTCTGGTATCTTCGCCCCTTGCACTTGGGGCACCAGGTTCCTAATCGCACAACGGTATAGGGAATAGCCTCCCATTGTGCTAAACAGTCTCCGCATTCCCATAAAAGCTTTGTGTCGGAATTGATATACGAATCCGAGAGGCATTTCCCACCTCGTTCATTTGCTGCTGCATGGCAGGCGGCAATCCCAATTCTTTTCGGCCCCATCGTCTTTTTGGCGCATTGAGGACACCACCTTCCATCTCTAATGCTATTCGCTGAAGTACTCCAAACATGGCCTTCCGAGCAACGCCAAGGGAGTTTAATCTTTCCATGAATGTATGATTCTGCTAAACATTCACCGCCTCTAGCCCTCGCGATATAACGCAAGCTGTTAAGTGCCTCATCGCCTTTCATCCTTCCCGCACATTTTGGACACCAGGATCCTTGTTGAATACTTCCAGGTACCGCCTGCCATACGTGTCCTTTATTACACTGCCATGAGAGATGAGTATTGTTGTTTATGTATTCATTGGACAAGCAATCACCTCCCTTTCTGTTCGCTAGTGCCCTCATTTCTTTCATTCTTTCGGGCAGAACCATCTTCGCCACAGGAACTTTGCTTGGATCTTTTGTAATTATCTTGATGGCGTTCGCCTTGGAAAAATCTGAAACCAGTCTTGGAACTTCATTCATTGGAATTGTGTATGGGATTACTAGCAGGCGTATTCCATATTCCCGGCAAACTAACTCTTTTCGCTCATCATCCATCTTCCGCTGATCAAGAGACTTGTTCCCTCGATGAAAATGGTCGATGTGTTGGTAGTGTTGAACTCCGTGGTATTCGAATGCCAGCTTTAATTCCTCGCAGTAACCATCCAACTCCATGCGCTTCCCACGATCATTAAGAAGCCATGATGGTTTCCTCTTAGGAAAGGGCTTCCCGAACATTTTCTCTAGAATATCCTTGCAAATTCGCTCTGAATTACCCGTCATACATGTCGGGCACCAGTGGCCAGCCCGAACGTGATATCCGACTGCAAACCATTCGTGGCCTGAAGCACATCTCCAATGAAGTTGTTGTCGACTATTTGAATACGCTTCTGAAAGGCATTCCCCGCCCATCAATTGGGCTGTTTCCTGCATATCTTCCAAGGTTAGTGCTTTGCTTCCTGAGCACTCCATGCACCATGTTCCCGACCTTAGACTGTAAGGCGGAGCCTCCCATTCATGACCATTGGCGCAACGCCACCGATGCTTGGCTCGTGCACCTAAATATCGATCAGAGAGACATATCCCACCCTTAAGAGAAGCAAGGCGCTGAAGCTCCGGCAATCCCTCTTCAGATGGCAACCTTCCCACGCATTTTGGACACCATGTACCACCCTGAATAGAGCCCGCACTTGCTGTCCATTCATGCGAACACACGCCGCATTTCCAGTGCATTGGTGTACGGTTATTTCGATATTCCTCAGATAGGCATAGACCGCCATTATTTGCGGCTAGCTCCTTTGCGAACTCAATCGATTTTGCCTTTGCTCGGCCCTGTCTTTCATTTCCACAAATCCGGCACCAATGCCCGCGCATAATATTCCCTGGCGTAGCCTCCCACGTATGGTCTTTCGCGCAACGCCACAGTAACTTCCTATTTGTACTGATATACAGCGTAGAAAGGCATTGCCCACCAAGTTTGTGTGCGAGGGCCTGCATATCCTCTAGACAGTAGAACTTTCTCTTCATCATTCAGCGTTATAAAAGCCTCAGTGTCTTAAAGTGGATGGGCAAATTATCCCATCTCACTTCTACATCGACTATTACAGCAGGCAATAGCTATCACCAAAAACGCCGG
This sequence comes from Gammaproteobacteria bacterium, assembly GCA_009922685.1. Classification (GTDB taxonomy): domain Bacteria; phylum Pseudomonadota; class Gammaproteobacteria; order Methylococcales; family Methylococcaceae; genus UBA6136. The sequence continues at coordinate 58,007 of RFVA01000007.1, read as the reverse complement.
CTCAACACCGGCGTTTCATCATGCAGCAAGTAAATGCCTTTTGCAGATTTCATTCAGTCGAGTCGGCAAATCGCTGATTAGCTGAACGCTCACACTGGATTCAAATACTCGATCCACTTCAATGCCTAACCCGATACCCGTGACCTCGATATTCGAGTAACGGTACCGCGATAGGATATTCAAAGTGGCATCCAGATCATCTGGAATGCCGTCCGTCAGCACGAGGAGAAGTTTTCGTTCCTCTCTCTGCTGAACCAACTGTGCTCCGGCATACCAGAGGGCCTCTGCCAGAGGTGTACTCCCATCCAGATCACCACCAAACGCACCGATTCGACTACGAATGCTGGTGCCATGGGGTAATACCCCATAGACGCTGACATTTTCGCCATCTTTTCCCGGAAAGGCTGTAATCCCGACATTGACACCCTGAATCCCTTCAAGCGCCATGGCCAGAGCCAAAGTGGCCTCCCAGGCCAGATCAATCCGCCTTCCAACAGGTCTTCCTTCCGTTGCAACAATCGCCGACATGGAAGGGGAGCGATCGATCAGAATATGAACCGCCGTATTAGGTGCCTTTTGGACATCCATTCGCCGGAATACCCTTGGATCGCCCAAACCTAAGCGACTGAGTCGATTGGAGTCCATACGATTACCTGACCTCCGTATGACGGGTTTGGATAATCGACTGGATTGCACCAACCCTTGGAGGGATGCACGTAGCTTTCCGGATTCTCTCAAGGACTTCTCCAACAGGAGACGCCCCTGAACAGGATCCATCGGCGGTTCATCCGCAACGGGCAGAATCATCGCAGAGGATTGCCCCTGCTCAAGAACTAGACTCTCCCTGATGGTCTCAAAGAGATCCCTTTGAAGATCCGATTCTGATGCACCCAGGATTCGTCCCAAGGATGAAGCCTGATTGACCGATAATTCCTCATATGAAGAATCATCTGCCTCTTCAGCATCTTCATCCTCAGGAGCCCCTGATTCAGAAGACTGACCTTCCGATCTTTCTGAAATCGAATGGCCTTGATCCTCTTTATCCTTCCGTTTCTGATGAGGATCGTCTTCCTGAGTTTCTCTTTTCAGATTCTGCTCAAGAAGCTTCAGAATCCGATCCGTGAGAAGAAGGGCTTCGCTCGTATTCTTGAGTCCCTCGACCTCCTCCTGGAGTTTCGCGAGATCATCGAACACCCGTGATGGCAGAAACTCCCTCAAACGCTCTTCTGTAACCTCAGCCATTCCCTTGAGCAGGGTCTGACCTAGAACCGAACACCGTAATCCAAAGAGCAGGGTGGCCTGCAAAAGAACCGCAGGGTGCGCCTCTTCAGAAGGAAGCTGGTAGCCCCCCTCATCAATAAGCTGAGCAACAGTCTTCTCGATGGTGAATCGCGTCCCGGGATATTTTTCAGCTAACCGTTTCTCGATTCGTACATCCTCAATAATATTCAGAATGGCCTTACGTATGGGAGTCGTACAGGCCGATTTGAAGACCGCAAAATCCGTGTAACGGATATGGGCGGCTTCATGGGCCAGATACCCCCAGGCGACATCCCGATAATTGGGATCCTCACCATCGTAGGCAGGAATGACGATCATCTCGCCATCCGTCAGAGCCGTTTGTCCTGTCACCATGACGCGGACCCCTAGATTATTGCCAAGGGCTGCCGCGACAATCGGAAAGGCTTCATTCAGTTTCGTTTTCATCATTGGAGTCTCCAAATAAAAAGGGGACTCCACCCCATAGGGACGAAGCCCCCAGGGGGTTAAATAATTTCTGATCTAGAACCAGAATTCTCTGGTGACTATGGCATCGATGTCCCTTCGTGGAATTGGATCAAATAGAGGATCAGAATCTGAATCCTCGGGGATTTCTTGTTCATCACCTTTTTCGTTTCCATCCACATGAGGATCCGATTCAGGTTCACTGAAAAGGCTGTCATCATCGTCTGGAATCAAAGGATCCCCTGGATTCAGAAGTCCTTCGCCGTGCTTTCGGATGGATTCCGGGTCACTGAGGAGGAGGGTGGTCGCAAGCACTTCCTTGAGGAAGGTTCCTGAAATGTCCCCCGATCTCGGTGCCCGTTGGATCAGATCGCTTAAGGTCTCGACCACCGGCGTAACCCGGTGATCCAGAAAGGCCAGTCCATCCAGTTTTTTCCGAATCTTCCGAAGAGGACTCAGCGCTTTCCTGGTGACCCGATCCTTGCCGATCAGAGAACCTTGGGCGAACTGCCTAGCCACCAAAGCGATCTCTTCGAAGAGTTGACTGCTCAGGGACCCGACACGATGTCCTAAAAGCTCTCGATCACCTTCCGGTGCCTTGAGCCTGAAAATGACGTAATCGAAGTTGAGTTGCTTTCGAACGACCTCCACCGGTTCAACGGCACGCCGGACGGCCGCCGCAAAATCGGGGTGTCTTGCAACCCAGTCCTCAATCATCTCGTCATACTTTGAAAGGTAGGACGATTTCGCCTTTTCAAACTCCTGAGCGATTCGCTCAAGTTGCATCTGAATGCCAGGAAGTTCCTTTTCTGGAATGGCAAAGCCACCCAGAAATCTGGAGCCTACTTGCAAACAAATCCGCTCGGCTTCTCGTTTGAGACGCGTAAAGACCAAAAGTGCCTTGGGATCGGCAATCCGCTTTGATCCCAGGGAGGCGAGGCTTTCCGGCGGGAGGACACTGCCATCCGCGAGAATAAGATCCTCCTTGCGGAGTTTCTTGCGACCGCCCCAGAGTGATCCATCGATTCGAATCACCACCAGGCGATCCAGCATCATTTGAGTTTCAACCATGACGTTTTCTCCAAAGAAAAAGGGACGTCATGGCTCCCCAAAAGGGCATGACGCCCCTGAGGGTTAAATAACAAAAAAGACCGTTATCGATTCAGAACCAGCAGTGCCGGTCTGAAACAATCGCCATTCGAAGATCGATTCTCGGTATCAGAAGTCCCAAAGATTCAGCCAAAGGCCTTATTGATGGGAGATCCGTTCCGAGGGGTTCCAAAAGGCAACCCAACTCCTGAAGATCAGGTTCGACCTCCTGGTGATTCGCCGTCCTTAACGAGAAATGAACATCCGAAGGAGTTCGCTGTTTCAGGAGGAGAAGTCCTAACAGGCGTGAAAGGTCATCACAGAGGATTACACCCGCCCCGGATTGATGGGTCTCTGGAAGCTGATCGGCTTCCAGTTCAACACCTCGATCATGCAGGGTTTGCAATACACCATCACGCCAGGCATCGAGTTCTTCGCCACTGCAGCGTGCTCCGAAGGCAAGTTGCCAACGAATGACAGGCATTGCGCCAGGACTTTCGGACATGCTGTCCGATGGTCCTTCTGGAACGATTTGTCCCAAAGTATCGATGTCACAAGTCCCAACCCTCACATAGCCCTTCTTCGATTTGGATCGTTTGAGCGCGAGCAAATCCACTTTGCGGGTCTGGATATTGATGAGCTTTTTCCCCGTTCGCCCCCAGCGTGTGGTGATCGAACCGTCAGGATTTATGCGCACCGCCCAGTCCTTGGAAGTTCCGTCCTCCCGGATACATCGATAGAGTTCATAGAGACTCATGGCGATGTTCTCCAGTCCTCCCCAAACACATCGGCCGCAATGCGATGAATCGCCGTCCGCTGTTCAGGTTCTGCTCGAAGGGTCAGCGCCCGATCCAGTGCATACTCAAGTGCATTAGGAGCACCCTTGAACGCAACGGTCAGACTGGCCCAGCGAATGAGCCCTCTCGTCGAGAGGGTCACGCTGAGCATACCCATGCCATCCACGCCGCCCATGAAAAGGACGCGGATTTCATTTGCCACCCGGATCATCTTCTCCCGGATCGGGGAGGGGATCGCCGGAACCAATCGTTCCAGAAGTGCCATCTCCATTTCCCTATCGGGATATCCGATCTCGATCAGACGGAAGCGATCCATCCAGGCAAGATTCTGGCGAAGCACCCCCTGATAGAGGCCACTTTGATCGCCGGCACCTGCACTATTGCCCGTCGCCACCAGTCGAAACCGAGGGTGGGGCACAATCACTTCACCGCCATTCTGTGGGATGACCAAGGGTTGCCCTTCAAGGCAATCATTGAGTCCCGCGAGTTCCGAAGGGTCCATCAGATCCACTTCATTGAGGATCAGGATGTGCCCATCGCGAATGGCTTGTGCCAAGGGACCATGAACAAATGCCATGGAGCCTTCGACCAGCGTGAATTGCCCAATAAGATCGGTCAGTTCCATTCGTCCATGACAGGTCACGGCATGCACCGGCCAATTCAGCCGTGCCGCCACCTGCAAGATGAGTGAGGTCTTGCCGGAACCCGTGGGCCCTGTGACATAGAGACCATCACCCTGCGCTTCACCGAGAAAGGCCAACACATCACGAAGGGGTTCTCGCCGAAAGACATAGTCTTTCTGAACGGGGATCCTGGGATGCGTGCCATCCTCATAGCCTTCGGCCATCAGATGCCCGGGGGCGTTGATGTCGAAAGTCTCTGCAATACCGAACATTTGAATCATGAGTCACCTCCTGAAGATGGATAAAAACCCGTCAGGAAGAAACCTTTCCCCACACGGGAAATGCATTCCCGAGAGGGTTCGTTTGAGTCGACGTCCCAAGAGAGACCACCGACAGATCGCACCTCACCTTGTCGCGGTGAGCCCGAGGAAAAAATCCTCGTCATCCTTTCAGGATGAAACGCCTGCAAAAGCAGGATTCCGTGCGTCCAAAGAAGGGAAGCGCACAAGGAAGAGGGGAGTGACCTTTCCACTGGGCTCACCCCTATCAAGGAGTAAGCCCAACAGAAAAGCATCTCTTGTAATTAAGAGATCCCTATTCGTTCAGAACCAGAGCGAACTAAAGGCGACTTCAGCCAGAGGGGGTCTGGCCAAACCTTTCGGTTCATCCTGTTTCTTCAAGGTCCAGCGCACCCGCTCGGAGGGGCTCCGACGGAATGCCTTGAGCATCTCTTCCGATTGGTCCGGAAGCAGTGCCTGGAGCGCTGATCGATAGTCGATGCCGCCTTGCTGAATAAAACGGGTGACACGAAGGCCATCCGACTCCGCAACGCAAAAATCACCGATCAGGTCGAGAAGACGTTCCTCGACCCTCGCCATAGGACCTTCCAGTGCCTTGAGTTCCTTTGAGAGCGTCAGCTTCCGGGTTTCAAGCTTTCGAAGCTCCTTGCTGAGTTCACTCCAAAGGATGGCTTCATTGCCTTTGGGGATGTAAGCATCCCGCTCGGGATCCAGAGGCGGTTCCTTGCCGGATTCCACGTACTCCCAAAAGCGTTTGGCCCTCTGAACTATGTCGTTGATCAGGGTTTCATCCCGGGGAACCGGAAGATCCAGATGATCCTCGTCACAGGTGAGCGACAAAACGCCGCCATCGGCTTCTGCAACGTAGATCTGGGTCTGTACCTGCGCGTAATAGCGAAGATACAGCCCAGACTGCGTGCCCATCTTGAGCGCATCCATAAACCCTTTCTGGGCTGGTGCCTTGATCTCGACGGGACGACCGTCATTGGTCAGCCCGTCGAAACTTGCCCGAAGGATCGGAACTTCGGAAGACTCCGCACAGACCGGCAGCAGCAATTCGCCATGCCGCGCTTCATAACGTCGTCGTGCGATGGGTTCCTCACGGATTCCTCGTTGGACATGAGGATTTCCCGAAAGGTCAGCTTCAAGGATGAGGCCCCGCTTTTCAGCCCATAACCGCCATGGGGTTTTGTAGGGGGAACCCATGAGGATTGGGCTTTCTGAAGCTGTGACGCCGGCCCTTCGCCATTGATGCCATTCGGGACTCCGTTGAATCAGATCGATGACCTTCATGGGAGATCCCTCCGCGAGAGGTGAAGTTCCACACGAAGATGCAGGGGTTCCCCTGCAATCATCAAGGTTCCCCCATCGAGGGTCGCCAGGTGCTCAGCTGAACCTGATCTTGCCGTGTGACACTTCGCGCGGTCATTTCGCCAGAACCGTTCCATGTATCCTCGGCCGTGCTTACGAAGAACGGTCGGGGTGTCATAACGATGCCAGTCACTCGACCAGGGCAACTGGTTGTGTGATTTCTCGAACTCTTTTGAATGCATGTCATTTCTCCAAAAAGAACGGGGCATCGTTCAGCCCCAGGGGCCAACGTGCCCCATGGGGTTAATAAATATGTGAGATCAGGCGGCCTTGTTACCGAGCATCTGTTTGACGGATGCAAAGGCAACGGAGGCCGGCGATTCCGGAGGGGCTTCAAGGACAGACGTCCCTTTGGCTTTCTTCCAGTCGGTTTCAGCTTTCCAGATTTCCTGATTCACAAAGGCGAGATCCGCACCGTCAAAATGCTCAGAGGCATATTCGATGGCGGCATTCCAGGCTCCGTGGGCTTTTTCAGCACGCTGAATCAGCTTTTGAGAGACCTTTCGCGCCTGATCACTCGGTTCTCCCTGTATCGGAATGACACGGGGGTCTCCAAGATCTCCAGACTGACCTTCAAGGATCCGCTCGGCTTCGTCCTGGTCGTAGATCCCAACAAACCCGAACGCCATGCGGGCCGCCTGAATGGTGGCCTTATGACGTAAGAGTCGTTTGGTATGGCTTTGCCAGGGACCATTGACAGCATAGGAGCGTCCATCACGATTCCCTTGAAAGGGTTCGCGGTAGACTTCATCGAGATATTCCCGAATGACGATGGGGTGCGCGCGGTCCTTTCGGTACAGCGCACAATCCATCCATTCGGGACAGGGTTTCCCGCCCGGTGGCGTGACGATCGTCTCCGAGGAGTGAAAGGTCATCCCATCAAAAGCCGAATGGCCGTTGATGATGCGACTCCACCCATCGATTCCGACGACCGGAACGATGCCGTTCTTCTTGTCCGGAAAGGCATAGATCTCCTTGGTGAAAGGATTGAGACCGTATTGGTCAGCCACAATCAGCAAAGCCATCATCTGAGCATCCGTGACCACGCCATCATTCACCTTGAAGGCCGTGGCCTTGAGGGTGTCGATAAGCGCACCTTCATCGAACGAATAGCGTTCGGCAAACTTCTTGATCAATCGATGGTTCATAAAAACCTCCATTCATAGTGAAGGGGGCTATCACCCCTGAAGGGCAAATCGCCCCCAGGGGTGAAACAGAAAGGACCTAAAGATCCTTCGGTCAATCGTCAGAACGGCATGTCTGGAAAATCGAAGAACCCGTCTTCCCGGTTACCGATCGAATCGGCTTCCGATAAGGACGAATCCACGCCTGATCCCTGGCCTTTCTTCTCCAGCAAGGTCAGAGAATTTCCCACCAGTTCGGTCGTGAATTGCTCCTGTCCCTGCCGGTTCTTCCACTTTCGTGTCCGAAGCCTGCCATCGACGTAGGCCAATGCCCCTTTCTTGAGGTACTTGCCTGCTATTTCGGCCTGCTTTCCAAAGAGCACCACGCGGTGCCATTCGGTCTGCTCCTTTCGTTGACCGGAATCCCGGTCACGAAAGAATTCCGAGGTGGCCATGGCGAGATTCGCTATGGCCTTGCCCTCGGTGGTGTAACGAACTTCGGGGTCTCGACCCAGACGACCAATCAGTTCAGCTCGATTCAACATCAGACTCACTCCACCCGCCGCACACGGGAATGAAAAGAAACATCCCGTTCGTGCGGTCACGGGATCTTCGAAGGAGCCCGGTTCTGTCCCTAGGGGGAAGACGTGCTCTCCCTCGATAGGGGTAGGTTCAGAACTATTCCTGAACCAGTTCGTTTGCTGCATTTAATGAAACGCCCAGCTGGCGTGACCTTCAGAATCTTAGAAGGCCACCCAGGTATCCGAGAGGGGATAACCTGAAAGTGGGATCAGGATGGAGGAGATTTGGATTGGTTTCTGTGGGAATGATTGCGATTTTGGCCATCATTCCAGCAGAGGGTGTGAAAGGAAGGCCTTAGTGTCTAGGGTTCCTAACCAAAGAGGTCACACCATGGCTGATGAAAATACCCCTCGCCCCTATAGTCGGGCGGCTTTTGAACGTACTGTTGCCCTTCAAAGTGAGATGGCACAACGGATGCTGGAACGCGAATTCGATCGCGTTGCAGCCGCGCTTTACCATTTGGAGGTTGTCCAGCGCATCGTTTCACCCGAAGACGAGGTGGAACTCAGGGAGGAAGGGGCTCGATCCCTGATCCAATCCATTCAGACGGCTACCCAAAACGAGATGGCGAGGCTCCTGAAACTCCGTTCTGATAACGGTGTCAACGGAGAGCCGATCTATACCAATCCAGGAGAGCTCAAGGTGATGATTACTTCGCCTCTCGCACACGATTATCTCGGCGTCATTCAGACCCTGGATCAGCTGATATTCCTTCTGGATGGACTCTGGCTGATGGGCGTCATGAATAACAAGCAAAGGGCCAATGCCGTATTTCTCTGGCAGCGAACTATTCTCAAGCTCGGGAGGCGCCTGATTGGGCGACAACGGAGGAGGATCCTGAATCCTGAGCGCTCTTCCGCTGAGGAAATCGACTCAGAGTTGGTCGCATCCCCAACTACTGATGTCTCCCTTATCATCGAAGGCTCACGTGATGATCATGAGCAAGGAGACGTCAATGGCCCATCCCCATCAATATTCCCTGAATCGTTCAGCGGTCGTGATGCGCCCGACGCAAGCGGTTCTGGATTGGCTGCTTAAGGTCGCCCCGGAGTTCGGCGCTTCCTTGACGCTGGAGGAGATTCAGGAAGACACGGACGTCTACCTGATCCCGGACGAATCCATCACCAATGCCAAGCAGGCCTACCGCTACATCGAAAAACACTGGAAAACGCTATTCGAGGTGCTTCTGGAAGAGTGGATTGTCGATCCTGCCCTATGGCCTCAAAAGAGAACGCTCAAGCTCTTCCGGGAATGGTTTGAATCCTCGAATTTGCCAGTGCTGAGGAACAACTAGCCATTTGGAAATTGGTGAGTAATAGCGTTTGGAAGCAATCAGCGTCCAGGCCAAACAGCAATTCAAAGCCAAAGCCACCCTAAGTCGCAAGGCAAACTCGAAACGGCCGGCAAGGGCGCCAATGGTTCTCATCCAAGCTGTTCAAGCACCAAAACCCAAAAAAGTAAGCCCTTAACACAGCCTCAACAGCCGCAGAAACAGCCTATCCAGCCCCAGCCAATCAGTGGTTTCGTGTCGGCTGGCGCATCAATTGGTCCGAAAACAGTGGGTGCATAAAGCCAAGGCGTGCGGTGTTGAGGGGTATAGCTATGATGAAGTGGCCTCGGGATCAGCAAGCCGAAGCTGACTGACTGCAAATGGCCAAGAGAGGTAATCGAACTGCCCTTTACGTTGGACGTACTTGCTGATGTCGATGCTCAGGAGTTTGCGAAAAGTGTTGGTGACACTTTACGGAGAGATCGAAGCAGAGGCGAAGAGGCATAAATACAAGCTCTGCAAATGTGATTGCCGTCGGTATCACATTCAGCGCAAGGGCTATCATGGGTTGTTTGACGTCCATATGGATAAGCGCGGTGCTTTGGCTCCATTCCGAGGTAAGTGGAATCGGTTGATCTGTGAAGGCAGTTGGGATCAATACAGTGGTCATTATTTTCTGGCCAGGGATTTACAGCCATAACAAATCGCTTCAAATTTGTGGCTGTGGCTCGTTTGCTTAGGAGAAAACAGTGTCCCTCATCCCGAACATCTATATGTGCCGCCAATGTGGCTACCTCTATGAAGCCGAAAAGGGGGATTCAGCGGTGAACATTCCGCCTAGAACCGCAGTGACTGAATTTCCGGAAGTATGGAAATGCCCTGAGTGCGGGGCTTCATCGGATTGTCTTGAAGAAATTCTCTAGAAATCTCCATGGCTTGAATGATGGATTGTGATTGGTCATTAACGGTCGAGGACGTACTTTTCCTCGCTCAATCCTTTAATCAGTGAGATGTTACAGTGGCAAATCATGCGGTTACGTTTGCTATAGGGAAAGTTTTCTTCGTTCTGGGGTTTATCCTGATGCCGATTCAGCAGGCGCAATCCGCTGATTCGAATGCATCAAAAAGTAGCGCGAGTTCTTCATGCAGTCCCAAACAGTTGAGAAAAGTTGCCGATGCATACGCACGCTCCAAGCATTTGCGCTTTATAACGAGAAGGCTGGACTGTGAGCGGGGCTGGGCTGTTTTGGGGGGCGACCTGGAATATCCAAATGCGCCAAGTGATGGGCCTCAGGGCGTTGGGACATCGCTTATTTTTCATCGTGAGGGATTTCTATGGAAACATCAGGAGCACAACGCTGTATGCGGAACGTTAAACCCGGAAAAGCCGGAAGCAAGACCGAATGATGCGAAAATTCCGCTCTCGCTCTACTTTATCGGCTGTCTCGTCGGTTAACTAACCAGGCCTTTCAAATGATAGTGGACGCTCATTGAGTTCCATAAAGGGGAGTGATTAAGAATGCAAGATCTAAGTCACTATTCGGCCACAACCGGTCATTGAGAACTTATCCCAATAGCGGACATCCCTGCAGCCTTACTGGCATCCATATTATTGGAGTTGTCCAAGCCCAGTCGAGTCTAGTTCCTTGCCCCACGGGTGATTCCGGCAGCATAATTACCGCGTGGATATAAACTCATATGCGGACGGTGCGGTCCTTTTAATAGCTGCTTAACCTTTCCCGGTGCTATCCCATGGATCAAGACGTTTTCGAGCAAATGTTCCAGAGCTTTGCTAGCCCTGAAATTCAAGGCTGCTTGGCCGCAGTTACGTCTATTGCCGGGTTCGAGCTGCTAACAGTAGATCGACAACCATTTCTTTACTTCCATAACTATGTAACCAACCCACAACCCGAATTCATCACTAAATGGCGCTCAGACCCGCAGCTTGAAAAGTGGTATCACCGATTTGTTAATGGGTTTCTTGGGGATGTCCAAAACACATTCGCATGTGTCTTGTATCACTATAGAAGGCTGAAGGCCATCGAAAGCGCAGTGATTGAAGAAATTGAAAAATTCGATTACAGAAGAGTCATCGGAAATTCAACAATAGCTTTAGGAAATACCCTTGCCTGGGACTTTGAGTATCAGGCGTTTATCCTTGCCTATCGACGGTGCCTTGATTATTTAGCAAGGGCAGTTTCAACTTATTTCAGAAACGACTTTCACTCATTTAGAGCGCTTGGTAAGTTTCTCGGAAAACTAAAACAGGGGGTGGTTACCCAAGTGCTTATCTCCGTTCATGAAAAATATTCCCCTCTGTTTGAGTTTGTTCTGTCAGAAGGAAATCGAAAATCGTTGAGAGACAAGATATCTCATTACGAATACGTACCAGTTGGGACAATTAATTTAAGTCAGCGGGGGTTTGTGTTGGCAGGAGGTGGTGAGAAACTTGGTCTTTCCCACAACAATGGAGCCGTAACGCTTTCTGAAGTGCTTGATAGCCACATCACTAATCTCAAAGGATGCGTACGGGAAATAATTTTTGGGTTCGTTGATGCAGTTCGTGTAGAGCAATCAAATGTCTAACTTTTTGGACAACTGGACCGAGGGTACTCGTTTCGCTTGGGCTAGCCGTATCGCGAGGAGACCAGTTACCTCAACTGTAAGGCGACAAGTCCATGCGAGTCATCATCCAAAATAACGGTGGCTTGCGAAAGTTATTAGTCGTTGCATCCAGTGACCGAGATGGTTCGCTGACCTTAGTGATGCGGCGGGAGGGCGTTAGCAGGTCTCGCGTATCTTGGAGCACAAAACCGGGAGAACAAGAGCCAACACAACTGAGTTTTGATAAGCCTCGCCCGAAGAATAAGCGAATAACGGTTCACCAGTCAGGCCGTGTGAACTACCACGAAAACGGTCACACGATCTACATTGAGCCTCTTACTCTCATAACCCAAGGTACTTGTATTTATTGCTACCGCGTCCCTTCACTCCACAAGCTGGACTTGCATACTGAGGAGGTTGACGAAGAAGATGCCATTATGGATTTATCTGACTTGGGCAATGCTCCGGTATCTTTTTCAGTTTGGATTGGCACGGCAGCTTTTATGCCGCCGGGAAAGGCTATCAAACTAACCTATGATGTTGAGGGGTACTCGATTGCTATTGAGGTCGACGCGGAACCCTTCCCAGTACCCGAAGGTTATGAAGATCACTTCGTCGCCATAATACCTGAACGAGGTCCCTTCCTTGATCAGCAGATGGCTGAAGATCAGGCGATGATTTCCTTCCATAGGACTCTCACAGGATCACTTGGACCTGTTTTCTATCATCCAAATGGCGAGGGAATCGTTCGACTAATCTTTTCGGTCCCAATGAGGATCGCCCCAAAATTTAAGATTGAGCTCGCCGATCCAGACCTGCACGTTGCGGAACAATATGTGCAGAGGGACGCGAGGTCGGAAAAAGTCATGCTGAGATTCAAGGTCCGTAATCGACGAACGGGGCAAATTATCCGGCAGCAGGTTTCTGTGAAGTCCATTGAACTCGATGCAGAACTGTAATTTCCATCGAACAACTCGCTGTGGAATCTTTACCTAACAATCCGCTCCAAGTGACAGTCTGCATCCCGCCCTTGGCCTTACTATGACTTTACAATTGATATAAAGGATTATTGAACAAATGAGCAGAGAAATCGTAAGTGCTGAATATCTGAATGAGTGGCTAACAAGAAACCTCAGAGATATCCAAGATTGTGATAACTGCACCATTTCCGGCGTGAAAAAGCTACAAGGGACTGATGAAGATGGCTGCAACTGGTCGGACACGGTTATGCTGAATTCAGCTGGTTCCAACGAACCATATGTGAGGCACAAAGCACTCGATGTAGTCTTTCAGGCAAGAAGACTCTTTAACCTAGAGTGACTATGCCACAGTTGTTACAGGTTGTTCTGGCGAAAGATCCTCATCTTTGGTTTGTGCTTTGGCTATCAGTCATAACGATATTTAATTTATGAAAAAAAGTAGATGCTCTTTTCAACCGAAATAGATATACCACGCCCTAGTTTTTTGGGTGGAGGAAGCTGGTTAGTTACTAATCTCAAAGATATTACCGTCATCGTGGGAAAGAATGGGAGTGGAAAGAGTCTTATGCTTCGTGCATGGAGGGACAAAAACCCCGATGAAGTGCATTACATAGTTCCAGAACGAACTGGTGAATTAGATTTCAATCCTCAATACATGATTGATGAGCAGAGCGGGCATAGTCGGCGAGGACAATCTGTACGAAACTTTAACCCGGACTATCGTCGTCGCATCCTTAGTCGTCTTCAGACTTTTTTCATGAAGAGAGGGAATGTCAGAGAAGGTATTGCACCTGGATCGCCAGCAGATATAGAGGAGATGCTGCAAATATTATTGCCGGACTTTGAGGTCTCTTTAGTTGGTGCGGCTAATCCTCCGTATAAGATTAAACGACAAGGTGATCAGACAGATATTCATCAGGTCGACCAGCTTAGTAGTGGTGAAATCCAGCTTATAACCATCGGTCTAGATGCTCTAACAATCGCATCTATGTGGGAGATAGAGCCTCCTACTTCACGCGTGCTACTTATTGATGAGCCAGATGCACATATCCATCCGGATTTACAGGCGCGTTTTGCAGATTTTATTGTAAGAATCATGGAACGTTACAATCTGCAGGTAGTGATCGCCACGCACAGCATGTCGCTTCTAACAGCATTAACGCAGTTTAGTGGCCCGAACAAAACAGCAACTGTTTTCCTTACCAGACAAAAGGCGTCTTACAGCGCAGAGGTCCCATCGGAGGTGACGCGGGAGATAGCGGCATGCCTAGGCGGGCATGTTTTAATGGGCCCTTTGTTTGGAAGCCCATTACTTTTGGTCGAGGGGGATGATGACTATCGAATCTGGGGGCAAGTCCCACGTCACCATGTTGTCTCGATAGCAGTGATTCCTTGTGGCGGTTCAGATGAAGTAAAAAGGTATCAAGCAAAACTTGAGCAGATCTTTGGTTCGCTCTCAGAACCGCACGAACATCCTATTGGATTTGCGCTTCTGGACGGAGATAAGCAGATACCAACCCCAAGCTCTAATAATCCACAACGACATGTTAGGTTTATCGGTCTCGCTTGTCGTGAATCCGAGAATCTCTATCTCACTGATGAAGTGTTATCCGCTCTGGGGCATACGTGGGAAACTGCGTGCACAGCAATTGAAGGTCTCAGAGATCGTTTAAGCGATGAGAAGTCGTCTGCGTTATGCCATGTGATTCAGGATCGTAAGAACAGTGACATTAAGGGTCTTATTGAAATCATCAGCCAAGAACTTGATACCAGGAAGATTCCTTGGACCGTCCGAGTTTCTTCCGTAATTGGAAAAAATCGACCCAGTGGGTCGCTTGCACAATATCTTGGATCGTCACTAGTTGACGCTCTCTGGCCTCCTACAGCTGAGGTGATTTCTGCTGACTAGAATTTATCGGGATGAAATCTTGGATTAAAACTTCATTAGGTTGGGTTAACGTCCGCTTTGGGTCGACTGCTGTCCTATAAAACTGGCAAACAACAATCCTCCCACTCCCAAAGAAGATACACATGCTCATCCCCAGGGCCTGGATAGGAGTGCCCTAATCCCCAGGTTGCGCTGCTAGCTCCAACAGAGTGATTCCGGGTAACTTCGGGGACTGGATACACCATGTTCATCCGATACTGTGATTTCTGCATAAAGGGGGAGAGTATGCCTCCGCATATAGCCGCATCCCCAACCGTCTGTAGTCCGAATCCATGACGGTGGATCGCTGCTCGAGATTTCGTTGCGGCGAGGCTGGTCAATGTTGGATCGGCACCTGCTGATGTTCTCATCATCCCCGAGAAGGGGTAAATATTTCCCCAACTTCCCGCACACCAGAAGAGATCGTCAATGGGCTCTCCGGCCGTCGATGCAATCGCATCAGCAGCACAGGACGCCAAGGCAACTGGGTTTGAAACCAGCGCGATCTCCGGCGTAAGAATGTTGGCCAGTTCTTCGTTGTTCCAGGTTGGGTCCAGTTCCGACAAATAGACGGGACCACCTGTATTCACGCCACTACAGGGTGTATCACCGAAGGGATCGAGCAAAGCTCTGAAGGGGAAGGGGAGATCATGAAAATTGAAGAAGGCGAGATCCCCGTTGTCGTGTTCGCCCCGTCCTACCGTGCCTTGCAGAATGCCGGTACTGGATGCGAGTTCAATTCCGCCCAAAGAGGGTGAACAATATGGCGTTGTCACGATTTCGATCAATCGGGTCGGATGCCAGGATCCAACCGTCACGCCAATCTCCCAGTCGGTGCACGAGCAGACGCTCTCTTCTGTGACATTGGGTGGCATCGGACCACTCCCTGAGGCGACTCCGGCAATCCGTAGGGGAAAAAGACAGCTGAAGCAAAAATCAGCCGCAATGCCTCCTGTCATGATGCCGGCGTCCGGACAGATTCCAATCGCCTCGGCTTCCAAACAGGTCAGAAGGAGCAGCAATACACTGAGGAAACGGAGACAGGTGTTCATCGGCCATTCCTCATGCCGATCTCACGAACCCTAAATTTTCGATCTACAGATTCGACGATTGAGGGAGTCGCAGCCAGCTTGAAACGCTTGCGTATCGCAGGATTCAAGAGAAAGACTCGGCCACCCAGTTTCTTTTGAAGTGTTTGGAGTCCACTCCATCCTGTGTTCCGATCAATTTCCGTCGTGATTAAGGTGATCCGATTTGGCGTCTGATTCTTAAGTTTGGCAAACACCCAATCGACTTCAGATGGTCTAGCCCCATTGAAGACGATGAGTTTCTGATGAAAGGGGAAAGTTTCAAGGGGATTCACCCGTTGGCCAGCCACGGCAATAACATGGCCCTTTGTATCCGTGAGATCTCGAGGAACCGTATACGTAGGATCGAACCAGAATTCCCGATCTGACAGGGCTTCGGGAAGAGATTCGAATTGCGCGTCTTGCCAGAAATGGTCCTGAGCATCCTGTTTATAGGCCGCCCAATTGAAGGTGCGCGCTCGTTCCTTCACCTTTTCCAGAAGATCAGGCTCCGCAATGGCCACCGTCTCACCCCTTTGACCATAGTCCATTGAAACCGGCGAGATGGAGATCTGCCGATCAATCCATTCCACCTGGTGTATTCCGCTGACGGTATGGCGATTTCCTTTTGGATCGTCCCTGACAATCGCTGGGACCTGTGTGATGCCATGCTGGGCGAATCGCTCAGGGTCGATGGTGATGGGCGGAATCTCCTTGCGATCCATGCCTTCGATTAGGGATCTGAACGTGGCGACAAATCCCTTGAGGGACTGACCTTCGGAAAAGCCTCGAAAGACAATCACCCGATCCTTGTGTCCTCGATTTTCCCAGACGATCTCCCGCAGCATCTCCTGTCCCAGAGACTGAGAGACAAAGATGTATGTCCGGGGTCCTTTAGGTTCTCTCGTTTCAGAATGGGGAAGTCCTAAATCCATGGCCTCCGGTCGACGAAAACCACCGACATCGGCTTTTGGATGCATGGCTTCCTTGAGCCACTCTGGCATCGGTTGTTGTTTGGATGATTCCAGAATCTCCCGTGACCGTTCCAGCCAGGGCTCTTCGGCGAGAAGGGCAGGAGTCATCAAAAGTCCGATGGTCAGCATTGCCGTTCTTTGTATCGTCAGATCAGAACGGCAACGCATAGGCCTTCCCGATGATCTGCTGCTGGTAAACGACGCCCCAGTACCTTGAATCAAAGGACTTTGGCTGATCTCCCATGACCCAGTAGGTCATGGGTTGAAGTTCGAAAGGTTCATGGCCGACGGCGTTTCGCACGCCTTCATGATCTAGGAGCGGGAAACCCTCTCCGACAGGCCTTTGATCCACATTGATCCGTTCTTCATCCTGCTGCACAACCTGTCCTGGAATGCCTTCAACGCGCTTTACGAAGGTGGTTTCATCCTTGAAATAGGGCCGCATCCGTTCATCCGATGCAAACGCCATCAGATCGCCGTTCCTGAACTCACGACGCCAATGGTCGATGACATACCAACGATGGTACCCCGATAGACAGAGTTCCTTCTGGTCATCGATCCCAATGGAATAGCGTTGGGTCAGTACATGACCTATGGCGACTACACTCAGGATGTACGGAAGTCCCCAAAGGAAATTGAATAGACGCTCATGGGTGATCGATCCATGACGTGGCAGCCCCTTAGTGGACATAGATATCCTCCGGGGCCCCGAGTACCCAGCCGCCATCAATCACAAGAAAACCTTCCTTCGCATACCAATATCACTACCGGTGTCATCAGGGTCAGACGTTCCTGGAGTCGCGATTCTTCCCAAAGGGAGTGCGTGCCGATCAGGAGCGATAGCAGAGCTATTGTGGTCGTCATTTGCCGCTTGAAAACTTCAGTGAACATGGCGCTGACTCCTCCGATCAAGAAGCGTCTGAATGGCTTCGGTGATCGGGATACCCTGCATTCGAAGTTGCCGGATCTGATGCACATCATCCGGTTTGGTCGAGAAGAGGAGGCGCTTGAAGGGATCGACGATCAGTCGTCCAATTCCTGCCCCCATCTCGGTCAGGATGAAGAGTTCCGAATAGACCCCAGGGACGGTATGAACGGTTTTGAGGAGGTTGTACCCGCCTTCAGGCAGGGGAAGGCGCTTCTCACTCCGCAGTGCTTCAACGGCTTCGGCTTTCTGTCCCAGAAGAATCATGTGGGCGGAGTTCTCGACAATGGCTCTCCCGGTCGAGGTCCGATAGAGATCGTTGACTGACTGGGTAATCGTGATGGCCGATCCCCCGTACTTGCGGAACCGTCGATAGCCGTGTTCCATGAAGGTGGCCGCATCTCCCAGGGTCAAAAGATCCCAGGATTCATCGATGACAACGAGCTTGGGTCGATCTCGTTCCCCAAGGTACATGGCCTGCTGGATCTGATAGATCAACTGAAGCAGGACCACCTGCTGCAGATGCTTCCTTCCCTTGAGTTCTTCCAGTTCCAGAACGGTGAAGTCACCTGAGAACCGGACATTGTTCCGACCATTGAAGAATCGGCCGTATTCGCCGCGACGGGTGAAGGGAAATAACTGTTCCCCCAAATCCACGATGCGCTGATCCTTCTGTGCCTTGAGCCGATCAGCGACATCATCGACGGACATCTGGTTGCCTTTCTCTTCCCAGACATCCCGCAAGATGCGTTTGAGGGAAGCCGTCTGAAAGTCCGAGAGCTTCTCTGTCGGTGCCGCCATGCTGGTCACAAGGCCTGCAATGACATCGGCTTCTTCATCCCAGTTTTGGACGAGATCAAAGGGATTGATACAGAGATCAGATTCCGGCGTGAAGGCCATGAATTCGCCATCGAGACTTTCCGCGAGGTTCATGTAGGAACGGCCCACATCGATGACCCAGACCCGAGCCCCTTCGGCGAGCGAGCTCACGATGAGTTCATTGGTGAGAAAGGACTTCCCGGAACCCGATTGCGCCGCAATACAAGCGTTGTAGTTGCTGCCTGAATCGAAGAGCGAAAAGGACATGAGTTGCCCTGTTCGACTGATCAGATTCAGAGTCGGTGTTCCCGTCCCCGGCCAATCAGCAAAGATCGGGAGGAGGGGAATGACATGCCGGGTTCCAAAGGTCTTGTAGCGGTTGGAATCTCGAATCACCGAACGTTCGGCCCCCATTGGCAGACAGTTCAGGAAGAGAGGCAGATTAAAAAACCGGTCCTCCATCAGTTGAAACCCCAGCTCTCTGAAGTACACTCGTGCATTGGAGACGGCCTGTGCCTCTTCCGCCACCCCGCAGAAGAGCACCATCCCCATGTATGCACGCACAGGTCTATCTCCATCCATGAAGGCATTGAACAAGAGATCAAAGCTCTGTTTTCGTACTCCCAGATGCGGGACGAACTTCAGAATCGGGCCATAGGCCTGATTGGTGACCCACTGCCTGACCGTATCCAGCTTGGCCTTGGTGGTTTCAGAATCGGGGTAATGAAGAGTCAGCGTGATCAGACAGTTCTGCTTGATGCCACGAGCCCCTGAGAGCACATCCCCGAGATAACTCCGCGCGGATCCAAAGTAGAGATGGTCCGGGTAGCGTTTGACCGAGAGCGTCTTGACCCGTTTATCCCCGAGCCAGACCCCTGATCGATCCAGACGAATATCCGTTCCGTAATCGAGGAACTGATCCCGAATCAGTTGCGTTTCATCCGCACCCGATTCAGGGTGATTGAGCCATCCCGCATTCTCATCCCAATTGAGCATGACCGACATCAGACGAATGTATCGATCCGCATTAAGAGGCTGTGGCCTTAGTCCGATGGTGGTCAGGGACTGAAGGCTGGTCAATCGCAATGATTTTGCGCGTTCGACCTCGGCTTCTGTGGGTTGCGGCCGGGCTGTGTGCAACTTCACCGTAATGATGATCTGACAGCGTCGAATCAGAACGTTAGTTGAGGCGTCCACGGGTATCCGTGTCCCATCCTGCAGAAACGACAGGGTGTTGCCGACCAGTCCTTGCGTGACCTCTGCCATAGATCCCGAGCGGCGTGATTTGAGGACAGCGAGATTCCGCTGGATATCGGGGGACGTCCAAAGGCTCACCTGAATCAGCGTATCGATCGGCCATTCCTGGTTTAAAAAGACATTCACCCGATCAGAGACGGCTTGGTCGCCTCCAGATAAAGGATCACAGAGAAACCCGAACCCGAGACTTCGGTCTTCCAGAAGAAAAACACCGTTTTCGGGGTCATAAGCCAACGCTGGGAAGAGACGGCTTCCCATCCGTTCCTGATCAAAGACGGCGCTCATGGATCGCCACCGGATCAATGAAAATGGAAGTCGGAATCAACTGGATCGTGAAAGGACGATGAACAACCATTTTTGCCCGGTTGTTTCTTAAGAGCTGCCGGGCTCTTGCCGGATTGCAGGGATGCAGTAGTTCGCCGCTATGGCCGAGGACCAAGATCTGATGCATGGGGATTCTCCCTAAGAAGTTGGTCGGCAGTTTCCTGCCGGAGCTCGGATTCCCCCGATGTCAGATGGGGATCGGTAGGGGTGCCACGGATCAGGGAAGCGTAGCGGTCACAATGTTGTCGATGACGGTGGGGGCGGTATAAACCCCCAAACCGCAGGCAATTCCCAATACAAGGCCCATCATGGAGCCGCGCATGACGCCTGCCACAAGACCCACCATCACGAAGGTCACGGCAAGAATCCGGCCCAGCATCCCCTGGAGCCAGCCCGTCAGAAGGGTATAGATCGTTCCAAATTCACTGGAGCCACCGGTCCCAGCGATACACTCCTGATTGAGGAGGAGCAGTGAGACAAATCCAAAAGTCCAAATCGATACCGGGGCCGTCCAGATCTTGCGTGATGTGTTGTTCATGACGTTTCTCTTCGTTGAATAAGGGCGGTTTCCCGCCGATCTCAAAGCCCCGAACTGATGGAGATTTGGTATTGGAAAAGGGGTTACTCGTCTTCTGATCCCGGCATTCCAGAACGGCCTTGTCTTGTGGCCTGTCCCTTCAAAGGTTCTGCGAGAGACTCAGCGCTATTCGCCAGGGAAGGCTTTCTGGCTGCGACCTGCAGGGGCTTCAAGGTCGGATAGCTCGATCCCCCAGGGTTTCCGATGATCCAGCGGCGCGGTTCCAGTTCCGTGAAGACGTAACTTGGGGCCTGAAGGTCGCCATCACTGTCTTCCCATGGGGCAATCCAGATGCGGAGCACCTTGGGAGGCGTCCTGACCGCGGATGGATCCTGCACCTTAGGCGATACCGTCGGCGTGACCCCCTGAGTTTCAGGAACTGAGGGGGCAGCGGCCAAAGGGGAGGTGTCATTCCCCTCCGCATCCATTGGGTTTTTGGGGTTGGCGACATCCGTGGCCTTGTAGGCCTGAACGGCAGACTTACAGATCGGGCTGTTCGGGAATCCCTTGCAGCCGAAGGAACCTGCGGTACACCCTTCAAATAGGAAGGGAATGAACGATAGAACTAAGGCATGACGATTCATGAAAGTGACTCCTTAATAGGGGCGATAAGAGGTCCTGACCGGACGGCGGGTATCTTTGGGGTTGTAGAGCTTGAGTTCGGTGCCGCGCTGGATCACAAATTCGATCTGGCGAGTCGCATCGATCTCGACGACAGGAAAGAGGTTCTCCGCCAGATCCATGTAGTAATGGGCCATGCGATCCATGGAATACCCGACGCCCCGAAGGCTGCTACCTTCCATGGCCTGCGTACTGAAGGCATTCTGGTAGGGAACATTGTTGGAGAGGCTACCGTTGCCTCCCGTCATGAAGACCGGGATCTGTACCTTGCCGAAGGCATCGGAAATACCCTTGGCAAAGCCCGCCAGAAGCGAAGTCGCCATGAGTTGGCCCTGTTTGCTAACCACGGCTCCACGAAGCCCAACCTTGCCGTCTTCACCCACGGCATAGGCATCAATCGGCACTTCAATGACGCCGCCATCCTGACGTACACAGGAGAGGGTTTCGGATCGGATGTAGGCCCTCTCGGCACTCAGATCGCCATATCCAGCTGCGACCAGAAAACACTCCCGTAAATCAGCCCGAAAGCGATTGGGGAGGATGCCTTCGTGCTTGATGCGAGCGAGAACCGGGAAAGGTTCCTTCCGGGCTTTCTTGCCCGTGGGCGCATCGAGACCATTGAGAAGATTCCCGGAAAGGATCGTGCCTGCCGGAATGAAGACAGACTCCCCCTCATCTGCACCCTTGTTGTCAGAAGCAGATGAAGGTGGAGTTGCACCAGGAGTCGCCTTGTCCTTCTCAGAATCATGTCCGACACGAATCGTTCTGATTTCGGTGATGGGCTTGGCGGCTACAGCCGATTTAGACCCGGAACTCCGGTCAAACAGGTTGTCAATCTGGGTGCTGGCTGGAGAGCGATCGGTATGACCTTTAAGGGGCGGCAGGATGTCGTCACCTCCTGTGGAGGATGTTCCAGCACCACCTTTGGACAGAGCCTCAATCTGGCTCTTGAGCGCATTGATTTCGGCCTTGGTGTCATCATCCCCAAGACTTCCCAGTTTCCGGAAGCGTTCTTCCTGAGTATCCCGATTCTGCTTCTGCTGGTCTTCCAGGGTTTCGATTCGACGGAGGACCTCATCGCTCTTTTGAGTGACTTGGCGTAATTGTGTCGCCAGGCCTTCAATCCCCAAAGAGCGCGGATCAGAATCCGTCAGGAGATGCTTCAGAACCAGCTTCCGCTCGCCGATCTTCCGAGGTTCCGGAACCAGAAGGGCCAGGACGATGAAGAAGGCTAGGGCACCGACAACAATCAGCCCGACCACAACCCATCGCCGATGCCGGGGATCGAGTTTCTCCCAATAGGGTTCAAGAAACTTCATGGCTGAGCCCCAATCAGGGAAGGACGTTTTGTCGAGGCCACTTCACCGTTTCGACGAAGGGCCACATAGACTTCTGCTGATCGACCGGGTTCTATTCGGACATTCGGCCAGGCGGCAACAGCCGCAACCTGCGTGTTGGAGCAGTTGCCTTCTTCAAACACGATCGGATTGCGACCCGGGTTCTGAGCGACTCCCACGACCATGAGAAGATCCCGACCTTCCAGAACCTGCCCCGTTTTGAACCTGAGACCTTTCTGCTTGCAGGGCGTCGATTCACCGGCTTCAGGTGAACGAAGGTTGTAGCCTTGGGGTGAGGTTCCTAGGGCCACGCTTCGGAAGAGATACTTCAGTTCGCTGACGTAATCCTGTCCCCGGGGTTCCTGTGAGGTCGAGGATCCTCCGCCATGGCCTACGAACACGGGTGCCGAATGATGACCATGGAGCTTCTTTTGGGCCTCAGGTGACAAGGTCAGGTGAATCTCCCTTGGCGGGATTTTCTTGGGAGCCAGCGTCAGGGACAGTGCGAAGTCTTCCGATCCTGTGGGCGTCACATAGAGCGTGACCGGGTTCTCATCACTCGGAGCCACATAGAGGACATGACCTTCGAGCTGTGTCGTCGCCGGATTTACCGTCCGAATTTGTGGTTCCTGGAAGGGGAGCACTAATCGATTCAGATGACCCACGGCAATCGGAATGATGGCGTTATTGCCGGGCTGTACCGTAATCGTCTCCAGCTTTGTCCCTTCCTGCTCCTTGAGGAGATTCGCAGGAACCGCCGGGGTTTCAACAACAGAGACCTGTTCGCCTGAAGCAAACAGCGTGGGCGATACGGTCATCAGGCTCAGGGCAATGAGAGATTTCTTCATGGCGCACTCGGGTTAGTTACATGCTTGCTCTCGAACTTCTGGTGTTCGAGCGTGTGGGGCTCTCCGGCATACACCTCGATGTGATCGAGGAGGGGCCGGTAATCCTTGAAGAGGATTTGGAATTCGTAGGTGCGGCCCCGGATATCGGGATGGCTGTTCGGTCCCTGACTGACGTGATCACCAGAAACGAAGATCTTGTCGGTCTCCTTCTCGTAAAAGACCTGATGGGGTCTGAAACTCACGGAGATCCGATCGGCTTTGAGATCCTGAATCTGCTCCGAAAGGGCATCGGTGACTTCGCGGTAAATACCAGGGGCAATGAGGGGCCCAAGCGTGCGTTCGATGAACTCCGCATTCGAAGGCGTGATGTTTCCCATCAGTTCTGCAAGATAAAGTCCCCAGGATTCCTTGAGGTTCGTTGAGGCCTCTCGACGTGTCATCTCCACTTCGCCATTCAAGGCTGGAGGAATCAGGATCACGGCACGATCGGTCCGAAGAACGGCAATGCCGGTTAGAACATTGGTGATGAGAAGGCCTGACACCACATAGCGATGGAGCCGGTTTTCACTCCGAACGCCTTCCCATGAGGAAACAAAGTCCTTGAGGTTCATGGGAGGAACCTACGGATATAAGGGTTCGGCATCGATATGGCTGAGGAAGGCAGCAGACCCACCCAATAGGCGGCGTGCAGGGGAAAGCCATCCGGCCGGTTATCCCGGAATCGGCGATAGGCCTTGATGACCAGTGCCGAGAGAACTAATGCAATCGATAGCTGACCGATCAGCATCCCGATCAGGAGCACGGCCGCGAATGGAACGAACTCATCGGCGCTCCAGATCAGGAGCGTGATGGGATCGTCGATGTATTTGGGAATGATGATGGGTTCCACAATGGTCCTCCTTGAAACGTGAGGACATTGTGGGGATTCCATTGCGATGGTTCTGCGGGAATGATTCGATTTTTTGCAATCATTTCAACAAACCGCAATTGAATTACGTATTTCTAACTAAATGATTCTTCTGGGTTATTTCTTTATACTGCTAAGAAGCTCACTGGAATGAGCTTATCTATCCTAAAACGAGGTATTGGAAATGATGCAGGATCTCGCCCAGCTCACACTGGATGAATTGTCGAAAATGATTTCTGACGCACAAAAGGCACTGGATGCCAGGAAAATCTCTGAACGTAAGGCTGTCATCGGGCAGATCCATGAATTGGCTGCATCTATTGGCGTGACGGTCACAATTCAGGGGGAAAAGACCCGGGGAAGGATATCCAGTCGTAAAGGCCAGAAGGTGGCCCCGAAATACAAGAACCCAAATAATTCCTCTGAAACTTGGACCGGAAGAGGTGTCAAACCCCGCTGGCTTAAGGCCTTAGTTGATGCAGGTAAAAGGATCGAAGATTTCCTGATCTAATACAGAAATCCTGACGACTCCCCACTGTGCATAGCCCGGCAAATGACCGGGCTTATTTATTCGTACTGATCAACTTCCGAACAATTAGGGTGTCCAGATTTTGCTCAATCCAATGGAAGCCCCACTCATCCTCATCGGGAACAGGCAACTCCACAAGGTTGTCCCCAGAAATTGTGGATTACTTTTAAAGCGATTTAGAGACGCTTTGGAAGATGCAGTAAATACTGCTTCAACACAAGCCCAGATAAAAGTGACATCAAAATGGTTTCCTGTGGCGCAAAAGGTATCGGAGTGATGATTAGTAGGGTAAAGATTGCCAGGAGCGCAGAAAGTAGAAAGATTGCACAACGGTGCAAAAGAGGGCTTGGATAGTCGAATCTTACTTGTTTGATACGCCTACCAAGGATTCCATCCATCAGCGGTGTCGCGAGCATCAATATGACAACCGGAAATAGTGCGAGAACGGAGCTGATTCTGCAGAGTGTTCGATTAATTCTAGCTGCGAGTCTTTCACTTATTTCAAACACTAATTCCTGAAGATCAGGCATGCGGTTCATTAACTCCTTCGAAGACACGGAGGAAAACCCAACATCGTCCAAATTGAAGCTCATGGTCTTCATGACCTCATGCTCTATCGAAATTGACTTCTCAAGTCCGAAAAAGGTACGTCTCAAGCGAGTGTCCAATTGATCCACCATTCGGTTCCAGGGTTCAAAAACCATCGCCAGGACAATCAAACCCATCAACAACGAACTGAAGATCTGAACGGTGACATTGGGTTTCATGAGGTCAGAATCGGTATCCGTCCCTTGCAGATCCGGCCACCAGACAACTTTGCGATGAAATGTAGATTGGGCAGCATCCCTAGAAGTTGTGGGGGGAAAAGCGCACCTTCTTCTTCCATGAGTCGCTCTCCAAGATTTCCAGAATACATCGCGGGGTTGTCTGCATGCGTCGAAACGCCTTGAGTGCGCATGATGTAGCGAAGACGCGTCAAAGGAAGGTTGTCGGTGATGTACTTCTGGGTTTCGGAGTCCAGGACCCGAAGGGCAATGAGGTTGTTCACGTTGGCCAGAATCTGTCTTGCTTTGGCTTCAGATCCTGTTCGAGCTACAAAGTCTGCGAAGGTTTGCGTGGCGATATAGAGGCGCATCATGGCTCCGCGCCCCTTATTCAAAAGCTGAATACAAGGATCGTTGATGACCTCTGCTGCCTCATCCACAAAGACGTTCACCGGATGATTCTGAACGTTAAAGTTGTATCGTTTTCCTGCAACTGATGCCAGATCGGCCAGCAGAACAGAGCCAATCGCACTTCCCACCATGCTGTCAGAAAGAGAGTCGAGGCCAATGTAGGCCACGTAACGCCCCCGTATCAGTTCAGCAGAATTCATAACTGGGCGGGTATCGGTTGTGTGCAAGGATTCATCGGGTGACAGGAGTTGACCCAAACTCCCTGTGGTCAGCATATTCATGATCGGAAGCAGACTCGCCACCATCTTTCCGAAATGGGTCCGGTCATGCTCGAACATGGAGATGAGCCCCTCAAGGTCCTGACTTGGGTGTTCAGCCTGGACGGTCTGACGATAAAACCTCACCAGCTTCTGAGCTTCAGGATCATCGCCCGATACTCTCATGCTAGGCATCCGTGATGCCCATTTCTCTCCATAGCACTTGCGGTAATAGTGGGTAAGAGAATTTGTTACAAGCCCTCCTGGGCCTCCCTCCAGATATCGACGAAGGAGAGCAAGACTTGGCGTCGAATTGACGATCAGAAGACCCTGAATGATGTTGTCGAGGGATTTCTGGCCAAACGCCTTGAATGGATCTGACCCACTCTCGGATGGAATCAATTGGGCAATTCGACTGGCAAGTTCTGAAGCACGGGTGAAATTTGCCAGTGGATCTATTCTTACGCTTTCTTCAGGTTCGGCTGGATGAAACGACACGAATCGATCCTGCTTCCCAGCCAGTTGACAGGCGCGCCGCGCTGATTCCCTTAGATCCCTGTCGCCTTTGGGATCCAGAATAATCACTGCTTCATCACGCAATATGGCCTGCGTGATCAGAAGATCAAAACAACGGGTTTTACCTGAACCTGTTGTACCGACGATCAGTGTATGCCCAGCCGTTTCCTCTGTCGGCATGAACAAGGCTTGTTCCTTCGGTTCAAGCCCATGAATCCAGCTTGCGCCAAACACACCACGAATCGGCTTTCGCATGATTTCGAGGTCACGCTTAAGAATCTCATGAGACAACTGAGCGTGACGTTGCTGCCAGTTAAAGCCCCAGCCCATCCAAAGCCCAAATGGATCCCTTCGAATAATCTTTTGGAATTGGTTGAGCGCAAGGAAACGGACGCCGAAGCCCTTTAGTCTGTGCATGCGATGCCAGACCCTCCACGCCGCTGGAATTTTGGGGGCAATGTTGATCATGGCCGCACCCGCCATCCAGCCGGTGAGTGACTGTGGCAATCCGAATTTCCAGTTGATCACGTAGCACAAAGGGATTGATGACAGCCATATCCCAATAATCATGGCTTCGTAATTCGGTCGCCATGGCATTTCGTAGTCGAGTTCACTTCGCATCGTAAACCCCATACGACTTGGTTTTTTTTGAAGCTAGCCGTTCAGCAACCTTCTCTCTGGCTGATCCAGATAGTGTCCCGTTCATAATCGTGTTTAGTGACATGCCATCACGTGTAACGTTAGGCGAACAGACGTTGCCGATTAAGCCAAAGTGACTTTCCAACCATTTGCTCGCATTGGGCGTTAGCAAAAGACCCACATCTCCATTGATCTCGCGGACTGGTTTCATTGGATAACGGGGATCACATTGGTGAATGCTCTCCTTTACGATGATGTCGAGGAAGACCGAAGCCTCCATTCCAAGATGTCTGGCAGATTCTCGATGTCGTATGAAAAGTCCATCAGGTGTCTTCCTTATGAGTCGTAGATCATTTCCACGCATCAAAGGATCAAGTAGCTGCAAACAACCTTCTGAAATACCCACTATCGCGGTCACTGGGTCCTTGAGTTCCTCATTATTGATGTCGTAGGACCGCTTCTTTGCATTCTCTAAACGAGGCCGAGTGTCCTGATCAATTGCTGTCGGCAACTCATCACAGATCGATACTCCGTCTTCAAGGCGAAGTAGATAAGGGGTCTTTTCAATTCCAGGGAGTGGAATGCGCCAGTAGCGCGTCTGCTTTCCATCCTTATCCGGGCATGATTGAGCAATCCCTCGTTCGACCAATAGGTCCGCCATGTTCTCAGCATCGAAATCGAAACCGGTGATGGCATCTTCGTGAAATCCTTTGACCAAATCTTGAACTGCAGCTCGCCACACGATGTAGACAGCGCCATCGATATGCCAGAGACGTGAGCCTGGGCTATTCCATTGCCAAACACTGTTGCTCACCAACTTGCGCATGGTTCGAAGGATCACCTTTTCAGGTCTCTCCCGTGCCCCTGAGTCATCTGAATTGATACCCATGAACTGAAGGTCCATGGACACACTCCATTGATCTGCCGCCTTTACTAGGGCACCAAATCGTTCATCCTTGTTTTCGCGGGCTGTTGTCTGGGTAATAGAGTGCCAAATCTCACCCCCATGTTCCGTCAGATGATTAATGACGGATTGCGGAATCATTCGAATCAGAATGCTGCTGCACACACTGTCGTGTTCCGCATCCCTGCCTTTGCGCCACTTAACCCTATATTTCTTGATCTTGTGAGTGAGCAGCCACTCTGTGAGTGAACTGACATGAGGGTTCCACATCAATCCAGAATCACTTGATACCTCAATTCCTGCGAATGCCTTCCCTGCATCGTGGAGGAGACCAGCAAGCGTGACCCCCAACCGCCATCGCTCTTCAATCGTGTCTTTAAGACGTGGGACTTCGTGATGCCCGTAGAGATATTTCCTGGATCCCCTGACTGAACCCAGCGCCACTTCCACCCCATGACTGAAAAGTCCGCCAGGCCATCCATGATGATGATGTTCGGATGCAGGTAGAAGGTGAACGTATGATGCATAAGCATTCAGGACGGGCATGAAGTAGGCATCAAAGTGTCCCACATCCAATCTGAGTGTCCCTTTAATGAGAGCGATCCGTTCTGCCTCCCCTGAGATCAAGTCATCGACTGGAGATGCTTCATAAAACTTCTCCCTCATGACTGTATCCCCAGCTGGGATCGAAATGTTTTGAGGAGATCGCTGCCATACGTCTTGTTCCCCTCTAAAGCTCTGACATAGGAGGCAGACTTTGACCTCAATTGAATCAGGATTGCCTGTCGCTCTCTGATGACCATCAGGACGGATTCAACTTCTCTGACAATCTCCTTAAGCCATTCGGGCTCCTTTCTCAAAAAAGTCTCCACTGAGTAACCGGGTGAGCGCCCTTTGCGGATGTAGGCACCTTCAACAGACTTCTTTGTTTTTCCGAGGTACCCCATGTGGTACCACTCCAAGCTAAATGAGCCATTTGTCCTGCGTCGGAGCCTCAATCCGATTCCACCCATGTCCTGATATTTTCGTCCTTTACGCCCCTCGCGCAGCAAGTACCAATAGTGATCGACAACTACCTGACCAAGAATTTCTAGATCAGTAAATGCTTCAGATAGCCATTGAACCAGTGGATCGGTGTTTCGATGTCCTGTGGGCGAGGAGTGTTCTTTCTGTGAAATGTCCATCTTGTCTTCCTTAATTACTACTTAGTTGGAATGGACTTTGATTTCTCGCTTTCCATGAACGCTCTCTGGCCATGACCCAGGTGTGTTGAATAGGGCGCTAATTCGAGCAATCTCAATAATGACGCGGGTTTGAGCAGGTTCTGGTTTACGACCTCGGCTCGCTGTAAGCGACTCAGAAGGCAGTTGCGCCCCACCGTGGAAGGCTATCTTTTGGTCCAACTTATTTGTTGGACCAAAGGCCAATCGCGCCCCATGCATTTGGCTCTCAAGTCCCTTTCAACTCTGGGCTACAGTCTTCCACGACCCTGAACTGACATCTGCGGGAATGATCGCGATTTTCGCCATCATTTCCACAGATCAGTCTCGAATCTGACCCTAATCTGTCTCGCATACCGCCAGTGCATCCCTAGTGAACCTGATGCCGATATCACGCTCATTCGAAGCGTCAGGTTTACGCCAGTGCACCGGTAGTGAACCTCCATGCGGATGCCAATTTCCGCTGGTTTTCTGTGATCACACACATGTGAGGCAAACATGACTTATGTCCTCGGACTGGATATCGGCTACTCAAATCTCAAAACTGCTCGTGGCCGAAGTGGGGAGGGTCCTATTACTACGATCGTTCCCTCGGGTGCTGCACCCGAAGAACGGCTTCCGCATGGGATACAGGTCTCAGATCAGGGAAGGCAGATCCATGTCGAAAATGAACCCTGGCGTGTGGGCTTAGGGCATGGTCGATTTGATCTCTGGCAACGTTCGCTTCACGGCAATTACACAGAGACTAAAACCTACCGTGCATTGTTTTACGGCGCCCTATTGGAGTGCGGGGAGAAGAAGATCGATCGATTGGTTACAGGTTTGCCGGTGAAGCAGTGGATTGATGCCAGGAACCGAACGAATCTTGCAACATCGTTGACCGGGTCTCATCTGCTTATTCCAGGGAAAAAAGTGACGGTCAGCAAGGTCGACGTTATTCCACAACCACTTGGTGCGTATCTTGATATGTATTGGCAGCAAGGTAGCGAAGCCAATGTCCTATCTGAAGGCCGGGTGCTAGTGATAGACCCCGGTTTTTATTCAGTCGATTGGGTGATCATCGATGGCGGCGCACTGAGACAGTCCGCATCAGGATCCAGTCTCGACGCGATGTCGGTTCTACTTCATGAAACATCACGACTGATTGCTGAATCCCATGATGGAACCGTTAACATTGATCGACTTGAAGAGGCATTACGAACAGGGCGAAACCGGGTATTTCTCTTTGGAACTGAAATTGAATTAACCCCTTACCTTGTAACGGCTTCATCAACTGTCGGTCGACAAGCTCTGGAAGCTCTTCAACAATCCATCCGTCGTGAGATGGGAAGCGTTGATATCGTCATCCTCGCCGGTGGTGGTGCTGCTGTTTACAAGGAGTGTGTTTCCGAAGAGTTTCCGAAATCCAAGGTGTTGATGAATTCTGATCCGGAACTCGCTAATGCGAGAGGGTTCTATTACTTCGGAGAGATGTAATGAGGATTGTTGTTGTCTGGCCGGAAGGGGTTCATCCCGAGTTACGGTCTGAACTGGAATCATTAGCCCCTAGAGCCAGAGCGGAAAGGTTAAGGACACTTGCAACCATTGGTTTATTTATCGCGCGTGGTTATGGCGTCCAAAATGGTCTCCAACACACTCAATTAACACCGATCACAGTGAAGCGGGATGAACCAGAGAAACCTAAAGCTTTATCGCAGATGATGGACAGACTCAAAGGGTCATTGACGTAAAAAATCATCATTATTGATGACTCGCATATTTTCATTTGTGGGGGTAATCTAATTGGCCCTGTATTTGGGAGGAATGGAAACATGAGTCAGACCATTCTCGTCGTCGACGACGAAGATACCCTCAGGAAGAACGTAGCCATGAGCCTCACCATGGATTCCTACTACGTTATTGAGGCTAGAAACGGGAGTGAAGCTCTTGAGGCTTTACGCAAGGGAGGGATAGACCTTGTCCTTTTGGACGTTGGCCTTCCGGATTGCAACGGTTTTCAATTACTTCATGAGATCCGTCTCATCGCCCCAACCCCCGTCATCTTTATAACCGGTCGTGATCAGGAACAGGACCGTATTGTCGGTCTTGAACAGGGTGGTGATGACTATCTGCCCAAACCCTTTTCACTCAGAGAATTGGTAGCTCGAGTACGGGCCGTCTTGAGGCGGACGTATGGGCCGGCATTGTCCTCATTCGTCGTGCCCACGGAAGTCACTGCTGAGAGCGATCACCCTGAACCCTTTGTTCTGGATGAGGATCGCCGTCAGGTCCTGATCTACGGTACTCCCGTCGATCTGACGCCTTCAGAATTCACGCTGTTAAAGGTACTTTCGGATAGAGCGGGTATGGTCTATTCACGGGATCAACTGCTCAACTACATCGAAAAGGATTGTGATGGCCCAACCGATCGGGTGGTTGATACCCATATCAAATCTCTCCGAGCGAAAATGCGTGCGATTGCGCCAGATATCCAGTTCATTCTCACGCGCTGGGGGCACGGATACACCTTTATGGTTACAACCTGATGTATCGGGTGCTTCGACCCGTATCGTTTGTCTACCTGCTGATCTTTATCGTAGAAGTCGCCCTCATCTGGTTTGTCGCTCATCAGGTGAATTCCTTCGAGTCACGCACAGTGTCGATGCGGGAAGGCTACCTGAATGAAGTCACTCACATGGCTTCAGGGACGATCAGTCAGTTGGCCAAGGCCGGCATGTTCAACGAAACGGGTCTAGCAAAAGCATTCGCAAATTTCGAAACGATGGATCCGCGTGGATATTTCGATGCGGGTGAAAGGAATGCACTCGCACTCCATTTGTCGGTCACGGATCCCAACGGGACCGTGCTTTATGACTCAAACGGGCAGGGTATAGGCAGCAATATCGCTTCTAGAGCAGAGGTGGCAGCTGCATTGAATGACCGCTATCAAAGACGGGATGAAATCCTGGACAGTGATACATTTCGATTGTTCGTCGCTCTCCCCATCAAAGTGGATGGGCAGATTCAGGGTGTGGTTGTCGCATCAAAATCAAACGAAATCCTGAAACCTCTGGTCAACGAAACCAAACGGAGTATGCAGTTGGTTGGACTGGCTGCAGCATTCATCGTTTTTTTGATTCTTGTCGTTCTGTTCCTTATGTATCTTAGACCCATTGAACTCTGGTTCTCATACACGGAACTTTTCAAGAGTCGTAAGCACCCACTGAAACCGAATCTCCGGCGAACACGGTTCGGTCTTTTCGGCGAGGCACTTGATCACATTTTCGATGCACTCTCGCATCGACGTTACATCGAACACATGATGTATTGCATGGCCCACGAAATGCGCAATCCCGTGAACGCCATTCAATCGTCTGCGGAACTTCTTGAGCGGGATCTTCCCGCCGAGGTACGGAAAGAAGCCGTGAGAGACATCAAGGCCGAAACCGGTCGAATGAGCCAAACGATCAACAAGCTACTGAACATTGCAGCACTTGAGAAGCGGAACTCACTCAAGGAACTGACTCAGATTGAGGTGCGACACATACTCAATGAAATTGACGATCGGTTCCGTAACGTCATGGCGGACAAAGGCATCGCACTTTCAATCGATGCACCCTCAGATCTTAAAATTTACTGCGATCCGGATTTATTGGTTCAGGCCTTGGGCAACCTCGTTCAAAATTCCATTGAACATTCAGAGAGTGGGACACGCATCGACCTCTTTGTGTTTGAACATGGCAACAAAATTGAATTCCAGATCATCGACCAAGGTGAGGGCATACCTGAATATGCTCTTCCCCATCTTTTCGACAAGTTCTATTCCATCAAGGCGAAAGGCAAAGGAACTGGTTTAGGGCTTTCGCTCGTTCTTGAAGTTGCTGACCTCCATTACGGTGCGATCAGCATAAGGAATCATGATTCTGGTGGTGTGATCGCCATCCTTACTATCGCGAAATAGTCATCAGACGAATCTTCAAAATGGTCAAAGAAGAAAGAATTAAATTCTTTTGTCTTCGATTTGCAACACATTTCGAGTATAGTGGAAACATGGAAACAGAAGACATAGTCATTTCTCTAACTGCTTTAGCGCAACCAAGCCGCTTGGCCGTTTTCCGACTTCTTGTGCAAGCTGGGGAGGAGGGGATGCCCGCCGGAAAGATTGCTGAAGCCCTGGAAATCCCGCCGTCCTCCCTTTCTTTCCACTTGAAAGAACTCAATTACGCAGGGCTCATTAAGCCAAAGCAAGAGGGTCGATTCGTCATCTATTCCGCTAACTATGAGCGTATGAATGCGGTGATCGGGTATCTCACTGAGAATTGTTGCAACGGAAAGCCTTGCTGACATCCAAATCGCATATCCCAATAACCACCCATCCATTCAGCACCATGACCCAAAAAACTTTCAATGTCCTAGTCCTATGTACGGGTAACTCCTGCCGTAGCGTCATGGGCGAAGCCTTGGTGACGGCTCTTGGTCAAGGCCGTTTTATTGGACACAGCGCCGGAAGCAATCCGATTGGACGTATAAATACCGGCGCGCTGGCCACCCTTGCGCGTCACGGTCTTCCAACGGAAGGCTATACCAGCAAATCCATGGATGCTTTCAGGGATCGGTCCATCGATATTTTGATTTCCGTTTGCGACTCTGCTGGCAAGGAGCCCTGTCCTGTCTTTCTGGGACCGGCTATTCGAGCTCACTGGGGCGTTGAAGACCCCGGCCATGTGGAAGGAACCCCTGATGAAATCATTGAGGCGTTCGAGAAAACCTTCGACATCCTCAAAAGAAGAGTACAGGCCATGGTTGATCTCCCTGTTGAGAACATGACTAAGGAAGCCATCACTGTTGAGCTGGATCGGATTGGTACTGAAATCAATTAACCCTTTAGGAGCTACTTCCATGTCGGATCGGATCTTTAACGTTCTTTTCCTGTGTACCGGAAACTCTGCACGCAGCATCATGGCTGAGGCTTTGCTTAATTTTTATGGCGAGGGGAAATTCAGGGCATTCAGTGCAGGTAGCTTACCTGCGGGTCAGGTCAACCCTCTTGCGGTTAAAACGCTGGAGAAAATGAAAGTCCCCGTTGGAGATCCAAGCAGTAAAAGCTGGGACCAGTTTGCTGAACCCGGTGCCCCCGATATGGATTTTGTGATCACCGTTTGTGACAACGCGGCGAGGGAGACCTGCCCTATCTGGCCCGGACAACCTATTAATGCACACTGGGGAGTTGCCGATCCTGTTTCAGCTCCTCCAGAGGAACAACAACTGGCCTTCGTCTCCGCATTTGTTGTTCTTGAGCGTCGCATCAAGATTTTCGTCGAACTGCCGATTGAAAGCCTCTCACGTATCGCCCTTTCGACGAAGGTTAAGGAAATCGGCGCTCTCCTTCCTGAATCCAGAGAAATATTCTGGGAAGAAGATCACAGGGATAACTAAATCATTCACCTTAGACCATAGTGACTTGGTCTAACACCGACAGAAGCACTTTTAAGAATGAGCCGTTGATTGATGGAAAAGCAATATCACGCATTGATTGAAGACCGTATTTACTTTGGCGGAGCTAACGACGTACAACAAATGGCCGATGAAGAAAACATCGACGTTGTCGTAGATCTCCGTGAAGAATCCACGGGGTGTGCAGCTTCCCAGCCGCATTTAACCTGGACGCAAATACCTTTGGGCGATCATGCGTTGGTACCGGAATCCGACCTATTCAAGAATGCCATCGATGCTGTGGTCTCAGCTTATCGAGAAGGAAAGAAAGTCGCTTTCCATTGCGGTGGGGGGAGAGGGCGGACGGGAACCGTTGCGGCGGGCGTTCTTCTGGAGCTTGGACTGTGCAGTACTCTGGAAGAGGCGGAGGCCAAGGCCAAGTCGATCCGTCCCGTACTTAGCATTAAAGCCGAACAACGGGTGGCCCTTGAGCAGATTTATCCCCATGCAACCCTTCCTAAGGAGTCATCATGAGCATCATTCAAATATTTGATCCTGCCCTTTGCTGTAGCAGCGGTGTATGTGGCGTGGAGGTAGACCAGGCGTTGGTTTCTTTATCAGCTGACATAGACTGGGCTAAGCAAAATGGAGCACAGATTGAACGCTTCAACCTGGCCCAGCAACCTCTCGCGTTTGCAGAGAATGCCAGCGTGAAAGCCTACCTTGAGCGCTCCGGCGAGGAGGCACTTCCCCTGGTCCTGGTCGGTGGTGAAGTGGCTTTGGCGGGACGTTACCCGAATCGTTCAGAATTGGCCCGTTGGGCGAACATCACAGAAACCGACAACACGAAGCCTCAACAAGGATGTTGCTCAGGCTCTAGTTGCTGCTGATTGAGCCGGTCTAAGATGCGTTTTCTGGAAAATCCACCCCGTTTTTTCTTTTTCACAGGGAAAGGTGGGGTCGGCAAGACATCCATTGCTTGCGCGACGGCTGTTCAGTTGGCAACTGAAGGCAAGCGAGTCCTCCTTGTCAGCACAGACCCGGCATCGAACGTCGGACAGGTCTTCGGGGAAGTCATAGGGAATTACATCACGGCAATTTCTGCCGTACCGAACCTTGCAGCCCTTGAGATCGATCCTCAAGCAGCAGCTCAAGCCTATCGTGATCGTATTGTTGGGCCGGTGCGAGGCGTCCTGCCAGAATCCATCGTTAAAGGGATCGAAGAGCAACTTTCTGGAGCATGCACGACAGAAATTGCGGCTTTTGATGAATTTACGGCACTTTTGATAGATTCGGCTCTGACTGAGAATTACGACCATATCATTTTCGATACGGCTCCTACCGGTCACACCATTCGACTGCTCCAGCTGCCTGGTGCGTGGAGCGGTTTTCTTGAAGAGGGGAAGGGAGATGCTTCCTGCCTTGGGCCTCTGTCCGGACTTGAAAAGCAACGAACTCAATACAAGAGGGCGGTGGATGCGCTAGCTGACCCTTTACGCACACGTCTGGTGCTGGTCGCCCGCGCACAACAAGCCACACTTCGGGAAGTCGCTCGTACCCACGATGAATTAGCAGCCATCGGGCTTTCTCAACAGTTCCTCGTCATCAATGGCGTCATTCCCGAAGAAGAAACCGTCCATGATGAACTGGCCGCAGCCATCCATCAGCGTGAGCAAGTCGCGCTTTCCGCCATACCTTCAGCACTCAAGGCCTTACCCCAGGATCTGATTCGGCTGAAGTCTTTCAATCTGGTCGGTCTTGATGCTCTTCGGCACTTGTTGATCAATGATGCTCTGCCTACTCCTCAGCGTTCTGTCGAAGTCCTCCCTCAACCGAATGCGCCCACTCTTTCTTCTTTGGTCGAAGAGATCTCGGAGGATGAAAATGGTTTGGTGATGCTCATGGGCAAAGGGGGCGTCGGAAAAACCACCCTGGCCGCAGCGATTGCCGTTGAATTGGCTTCTCAGGGGTTTCCCGTGCATCTGACGACCTCTGATCCGGCTGCTCATTTGTCGGAGACGTTGGAAGGATCGCTGCCCAATCTCACAGTAAGCCGGATTGATCCTCACGAGGAAACCGAACGCTACCGCAATCATGTGCTGGAAACCAAAGGGGCTCACCTGGATGCTGAAGGTCGCGCTTTGCTGGAAGAGGATCTGCGATCTCCCTGCACCGAGGAAATCGCCGTGTTTCAAGCCTTCTCCCGCATTATTCGTGAAGCAGGCAAGAAGTTCGTGGTGATGGATACGGCCCCTACCGGACACACCCTGCTTCTGCTGGACGCGACAGGGGCATACCACCGCGAAGTGACCCGACAAATGGGAGAAAGCCGCGTTCACTTCACAACGCCGATGATGCAGTTGCAAGATCCCAAACAAACCAAGGTGATCATTGTCACGCTGGCTGAAACCACCCCCGTCCTCGAAGCCCGGAACCTACAATCGGATCTCCGTCGAGCGGGGATCGAACCCTGGGCATGGATCATCAACAACAGTGTTGCAGCGACGTCCCCCAGTTCACACCTGCTTCGGCAAAGAGCTTTCAACGAAATCCGGGAAATCGATGCGGTCGCAAATCATCATGCCCGCCGCTATGCATTGGTCGCACTCCAGAAACAGGAACCTGTCGGTGTAGATCGACTGCGGCTTTTATCGAACCGAGCCGACAACGAAATTTTGAAAAGATTGGGATAGGGATCATGAGTAAAAAAGAAGTTGCGAAGACTCAAGCCAAACAGATGAGCTTTTTTGATCGTTACCTGACCTTATGGGTCGGCCTTTGCATGTTGGTTGGTGTTCTGATCGGGAAGTTCATTCCGGGCCCTGTGGCCGAATTGCGTGGCCTTGAGATTTCGAACATCAATTTGCCGATTGCCGTTCTAATCTGGCTGATGATCTATCCCATGATGCTCAAGGTGGATTTCGCCTCCGTCATTGGTGCCGGTAAAAACCCCAAGGGGCTTCTCATTACAGTTTTCGTGAACTGGCTGGTCAAGCCTTTCAGTATGGCCTTTCTAGGCTGGCTCTTCTTTAAGCATCTTTTCTTTCCATGGATTGGAGCGGATGCCGCAGACCAATACATTGCAGGAACCATTATTCTGGCAGCAGCTCCCTGTACCGCGATGGTTTTTGTCTGGAGTTACCTCACTGACGGTGATCCTGGGTATACCCTGGTTCAGGTCGCGGTTAACGATCTCATCATGTTGGTGGCATTCGCCCCTATCGTGACCTGGCTAGTGACAGGCACGTCGAATCTCACGGTTCCTTTCGATGTTCTTCTTTATTCAGTAATGATATTCATCGTCATCCCACTAATAGCGGGCATCATTACTCGGTCGGTGTTGGTCAGGATCAAAGGGAAGGCATGGTTTGAGGGGGCGTTTCTCCCAAAGCTTCACCCCATTGCGATTTCTGCGCTTCTCGCCACGCTGGTCATGATTTTTGCCTTCCAGGCCGATAACCTCGTTGGAAAGTGGTTCCATGTTGCCCTGATTGCCGTCCCAATCATCATCCAGGTGTACTTCAATTCGTCCCTGGTCTATGGGCTCATGAAGTTCTTCGGCGTCAAATATGCGATTGCTGCGCCGGGTGCGCTAATCGGAGCCAGTAACTTCTTTGAACTGGCCGTTGCAACGGCCATCGCTCTTTACGGCCCTGAGTCGGGCGCGGCTCTTGCGACGGTCGTGGGCGTTTTGGTGGAAGTTCCGATCATGTTATCGGTCTGTGGGATCTGCAATCGTACGCGTGGATGGTTCGTCCATTCTTGAGGACTCGAGCGACCATTATTCCTTGATGAGCTAAATAGGGATGGATTTCAGACCTAAGATGCCGCCGATTGAGTTGTTGGCTCACAAAGGGCCCACGCCATCCAGCAGTCTGACTGGTGAGTATTGTCCTTGTTTATTCAGCGTGATCCGAACACGACTCGCCACAACACGAACCCTTTTCCTGGATCGGAGGACATGGCACCGATCCGAATGAACAGTAGACACAGCAGTCCCCGGCCTTGGGGCGTAGTAGTTCTTTGCAATGTGTGCATTCATAAAAGAATTGGCACGTGTCTGTTGGCATGATTTCTTGTTCCGCGTGCCCACAGTATGGGCAGATCAAAATGCTTTCGAGAATGATTGAACTCATTCCGACCTCAGTGTTACTTTGGAATTGTGGATAATCATAGTCGAGGGAGCCGGGCGTCATGAAAAGCGATACCGCATGGCAATTATTCGCAGTTGCTTCTGCTTTCTTCGCTGGACTTACTGCAATCTTGGGCAAGCTTGGAGTCGAAGGGCTCAATTCAAACCTTGCTACATTGATCCGGACGGCAGTCGTCTTCATTATCACTGCTCTCATCATTACTTGGCGACAGGAGTGGGTTTGGTCGAATGACTTCAGGATGAAACCAGTCATTTTTCTATTACTTTCCGGTCTGGCCACCGGACTTTCATGGCTCTTTTACTATCGGGCGCTTCAGATGGCCCCGGCTTCTCTGGTCGCACCGATTGACAAGCTCAGCGTGGTCTTTGCCATCATTTTGGCAATTTTATTTCTCGGTGAGCCGATTACTCCCCGCCTTTTTACAGGGGCTTTATTAGTGCTCTCAGGGGTGCTGGTGTTGGCCTGGCCAACGTGATCGGTTTTGCTCCCTCCTAGTCCAGGTTTGTCTGTCAAAACGTAAACCTTCCATTGCATTAACTTTGCCTTAAGGAGGGATCGAGAACGCATGTCGTATCTTTTTTTATTCATCGCAGCCTGCATGGCCTTCTCCATCAGCGCGATCTGTGGGGGAGGGGCAGGACTCCTGCTTATCCCTGTCCTAGGGACATTTCTTACGGTTAGTCATGTACCAGCAGCTCTGACCATAGGAACTGCTAGCAACTCATTGTCCAGATTATGGATGTTTTCGGACTCCATTCGCTGGGCGCTCAGCATCCGATTTGTACCGATGTCTTTGCTAGGGGCAACAGTGGGTGCAGAGCTCCTGAAGAACCTTGAACCGATGTATGTAGAGCTCTGCATGGGTGTTTTTTTAGTCTCAAACCTGCCTGACCTAATAAGAAAGCCAAAAAACTCAGATGGTATGCCAACGCCAAAGGAGGGGTGGCAAGTTCTTGCAATAGGTGGCCTCGCAGGCATCATCTCGGCACTAACAGGTGCCGTGGGCGTTCTATTCAATCGCTTCTACATGCGCCATGGACTGAGTCCACAAGAAATAATTGCCACACGGGCAGCGAATGAGATACTCCTGCATGGCTATAAACTCTTTCTCTACTATGGTTTGGGGCTATTCGATCTAAAGACCATCGAGTACGGTGCACTCGTTGCAATTGCCTCAATCATTTCATCTCGCTTTATGAGAAATGTTCTGCCCCACCTATCTCCAGTGATATTTTCCAGGATTGGCATTTCAGCGATGGTCCTTGTTGGTGTTGTGATGCTAAACGGCGCGGTATTGCACATTCGATCATCGGTCGATCCAAGCCTAAAACTGAATCATTTAGCAGAAGACTTCGAGGCCACCTTAACGTGGAATAAGTTGATTTACTCGTTGGAATTCAATTATGGCGAAGGGTTCGAGTTTGAGCAGGTAGTCCCACTTGCCTCCCTTTCACTGGAGCAACAAGAGCAACTGTCCTTAATCGGCCAGAACTATGACCATATCCTCTTGGAGAAAGTGACTTCTTTGTCTGGCGAGCACTACGAAGCCAATATCTTTGGACCAGATCAAAAATTGATTAAAACGGTTGAAATCAACTGATCATGCAGAAGGGAGTTGTTCGCCATCATCGCAATGGGAAGGGATTCCTTGCAGGTTCTCTGATTGGCACCCTGGGGGGGCTGGTTGGCCTTGGCGGCGCAGAATTCAGACTGCCCGTATTGGTGGGTGGCTTCAGAATACCGACCTTGGAAGCCATCATTCTGAACAAGGCTATGAGTCTTGTGGTCGTCGCTTTCTCCCTGATCTTTCGAACAAGGGCCATCCCCATTAGAGAACAATTCGCGCACTGGGACGTCACTCTAAATCTTCTGGCCGGTAGCTTGATCGGTGCTTGGTGGGCAGCGGGTCACGCCACCACTCTGAGCAAGGTTTGGCTAGATCGCATCGTCCTGGCTCTCCTGATGGGATTGTCTCTGCTCATGCTCTCGGAAGCGTGGGTGGATTGGCATAGCAGCGATTCGGCTCTCTTCGAGTCCCAACAACTATTGCGGGGTGTTGGGGTTATCGCAGGATTTGGTATCGGGGTCGTTGCTGCATTTCTTGGTGTCGCAGGAGGGGAGTTACTCATCCCAACCATCGTTTTGCTTTACGGCTTAGATATCAAAATCGCTGGAAGCCTCTCCCTGTCGGTCAGTCTGCCGACCATGTTGGTCGGATTTGCCCGCTATAGTCGATCCAATTCTTTTGCGGTACTCCAGAAAGAGCGATCACTATTCAACTGGATGATGGCGGGATCAATCGTAGGGGCGGCAACAGGGGGGCTCATGGTCGGGTTCATTCCTACCCAATGGCTGATGACATCGCTAGGACTGATCTTATTGACCTCGGCCTACAAGACGTTTCAGCATCTCAATATGGGGTAATAAGAGACCATCAACAAAACGAGAATTTCTAGACTCTCATTGACATGTCCAAAGCGATCCAATATCAAACAGGCATGGTGAGGAGCTAGTTATGTCTTGCGAATGTTCAAAAGCTAAAGCGGATACTGCGGGCGAGCGCAAAATTTTGCGTATCGCGTTGCTCTTGAATGGACTGATGTTTGTCGTTGGCTCTGTTGCCGGGTGGTGGGGCGAGTCATCGGGCTTAATCGCGGATGCCCTCGACATGCTTGCGGATGCTTCTGCCTATGCCATAGCACTTCTGGCCACAACACGAACTCAAGTCTTCAAACGTCGAGCAGCGCTACTCAGCGGATCTCTGTTGCTCTTCCTTGGTCTGGGTATTGCCGTCGATGTCGCGAGGAAAGGGGTCTATGGAAGTGAGCCCATAGGCGAAATCATGATGGCCTTCTCCTTTCTCTCGCTCATCGTGAACGTGAGCGTCCTCAGAATGTTGAAGCCGTTTAGAGAAGGCGAGGTTCATCTCCGGGCAACCTGGATTTTTACGAAGGTTGATGTCATCGCGAACCTGGTTGTATTTACCTCAGGCGCGATTGTCTGGACAACGAATCAGAGAATGGTTGATCTGGTCGTGGGTGGCCTTATCGCGCTCTACGTCATCAGAGAGTCAATCCAAATTCTTAGCCAGGCGATAGCTGTAAAGCCGTGCGCACCCTGATTAAGGCTTTCTTTTCTGGGGAATATCCCGCACTAGAATCATCTGATCTGAGTAAGCCTCTTCTCATGGACCAGAGAATAGATCACTGGAATTACAATCAGTGTCAGGATCGTGGATGAAAGCATTCCCCCAACCATAGGGGCTGCTATCCTTCTCATTAGTTCAGATCCTGTTCCCGCGCTCCAGAGAATCGGTAATAGTCCCGCCATGATGGCTACGACAGTCATCATCTTCGGCCGGACCCGCTCAACTGCGCCTTCCATGATGGCGATAGACAAATCAGTCTGCATGGCAGCTTTCCTATGATTCAAGCACCACGCTTGGCGGTCCTTCCATGCCTGCTCCAAATACAGAAGCATGATGACCCCCGTTTCGGCTGCAACGCCCGCTAATGCGATAAATCCAACGGCAACGGCGACGCTCAGATTGTAGTTCAGGGCCCAGATCAGCCAAACGCCGCCCACCAGGGAGAAAGGAACACTCAGCATGACGATGAGGGTATTTCGGAGATTTCTGAAGTTGAGATACAGAAGAATAAAGATCAGGAAACCCGTCACGGGCAAAACCAACCGAAGCCTCTCATTCGCCCTTTTCATGAACTCGAACTGTCCGCTCCAGGTGGCGTAGTAGCCGGGGGGGAACCGCACGTTCTGCCTTACGGCCTCCTGAGCATCGGTGACATAGCCGCCGAGATCCCTATCTCGAATATCGATGAATACATAAGCGGAGAGAAGACCATTCTCAGTTCTGACCGAAGGTGGGCCTTTGGCGAGGGTTATTTTGCAAACTTGCCCAATGGGTACCATCGAACCGTTCGGGGCAGGAACCAGAATGTTCGACGCAATTGACATAGGGTTATCGCGAAGTTCCCTAGGATAACGAACGTTGACGCCGAACCGTTCCCGACCCTCCACCGTCGTGGTCACGGTTTCCCCGCCCAGGGCCGCAGCTAGGGTGTCCTGAACATCTGATAGAAAGACGCCATATCGAGCCATACCCGCGTAATCAGGATCGATGTTGAGGTAATACCCTCCCGTTGTTCTCTCAGCGTAGGCGCTTGCAGTCCCTGGGATGGTTTTAACGATGCGCTCGATCTCCTCTGCGAGTTTCTCCATTTCGTTTAAATCCTTTCCGAAGACCTTCACCCCCACCGGGGTTCTGATTCCAGTCGCCAGCATGTCAATTCTGTTCTTGATCGGCATAGTCCAGGCATTACTCACCCCTGGGATACTGAGAGCATCGCTCATTTCTGAGACCAGGCGATCAATCGTCATGCCTTTCCGCCATTCTGGCTCGGGTTTCAGATTGACGATGGTCTCGCTCATTTCAAGTGGAGCTGAATCAGTCGCCGTAAGCGCACGACCAGCCTTTCCGAGTACGGATGCCACTTCCGGGAAAGATTTGATGATTCGGTCTTGCGTCTGCAGTAACTCAGCCGCCGTCGTAACGCCAATCCCAGGCAGGGTAGTAGGCATGAATAACAATGTGCCCTCGTTCAATGTCGGCATGAATTCGCTTCCCAATTGTCGGAGGGGAATGAGGGTCACGATGAGCAAAAGGAACGCAACGGCAATCGTCGATTTCTTCCATCGAAGGGCCAATTGAAGGATCGGCCGATAAGCAAGAATAAGCATGCGATTGATCGGGTTCTTCGATTCAGGAAGAATCTTTCCCCGAATCCAAAACCACATCAGAACAGGAACCAGCGTGACTGAAAGGATGGCGGCTCCTCCCATAGCAAAGGTTTTTGTGAGTGCCAGGGGGGTAAATAATCGACCTTCCTGTGATTCAAGCGTGAATACGGGCAAGAAGGACACCGTAATGATCAGAAGACTGAAAAACAGTGAAGGACCAACTTCCCGACAGGCGTTAGAGAAGATCTC
Organism: Gammaproteobacteria bacterium; assembly: GCA_009922685.1. Taxonomy (GTDB): domain Bacteria; phylum Pseudomonadota; class Gammaproteobacteria; order Methylococcales; family Methylococcaceae; genus UBA6136. The sequence continues at coordinate 14,150 of RFVA01000007.1, read as the reverse complement.
GAAACGCGACTGACCTGGAGAAGCGCGCTCCAGATGTTTGTGCGCATTTTCAACCATCACAATCGCCGCATCGACCATAGCCCCGATGGCAATTGCAATGCCGCCCAAGCTCATGATGTTCGAATTGATACCGAGTCGTTCCATGACGATGAAGGCCATCAGGATACCGACAGGTAACATCATGATGGCGACGAGTGCGCTTCGAAGATGAAGAAGAAAGACCGCGCAGATCAATGCGACGATCACACTCTCTTCCAAGAGCGTCTGTTTCAAATTATCAATGGCCCGGTAAATCAGTTCTGAGCGGTCGTACACGGGCTCGATCCGAACCCCTTCAGGCAGTCCTGGACTGAGTTCGGTAATCTTTTGCTTGATGTTATTGATGACGGTCAGGGCATTCTCACCATACCTCGCAAGGCCAATGCCTGAAACCACTTCGCCTTCGCCATTCAGTTCTGTAATGCCTCGCCGCTCTGCGGGAACCAGTTCTACTCTTCCGAGGTCCTGAATACGTACAGGGGCGTTCTGATTGGCACTGATACCCAATCGTTCAATGTCGCTGACACCTCTGAGATAACCTCGACCTCTAACCATGTATTCGGTATCGGCCATCTCAACAACCCGCCCCCCGATGTCGGAATTGCTCCCCCGGATGACATCAATCACCTGGCCTAATGTAATCCGATAGGCGCGGAGTTTCTGTGGGTCCAGGGTCACCTGGTATTCCTGAACAAAGCCACCCACACTGGCAATCTCAGAAACACCTCCGGCTTTGCTCAACTGAAATCTGAGAAACCAATCCTGAAGTGTACGAAGCTCAGCTAGCGTTCGTTCTTTTCCGAGAACTGCATATTGGTATACCCAGCCGACGCCTGAGGCATCCGGTCCCAAACGGGGAGCGACGCCTTTAGGGAGCCGTCCTGAAACCGTGTTGAGGTATTCGAGTACCCGAGATCTTGCCCAGTAGACATCGGTTCCATCTTCAAACAGAACGTAGATGAAGGACACCCCAAAAAACGAAAACCCTCTGACGACCTTTGATTTTGGCGCACTCAACATGGCCGTCGTTAAAGGATAGGTCACCTGGTCTTCGACGACCTGCGGCGCTTGGCCAGGGTATTCCGTATAGATGATGACCTGAACGTCCGAGAGGTCCGGGAGGGCATCCAGTGGCGTCCGAGTAATGGCGACTATCCCGGCAACAATGATCGCCAGTGTTGAAAAGATGATGAGAAATGGATTTCGAAGGGACCAATCGATAATCTTTTGGAGCATATCAGTGCCCCCCCTCTGAAGCGTTCGGCACGGAATGCGACTTTGCATCGCCTCCGGATGACGCTTGCCCCGTCATGCCGCGAACCGCTGCTCTTAGATTGCTTTCGGCATCAATCAGGAAGTTTCCTGAAACAACGACGTGTTCACCTACCGTAATACCGTTGAGAACTTCCACATAACCATTACCGTGCACTCCAAGCAAAAGCTCCCTGGGTTCGAATTTGTTGCCATCCAACACGACGAACGCGACCTTTCTAAGGCCTGAATCCAGGACGGCCGATTCAGGGATTGCCACCTGCACATCATGAGTCACGCCTTCAAGAGACACATTTCCATACATGGAAGGCTTCAGAAGCCCTTTGGGGTTTGCCATTTGGATGCGAACCCGGACGGTTCTGGTTTCAGGGTTGAGAGACGGAGAAATAAAGGTGACTTTCCCCCTGAAGGCGCGATCCGGATAGCTGTTCACCGTGAATGTCGCAACTTGTCCGACCTTCACTTCGGCCATGTCCTGTTCAAAGATTTCAGCAACCAACCAAACCGATTCCAGGTTGGCGATCTTGTAAAGCACTTCACCGGGCATGAACCGCATTCCTTCGACTGACGGCTTGTCGGTAATGACCCCGTCTGCGGGAGACACCAAGGTGATGCTTGATGAGGCTTTGTTGGAGGATTGAAGCCTTCGTATTTCCGCCTCGGGGATATCCCATAGTCGCAGACGTTCCAAAGACGAGCGAGTTAGCTCACTTGCGACATCGCGGCTCTGGCTGCTGCTACGATCCAGGCGATTCTGATTGGATTTGGCTACGAGGTATTCCTCTTCGGATGTGAGGACAGAGGGGCTGTAAACCTGAAGCAGTGGCTGCCCCCTTTTCACCAAAGCTCCCGTGGTATTGACGAAAAGGTGATTGATCCAGCCTTCGAAACGAGGGCTCACGACGTGTTTTAGAGTTTCATCAATCTCGATACTCCCCACGGCCTGAATGACTTTAAGAATCTGTTGCGCTCTGGCCTCTTCGCTCCTTACCCCAAGTTTCTGGATTTTCTCGGGAGAGAGTCGAAAAGCCTGGCTAGCCGAAGAATCATCGGCGTACACCGGGATGTAGTCCATCCCCATGGAGTCTTGCATTGGCGTTGGTGATGCCACCTCGGGATTCATTGGGTTCCGATAAAACAGAATCTTTTTGGATGCCTCTGCCGGGGCATCCTCATAGACAGGGATATAGTCCATACCCATGTCATCCTTCTGTGGATGATCCGAGATCACCTCTGGGTTCATCGGGTGACGATAAAACTTGGCTGTCTTCGTTGAGTTTCCTGCGATTTGTTGGCCGTCCTTGTTGGTCTTGGTTCCATAACCCAGTAAATAGCCCAGCATTAGGGCGATCACTGCAACGATAATGATGGTTTTACTGCTCATGTGCCGGGACCTCTCCAATGGCTGCGGCCAGGGTTGCAAGTGCCTGTTGGCCTTGGGTGAGGTTTTCCCAGTAAAGCACTTCGTATTCGAATAATTGAGTGAAGGCTCGTAACAGTGAGGTCATGTCGGTTTGTCCCGAGCGATAGCTCAGCAGGAGCACATCGACCGTTTGTTTGGCCTGCGGCACGATCTCGCTTTTATAAAGCTCGAACCTTTCATTAGCGTGCTGATACGTGACCAGTGATTCGGTGATTTCGGCATCGAGACGCCTCAATTCGTCTTGTAGGGCAAACTCTTCCTTGAGCAACTCAGATTGCCGCTGGTCTACGCCTTTAGATTGTTTTTGAGCGGCATAAAGAGGGAGGTTGATACTGAGCTGGAAATCCACGAAATCACTACGTGGAGTCCCTGCGGTCGTGCTTTGTCGAAACGCATAGCCCGTTCCAAATTTGAGATCGGGCCAGAATTCTTTCTCAGCCAGTTCAAGCCTGGACTGTGCAGCTTCGATATTCTTTCGTTTCTGAGTAATTCTGGGCTGCGCGGCGTCAGCGGTTTCGAAAAGAACTCGGTCATCTTTCACTTCTGGCTTGATGATGTGTCCTTCATGCGGGAGCGTGACAGGACGATTGCCTGGCAGGTTCAACAGGGCGTTCAATCTTGCAGCCTCAATGTGCCGCATGTTGAGAATTTCTAACCTGCGTTCCTTATATTTCGAATTTTCCATCTGCGCGAGGAGGACATCCTGCTGAGGACTGCCACCCGCGCGATAACTTGCCATGGCCAATTTGACCACTTCCTCAATGCTTCCCTGTGATTGGGAGACGATCTCTGCCGCACGATCTAAATAGAAAATCCGCCACCAAGCGACTTTCACATTCCTTGCCAATTGGATCCTGGCATCTTCAACGGTGGCAGCCTGAATATCCGAAAGGATGGAGCTGATTTTCTCCTTCAAACCCAGCTTTCCAGGAAAAGGTAATTGTTGGCTAATGCCTATAGCCATCATCGTCATATCCTCCTGATGGAGGTTGAATGTATTGGATGGCAGATTTAGCGCACCAAAACTCAGTTCCGGATCCGGGAGCGAACCCTCTTGAGAGGGGACATGTGTGGAGGCTTCCGCTCTGGCCTTGATTTCCTGAAGACCAGGATTGTCCTGCAACGCGAAGTGCAGAGCCGTCTCCAGAGTCAGTGGTGGCGATGAGGAAGGTGATAAGTCGTGATGCTCGGCCGTTAAGGTGGGACTCATGGCAAAACAAAGGAGGCCCAGCATCATTCGAGTGTATGCCGGAGATGGTAATAGACAGGATAAATCAGTCTGAATGCGTCTCATGGTCGTTTCCCGTAAAGACAAAAGACCCTCTGGATCAAAAAAGAAATCCAGAAGGAGCATCTGAGTCCGGAAAAGACCTATTTCAGCTGGCTACAGAAGACGTAGTAGAGCGGGTTCCAAGAATATTCAGTTGGCGGGTCGCGTTTCCTTGGCCTGATTTGGACACAAAGCGCGATAACAACAGCTGTCACTGTTGAAAGGGAGATGATTAGAAAATGTACTGGATCCGGTATCGAATCTGCATGAATGGCCGAATGAGCAGAGTTGACATCCAGACAGACGGTGACAGTGGACTTGCCACTTTCAGAGGGAGTCTTTGCCTGGTTGATGAGATGGCAGGCAGGCTGATTGAAGCTATGACTTGAGAGGGTAGGGATAAGCCTCAGGCAATAGCCCGTCAGGGCCATGGTTAGCCAAATGACGAGCACGCCGAGCACAAATGACCGAGAGACAGGCTCACGCCGTCTCCTCCGAATCGCTCTCAACACTTAACTGACCTCAGACTAGGGTACCCAACGCTAGCATAGGCAATAGCAGGGATGCAAACATCACGGACTGGCGTGAAATCTAACTTAGATGCCCCCCAATCAATATTATGAAACACGTTTTTATGGGATTCCGAACGCTCTCGTGAAGCCTGAGAGAAAATCCAACAAACAAGCCTTCATACCCCTCGTGAGGATGAACAACTGTTGGAATCCACTATCGCATTAATTTAAGCGAAATTTCCGGATCTGAAGCTGATTCAGTGCCAAATTTGAAAATCTTCACAATTTCTTCACAGATTCTCCATGAACAAGCGCAAAAGAGTCTGAATCCACACAACTTCTTCATAATTTCCTCACGCCTCTCACCGAGACTTTGGTTCACCTTCATCAGGGAGAACCAAGGACATGAAAAACGTCTCAATTTCGCTTGATCAAGCGGCCATTCCCAACAATGGGGATGGAATCATCCAGCGACTCGCTTACCCCATCGCGGTCCTCTATATGGGGCTATTGGCTGGATCTGTTAGTGCTGATCCCAGCCATCCCTTTACGGTACCTAATCGTGCCACCGGATTATCTATGAGGGGTTCGGTAAATCTGAAAGGTACACATTGGGAGAGAACAGGGCATCTGCATCATCTGGATCCTTATCTACTTTATGCGATTGCACTCGTTGAATCTTCTCGGGTTGACGAAGGATTTGCATCACCCTGGCCATGGGCATTGAACAAGGCTGGTAAAGCCATTTACCCAAGAACTTACGAAGAGGCCATTGGGCATCTCAAGAAGAGCATCGACCACGGCGAATCCAATATTGATGTTGGCTTGATGCAGGTGAATTACCGCTGGCACTCAGCACGTGCTGGAAGCCTGGGTTTATTAATGGATCCCGTTACTAACGTCGAATTGGGCGCTCAGATCCTATCGGAAGCCATTGCATCGGTACCCGGCGATCTCACATTAGGTGTTGGGCGATATCACGCCTGGCAGGATCGCATAGAAGCGCGTCAATACGGTGAGCGGGTTCTGAAACTGTCATCACGTCTGCGTCAGAACGCAAATACTAAATAGGAGGAAGCCATGGATAAGGACATATCAGAGCTTAATCGCCTCTTCATGCTGAAAATTCGTGAGTACGCTCATTTGGGAGAAGAGCATAAGGCTCGCTATTTACTGGGTGTGACAAGCGATGTGATCAACCTGGTGAAGAACCTCTCCATAACGCAGATACAGACATTGGCAGATTCCAATGTCACATGTTTCAGCTGGCGTGTTTCTCCATCACTTCTGAAGGAGCTCCAGGTTGAAGGCTATTCAGAACGTGAAGAGCAAAGCTACAGAACCCATATCCTAGCCAGTTTGACTCAACACCGTGGGGAGCAAGTCATATGAAAATTCATTCACTTGAAAAATGGGAAAGGTGTGAGTTGGCAGCGCAACTCATTCGTCGTCGGCTACGCACCTTTCACGTCAAGGACCTTCTTAACCTTCCGGAGGCTGAAATACGGGAGATTCATAGGATGGTTCATGGCTCCTCTCCCAGCCCTGGTGGACGTCGAAGCAGTCTTTACTGTTGTAGAACACGTTGGGACCAACAACGGCTGAGCCTTTTTGTGCTCTTGTATCGCGAAGTTGGTGGGACAAACTCTCTCCGAAAACCCATAGACAGCCGAACACTGATAAATAGCTTTGATCTTTTTCAGGATATTTGCCCAAACCCTGGATTCGATCTGACGGATGCATGGCTGCTATTGTCCGAATGACGACCAGGATAGGATTATTTAATACTCATCTCCAGAAGCCGGGCCGATATTAAGATATTCTCATCCGAAGGACATGACTGAAGGTACGCCATAGTCGTTCAATGCTGTTCAAATGTTCAGAAATACATTTGAAAAGCGCACAAAAGGCAAGTCAGATGAGGTGCTAAGAAAGTGAAAATAAATTGCGTAAAACTGAGGAATCTAGGCTGTAATGGGGTTGACAGTATCGCCAAGCAGTAGGAGGCTGATCGTTCCTGATGTCCCCACCTTAATCATGAGGTTATATGGCGAATAATATTTGCAGAACAAATCACTTTAGAAATGATCTGCCACTTAGCAGGATTGCATGTCCTAAATGCGATAAGTTAATTATCCCGAGGGTCGTTTATTATTATGGATCCGTCGTGAAGACGGTGTGTCCATTCTGTGTTACAGCAATATGGAGGGCCCCAGTAAGTTGGTTTGATAAATGGCTTCTACGGATTGCCATGTGTGCTGCAGCTATAATGGTTTCCGGGTTATTGTTTGTATTCTTTATCGATCTTACTAATAAGTTTCGTTGACCACCCGGTATTCACTGTCAATCCCGCGTTCAGAGCTAGGCGGCAACTTTCTCAATTTTGGGACGGGGCTTCTGTCGTGCCTCCCATAGGTCATAGGCCAACTGCATACGTAACCACGTCTCTGCGCTTGGACCACCCAGCCAAGACTCAAGCCTGATGGCCATGTCGGGGCTGACTGCACTTCGTTCATGGATGAGCCGTGATAGCGTTACTCGTGCGATTCCTAACTGATGAGCTGCATCGGTGATTGTTAGCCCAAGTTCAGGCAAAACATCTTCCCTAAGAATGGAACCTGGATGTGGGGGATTGTGCATATTCATGTGCGCCTCAGTGATAGTCCTGGTAGTCAACAAGGATGGCGTCGTCACCTTCAAACCTAAATGTTAGTCGCCAGTTTCCAGATACCCTGATTGACCAATGACCGGCTAAATCGTCTTTTAGAGGATGGAGCCTCCAGCCTGGGATATCCAGCTCCTGAGGAGCTGAAGCAGTGTTCAGAACAGCTAATTGACGACCAAGCTTTTGAGCATGATCTGACTGAATCCCTGCTTTAGAGCCGGTTTCGAAAAATTTTTGTATGCCCTTGTGTCTGAACGTCTTAATCATGTTGGTCTGATCTTGTAACGATACACGATACAACAAGTCCCTGGGAATACGCCATACTGTTCATCCATCAATTCTGGATTTGTTGTACCTACCAATCAATTCAAGAAGATCAGGGCGGTTTTGACTTGCTGCACGGTGGATCAATGATGCAATTTCGGATGATCGTTCGCTTCCTTCATTGCTTAGGGTTTCAAGCATGGCATTCGGAATCTTCTCTGAAGATCCCTCACTTCCGGGTATGACGCCCATCAACTGACTTTTGTAGAACTGTTGTTGGCCTGGGGTAAGTTTCATGGAAGCTAATTCGACTTGATCGTTGGCCCAGTGCTCGACAATGATGGACGCTTCATGTGGAAATCGTTTGATAGCGTTCATCATCGCGGACCCTGAGCTTTTTCCAGTCGCTACGCCTTCATCGTACGTCTTGATAAAACCATCAACTGAAGCTTCACCCCACCGTGAAACTTCAGTGGCTGCTCCATAAATAAATCCACCAATTTTGTCGTAATTCATCTCAGCTATAGATTGAGTTTCTGATGCTGCTTCATGAATCTTTTGACCGTAGTGCTCGGACTGTTCGTGATGAAGACTGTTGAGACTCGATGAATGTTCGTTTCTCACATCATTTTGATACGCATCGTGATTCATCATGATGGTTGAAGTTCCATCAGCTACATAGCCAGATCTCTCACCAATCTCTGCCGTTACGCGTCCAGAAAGTCCCTGAGTGGCATGCATTGGATCGCCGAAAGATGTCGATTCGACCGTCGCTCTGACCCCATCAAATGAGGGTGCTTCTGTCTGGATGTGGGCATTGCTTGCAGAGTGGGCAGCATCCGAGGGGTAGGGTGCTCTGAAGGCCTCGCCGAGGACGACATGTCCCAGATTTTCCGCTAAACGCGCGTCATCTGAACTCAGATGCCGATATGCAGCAGAACTGTATCCAGTCAGCAGTGATGCTCCAGCAGCAGCGTAACTTTGCTTGGGATCATTGATAAGCCCCATAGATTGCCACTCAGCACTGAGACGTTGTGCATCGCCACGAAGACCGACCTGATCTAGAGACTTTTCTAGTGCGCCAAACGAGTCCGGATTATTGGCAATACGGAGTCCTGCCTCGGCTGCACCGATATTGGATGTCGTTGCAAACCGTTGCTGCGTGGAAATGCTCTCCTGATACTGGTTGGAGGCAGAGATCGTGTCCTGCGCGGATTGCTGCAGGGAGGAGAGATTCTGGCTGGTAAGTCCTAAGGAGGCCACTTCACGTGTTCCTACCTGCGCATCTCTTGAAATGCTCCTTGCGAGTTCTGCCTGCCAGCCTTGATCCTGGCTGATGCGACTAGATAGGTCTGAAGCAATTTCGTTGGCTTGACTGCTCCCGACATGGAATCGATTTTGGAGTTGATCTGTAAGGCTCCCTTGGATGCCGCCGGTTAAACCAGGGGTACCCTTTTCATCCACGGCAATTCCGGCCAACTTTCCGCTGCGATAGCCCATCTGACCCCCCAGACCACCACTGATCAAAGAGGCGAAATCATTTCCGGACATCCCTGTATCCCGGTAACGTTGGGCGAAGTCCTCACCCGTCGATTGAATGAATCGATCGGTTTCACTTCCTGTGCTGGACATACGGCGGGAGAGGCTCAGGGAGTCTGTTCCCTCGTGGTTTAAGCTCGAAGATTGGCCAGCCTGATGGCTTAACGATTCCATGAAGTTCTGCGAGCTTTGCTTCAATGCACCAAAACTGGAACTGACGGAGGCCGAAACATCACGGCCAATCTGAAAGGTCGGCAGAACCTTGTCGGAACCGGTCATATGCGTCCCTGTGAGAGGTCCATGCTGATGCATGCTCTGCATCCCGATCATGGCGGCGGGATTCAGGATCGGAGGGCTTGCCAGCTTCTCATCCACAAAGTCTCCACTCTGCATGCGTCCCAGGAAATGGGTCGCCGTGATAGAACCTCCATAGACCAGCATCAGGGCAATGGCCGGGGTAGAGGAGGCCAGCATCCCTCCGACTGCGAGCCAGTTCTGGATCTCCATATCCATCTGGTAAATGCCGGCGATAGAGGGCAGGTTGAACTGGGCCAGATTCAAGGCCGCAAATCCTGCGGTTGCAGAGAGCGTGATGTAGAGATTGATGATGGCCAGAATCGGCATCCAGAGTTGGACCCACAGCAGCATCAGGACGTACTGGCCTGACATCCGGATCCCTGTAGCCCCCAGCATGACGGCAAAAGCCATCAAAGGTGTAATCGCATAGCTAAATCCTTCGATCCAGGCCATCATGGGCCTGACGATGCGAGCAAAGAGGGTCTGTTCAGACGTCCACTGGGTATTCCTCTGCTGAATGGCCTGCTCGACCATCGCCGCACGATCCCAGTGCAGACTGTCTTCATGTCGGCCCACCACGCCTTTCTCGAACATGGGGAGGAGTGCGGCCGCCAGCATGTAATCGGTGGCATTGACCTGGCCCTGGGTCAGGGCATCCAGAGCAACCTGAACTCGGTTCGGGACTTCACCCCCGGATTGAACGCCCAGAACCGCACTCAAGCGGGCTTCAATGGCCGGCATGCCCTGACTTTCAATCAGCGACTGCAGAGGCGACCATGCCTCGGTGCAACTGACGGCCGAAGGTTTCCCACCGGTATAGATCTCGGTGGTGTAGATGTCCGAGTCAAAGCGGAGACCATTCAGGACATTGTTGCTTCTAAGAATGGTATCCAGCGACAGGAGATTGAGATCGACCCCGGTAAGGGTGCATTCTTTGACGTAATTAACGACGGAGTTCTCGATATCGCTTCCTGAGACCGGGGAATTCGCTTTCCCCAGTTCAATCCGTGACAGAAGGTTCTTTCTGACCGTGGTCAGTACCTGAAGCGCATCGGCAAAACCATGCTGCGTCATGCTCGGCGTCGAAAACCCCTGCTCAAAGAGATAGGTCAGTCGGTAGCCCATGTTGGAAAGGATCGATCCTGTAACCGCTGGCCCGAAAGGTACGTTGTTTACGACTCGAACTTGACCGGTATAGGCGTCTTCGATATCGACCGTGACCCCAGGAACAAAGAGCGTCATGTAGATCAGGATAGCCAACAGCATGTCCTGATAACGAAGACCCCGCCCATCCCATTGCATGAGACTTCGAAGACACACAAACAAGACGCCAATGAGGGCACCGATGCCACCTGCCATCCGGTAATCCCCGGTCTGGGCAATCATGGCGATGGCGTTGAGAATAGCTTGAAGAAAGGCAGAATCGCCGATGGAATAAATCGTGTAGACCATGATCAATGCGCCGGATAGGTGGGAGCCGCCTTGGGCGCCTGAGCGTAGGATCCGTACTGACCGGGTTTAAGACTCCGCATGAGATCCTGGTAGAAGGCCATCAGGGTTTGAGTGTTCCCATAGCGCCCCGCGAGTTCCGAATACTCTTCATGAAGATCCAGACGGACTTGAGCCAGAGATTCAGCCAGTTTGGTGGCGTAGGCGTTCTGATTGACGGCCGTGGACTGCCGGACCGCGTCCACCATGCCTTGAATCATCAATTGCGCCATCTCCAGCGCAATGACGGGTGATCCTTCTTCCGCAAACATGCGGGCCAATCCGATGTCCTCTCGGGCCAGGTTGCGGATCAAGGCGCCGATGGCCCCCGGAGTTGCTTCCATGAAGGCCTTTTCACTCTCCGTAAGCGAACCGTTGTTCGTTGCGAACTTGTTAATCAGGCCATCCTGGGAGGTGCTTCCCAGCAGCAGATCACGGACCTTCTGACTCAGTCCTTGAACCGTGACGTTCTGCGGCGTTGGATTCAGGCAGCCATCTGCTGAACTGCTATCGCATTGATAGACCCGAACTGTCTGAGTGGCGTCCGTGCCTGACCCGTTGATCAGATCCCGAATCTTGAGAAGAGGAGGTAGATTCACCACGGGTGTATTGCTTCCCTGGCCATCCGGCGCCGTTACGGGGGCCTGAACGATGATGGAACCCGTGACGCTCATGATCGATTCCAGAAGATCATTGCCGCCGAAGGCGAACCAGTTGGCAGCATGGCTCTGGTTCAAGGCACGCCAGACAAGATTCCCCTGAATGGTGGATTGAAGAACCTGAGGTGCGTTGTTGGCGACCTGTTGTACGGGATCTCCTTGAGGTCCTGATCCTGTCCAACTACCAAAGACATCGGATACGCCACGAGATAGAGAAGCGTTCGACATCCGAGACTTGTTCTGGGCATCGATGGCAGAGACCCCGTCATTCACGATGCCTTGAGCCAATTGGCAGGAATTGGAGAACATCTGGTTCATCTGCTGGATCTTCTTTTGAAGATCCGTCATGACGTTTCCGCAGTCAGGGCACATGGCATTGATGGCTAACTGAAAGGCATAGCCACCGGCATTGGACGCGATGCTGCGCATCAAGGTCATGAACTGGTTCTGGTTCACAAAAGAGAAGGATCCGCCGTATAGATCAATGCCACCGCAGCCCGCTCCGAATGAGGGTGGCACCATAGCGATCGGGTTTGTATTCATAATCCGATTCCGGGTGACGACCGATCCTCCACTCAATACACCGCGTCGTTGACCGATATTGGCGGTGGGATTGGTGGCGTTGGTCATGGCTCCAAACATGGAATCCATCTCTTGTTGAAGTCCCGCCTGACAAGGCTGAATAGACATCATCACCATGAGGCTCAGAGTGCTCATTCGAATGGGGTTCATGGTTGACCTCCTGTAATAGATGCCCCCTGAAGATGGCTGATCAGCGCGTTGGGATCGGATGGAAATCCCTCGGAAGAAGGGAAACTAGATGTAATGAGCGACGGAACTGTGTTCTGTCCACGGGTGGTGTCATAGTCTGCGTCCGTTATCAGCCCTTCCGAATGAGCCACGGTCAGGATTCGGTTGGTCAGATCATCGAGGGAGAGAACGCCCTGGGCCAAAGGCAGGATCTTTCCGGGCGGGTTAAGAAGGAAGAGGGCAGGGGTGGCCTGAACGCCGAGTTGTGCTGCTTGCCCCTGATCGTGATGGAAGTCCGGATAGAGACCCCCGGGCATGGGTAATCCATCCAGTGAAACGGGGTAGATCTTGAAACCGTATCGATCCTCAAGCACCTTGAGAAGCGGAGATTGGAGATGGCAGTAAGTGCAGTCGGAACGAAAGAAAAAGAGTATCCCTGTCGATTTTGCGATCAGAGATAGAGAATCTTGGCTGGTCTTTGTGGCTTCGCGATTAGCGGCCTGAACAGCAAAGGAGGATATCGGCCGCCGAACATTCTCATCCAGTCTGGGATCCGAGATCACGACCTCGTGGGCCACATCGGTAAACCGATGGGCTTTGTCCATCATGACGCGCTGTAGATAGAAGTAGGCCGCAACGTTTTCAGGAGTCGGAGCGTCGATCGCCTGATCACGATAGACCTCAAGATTCTTTCGGAGCCAGGCCACCGAAAGAGGTTTTGGATCCTCAGGGATTCGCTGAGGGCTGGTGGGTGGAGTCTGCGCTTCTTTCTTGGGCTTTGATGGAGGAGACTCAATGATCTCTTCACGCCAAAACCACCCACGTTCTTTATCTCTAAAGAAGGGTTGTTCAGATGCAGCGTACTCCGGATAAGTGCCCTGGAACGCAAGGAACAAGCATTGGATGATTTTTCGCAGTGATCGCTCTTTCATGAGCGAATTCTGATCCTGAGAATCTAGAAGCTCTGTGTGAATGATTGCAATTTTGCTCACCATTCCCACAGGGCTCTCTTGTTTTTATCTCTAGCCTGCAATTCCTGGATTCACCAACGATTCACTTGCTGTTTGGATGAATCATTTGAGAAGCAACTTTCAACAAAAATGCGTTCTGACTTGGCTCAGATCCCATTTTCTGATGTGAGCTGCGTCATTGCTGAGTTCATGACGAACTTGGTTCACGCTCAACGCTGACATGAACATGTATTTATCTCCACGCTTTGTTCGTTTCCGTGACGCTCCTTCGTACTTAGGTATGGATCGAAATCGTTTCAATAACGAAGTTCGGCCCCATCTGGTTGAGATTCCGATTGGTGAGCAGGGAGTTGCATTCGACAGGCTTGACCTAGACCAGTGGGCCGACGAATATAAGAGGCGCAACGGGCGGCCTGGTAGCAACGTTGAGCCTATGGAGGAACACCTATGGGCAAAAAAATCACACCAGGCCTCCGAAAGAGAGGTGATGTCTGGCATATCGAAAAGACGTTCAAAGGAGTACGACTTTTCGAAAGCACTGGCGAATCTGAACTCTGGAAAGCCGAACAATTCCTCGCGAAAAGAATAGACGAGCTCCGGCAGGAAAAGGTCTATGGTGTTCGAAGGAGGCGGCTCTTCTCTGAAGCTGCGGCGCGTTATCTGACCGAATATCAACATAAGCGCAGCATTGATAGGGATATCCCGAGTCTCAGGTTGGTCATGCCATACATTGGTGATCTCACGCTTGATCGCGTTCATGCGGGAACTTTGGACAAGTTCATTGCGGACCGAAAGGCAAATGGCATAACAGCCGGGACCATCAATCGCGACATTTCAGTGATCAGAAGGGTTTTGAACCTTTCGGCACGTTTATGGCGGGATGAGGAGGGACGGCCTTGGTTAGATACAGCTCCAATGCTGAGTCGAGCAATTGGAGAAAAACGAAAGCCTCGGCCTATATCCTGGATAGAGCAAACCCGGTTGCTCAATCAACTGCCTGG